>VBKG01000083.1 GCA_005879585.1 Deltaproteobacteria bacterium | reverse complement strand
GGCGTCGTCGACGGATGGAGACTCCGCGGTGGCCCAGGGACACGTGCTGGCCCGCCGCCGGGACCAGCCGTACCTACCTCCTCCGGCGAGCCTGCAGGCGATGCGCGCGGGGACGGTCGCCAACGTGGGGGGCGGGCAGGCGCACACGAACCTGCAGCCGTACCTCGTCCTGAACTTCTGCGTCGCGCTGCAGGGCATCTTCCCGTCGCGGAACTAGGAGGACCAGATGTCGAGTCCCTTCGTCGGCGAGATCCGGATGTTCGCGGGCAACTTCGCCCCGCAAGGCTGGATGTTCTGTGAGGGGCAGCTGCTGGCGATTGCGGAGAACGACACGTTGTTCAACTTGATCGGCACCACCTACGGTGGGGATGGCCAGACCACGTTCGCGCTTCCGGACCTGCGCGGTCGTCTGCCCGTGCACACGGGGCAGGGGCACGTCATCGGCGAGCTGGCCGGGACGGAGGAGGTGACACTCACCGCCGCGCAGCTGCCGGTCCATACCCATCCGTTGATGGCCGCCCCGGGCGTGGCGGTCGACCCGAATCCGCTCGGGAAGGTGCCCGCCCAGACGCGCGCGACGGACCTGTACGTAGCGGATCCTCCCGACGTCACCCTGGCCGCGAGTGCGGTGTCGTCCCGAGGCAGCAGCCAGCCGCACGGCAACGTGATGCCGTTCCTGTGTGTCAGCTTCATCATTTCCCTGTTCGGGGTCTTCCCGTCCCAGTGAGGTAGTCATGTCCGAGCCATTCGTCGCCGAGATCCGGATGTTCGGGTTCAACTTCGCCCCCTCGGGGTGGGCGCTGTGTGACGGGCAGCTCATGCCCATCAGTCAGAACACGGCCCTCTTCTCCCTCCTCGGGACGACGTACGGCGGAGACGGGAGATCCACGTTCGCGCTTCCCGACCTCCAGGACCGGTCGCCGATGCATCCCGGACAGGGCCCGGGCCTGTCGCTCAGGGATCTCGGCGAAACCGGCGGCAGCGAGACGGTGACGCTCCTCGAAGCGGAGATGCCGGCGCACACCCACGCCGTCGCCGCCAGCAGCACGCTCGCGGACACGCCCACCCCCGGAGGGATGTCGTTCGCGAAGTCGGCCGGCGCCTATCAGACGGGGACCGCGCAGAACCTGGTCGCCATGGCCAACGCGGCGCTGCCGGTACAGGGTGGTAGCCAGCCGCACAACAACCGGCAGCCCTATCTGGTGCTGAACTTCTGCATCGCCCTCCAGGGCATCTTCCCGCCCCGGAGCTAGCAGGCCGCGCCCGTGGAGCATGCGCTCGCCCTCAGACCAGCAGGTCCCGAGGACATCGCGTTCCTCTTCCGCGTCTACGCCAGCACGCGGACCGAGGAGCTCGCACCGGTGCCCTGGAGCGACGAGCAGAAGCGTGCCTTCCTGGCGATGCAGTTCGACGTGCAGGATCGATACTACCGGGAGCAGTTCCCCGGCGCCGTCTTCCAGGTGATCCTGCTCGACGGCCGGCCGGCGGGGCGCCTCTACGTCGATCATCGCGATGAGGAGCTCCGGATCATCGACATCGCACTCCTGCCGGAGCACCGGGGGGCCGGCGTCGGCGGCACGCTCCTGCACGGGTTGCTCGACGAGGCGACGCAGGCCGGCAAGCCGGTGCGCATCCACGTCGAGCGCTTCAACCCGGCGTTGCGCCTCTATGCCCGGCTCGGCTTCCAGCGGGTCGGGGACACGGGCGTCTACTTCCTGCTCGAGCGGTCGCCCGCGCGGCTCCGGGGAACCGCGAGTGCCCCGCCGTCCGAGGGCTAACCGAACACCGCCTCGTAACGCATCCCGAGCGCGTCGGGACCGATCGGGACCAGGAACACGTCGAGCCGACCGAGCCGCTCGTTCTCGAGGGTGTAGGTTCGTTGCGGGGCGAGCCGGTCACCCGGCGCCCGTAGCACGATCGAGAAGGGTTCGCGCCGCCCGACGGCGCGCGCTGCCTCGACGGTCCGGCTCCCGGCTGGCGTCACGTCGATCAGCTCCGCCTCGACCCACCCCAACGGATCGAGATGGAGGCGGAACGTCTGCCCGATGCACTCGCTGAATGCGCCCGGGCTGAGGGTATCGAGCGTCATGCCGCCAGGCGGTTGATCACGGCCTCGTAGTAGTTGCCGGATCCGTCGCTGGTCATCGGAACGACGAAGAGCGCGAACGCCCCGAGGACGGGATGCTCGATCGCGTACGTGTCCTGCGCGAGCGGGCGGTGGGGTCGGCCGCCCCGGAAGATGAGGCCGAAACACTCGCCTCCCGGCCGGGACCCACGATCCTCGACCGCGACGAGCGTCACTCCCACCCGGCTGCGCCGGAACGGGCGGATACGGAACCGCGTGTTCAGGCACCCCGAGAACATTGCCATCGTCAGCCCGTCGAGGCCACGGAACAAATCCACGGGAAGCTCGGCGGCCGCACGTGGTGCCGGCAGTCGACTCCCGGCGGCGGCCCGGATCCCGACCAGGGGAAGCCCGGCAGAGAAGGCCGCCAAGGTCCCGGCCTTGAGAACGTCTCGTCGCGACATACCCATCAGCACAACCTCCACCCGGCGACTACTGGACGGGTCTGCGACCCGCCGCAGAATTCTCATCACGCGGGCTCCGGGAAAGCAAGGCTGGCGATCGCCGGGGAAGGTGTTTGCACCAAGGCTGTACCGCGCCCGGTTCCTTGGACACGAGAGCCGCTTAACGACGAGTCGACCCGATCGCCCGAATCGCGACGCATGTAGAGCGTCGTAGAGCCACGCAACGCGACTGGGACGATACTCAGGTACCCCCTCACGCGGCCTCCTGAAGTGCATCACGGCGGGCCTGGGCAGGCGTCCGGTATCCCAGACGCTCCACGATCCACTCCGCGTTGTACCGCTCGATGAACGCGCCGATGATCTGGCGCGCCTCCTCCAGGTCGCGGAACTGGTGCAGGTAGAGACACTGCTCCTTGAGCGTCCGCATGAACCGCTCCGCGCACCCGTTGCACTCCGGCTCGCCGACGAACGCCGGCGTGTCCGTGAAGCCCCAGCACTTGATCTCGTTGACGAAGGTGTTCGCCGTGTACTGACTGCCCCAGTCGTGGCGGAGCGCCACCCCGAGGGCGACCTTCGGGGCGATCGTGCCGAAGGCCATCGTCATCCCTTGCCGGATCGGCTCGAGCGCCGCCCAGCGATCGCCGAGCTTCGCCACGTGCCAGCCCACCACCTCGGTCGTGTAGTGCTCGACCGCGCCGAAGAACCAGCACCACCCCTCGCGCTCGGTGTAGAAGCGCGTCGCGTCCGTCCCCCACATCTCATCGGGACGCGTCGTGATGATCGTCCCCGCGTGGGCCGGGTCGCCATGCTCGTGGCGCGGGCGACTCGGCGCGAGCAGGTGGTGCGCGCGCATCAGGCGCAGCACCCGCTTGCGCCCCACGCGGATCTCCTTGGCGCGCAGCCGGAAGTGCACCTTGCGATGCCCCTCGCTGTGGAAGGGGCAGGCCGCCAGGACGGCGCGAATCTCCACGACCAGCTCGTCGTCCGTGAGTGCCGTCTTCGGACCGCGCTTCCCGCCGTCCGCGGGCGACGTCGCGACCCCGGCCGCGTAGACGCTCGAGCGCGGCGCGTGCAGCGCCTCGCAGAGGAGCGTCACCGGGTACCGCTCGTGAGTCCCCGGGCTTACAGCTCCCCGGAGCGCTTCAACTTCCGCAACTCCTCCCCGTAGCCTTTTTTTTCCAGGAACCACTCCACGATCTCGAGCTTCATCGTGAGCTCGCCGACCTTCGCCTGCACCCGCTTGAGCTCGCGCTCGGCCGCCGGCGCATCCCGGCGCTTGAATCCGTTCGCCGCGCCCTCGAGAAAGATCCGCCGCCACCGCTCGAGCTCGTGCACCGGCACCTGCGTCTCGCGCGACACGGTCCCGAGCTCCTCGCCCTTCAAGAGCCGCAGCACGATCTCCGTCTTCGCGCGCGCACTCCACCGCTCGGGTAGCTCCTCGCCCGTCTCCCGCTCCGCCGCCTCCATCCCCGCCTCCTCCTCCCGGCCATCCTTCCCCTGACTCAT
>VBKG01000187.1 GCA_005879585.1 Deltaproteobacteria bacterium | reverse complement strand
ATCGAGACGCCGAAGACGTCGAGTCCGGCGCGAACGATCGCCTCGGCGCGCTCCGCGGTGAACGGGAAGCTGAAGTTCGTGCTGAGTGTCGTCTGGATGCCCGCACGATGCGCTTCCTCGATCATCGGGACGAGGTGCCGGGCGAGCAGCGGCTCGCCCCAGTTGTGGAGCTCGACCTGGAAGAGATACGGCCCGAGCTCGTCCAGCAGCTTTCGGTAGAGCTCGAGGCTCATGTGCGACCGCGCGCGACCGTTCTGGCCGACGCCAGTGAAGCAGGCCGGACACTCGAGGTTGCAAATGTTCGTTGCTTCGACGTTGAGCTTGATGGGTCGGCTGCGGAGTCGTGTCCGTCCGCGCCACACCTCCAAGCGCCCGAGGTAGAGGTTTGCGAGCCGACGTGCGGTGTAACGGGCGCCCGGAAACGACGGCACGCTGAGGAACATCCGGAACGCCATCAGCCAGTACGCGTCGGTGAGCAGCCGGGTGCGAAGGAGGGACAACAGCGAATGACGCCGGTCTCGGAAACGCGTGCGCACGGCTCGCTATACCGCCGTCCGTGCAGCAGCCGCAAATACGAAACACGTCGTGCGAAACGCTTATGGGCAATCGGGCAGCTGCGCGGGATCAGTGAACGATTCGGGCGTGAGGTGGGCCGGGTCGACGCAAATCGCGAGGGCCCTCTCGTCGGCCAGCGGTCCGTCACCGAGGGCGTACGACGTGATGAAAGGGAGGAGCAGGCCACCCGTCCGCCGGTGATCGCCGAAGCGCACGACCGCGTCGCCCTTGCCCACGGGCGAGAAGTCGAGTGGCCCCTGCGCCCAGACGAGTAGCGTCCGTGCATCGAAGGCGAGCCGGTAGCAGGTGCCGTCGGCAAGGGTGGCGACGAGGCCCTCCGTGGCCCCGGCGGGCAACTCCGAAGCGGGCAGCGGTGCCAGGGCGACGCCGTGGGCATGAAGACCGTCGAGGTTCGTGACCGCCATCCAGCGCGCGTGCGAGCGCAACGGTGCATTCGGGCTCGCGTCGGATGAGACCTCCGCGCTGCCGATGAAGGAGCGCGCCGCCGTGCCGTCGTACAGGTGGTAGTGCGGCTCGGCGGCGGTCACGATCTTCCATGCGTACCGATCCGGCGTCAGGAACGCGCGGGTCCACTGCCACCGTCCGGGTGCGCCGGTGTGGACCTGCGCCTCGGCGCGGATCACGATCCCGTGGAGCTGGCCTCCGCGGGCGTGGATGGCGCGGTCGAGCAAGGGTCGTGGCGCGCAGCCGGCGAGGAGCAGCAATGCCGCGACGACACCCGCCCAGCGGTGCCGTGGCGTCTTGGTCCGCCCGCCCCGTAGGATACGACGTTCCATGCGCACGCTGACGGTTCTCGCCGCGTTCCTGGTACTGGCTGGGTGCCGGGCCGCGCTGCCGAAACCCGCGCCGCTACGCCCGTACACGCCGCCGCCGCTCCCGACCGAGTTCCTCGTCAAGGAGACGCGGCTCGCCGACGGCGCGGTCTCCGTCCGCGCGGACATCCCGCTCGCACCGGCGGGGCCGAAGCCGGCTGTGATCGCGCTCGTCGGCGACACGCACCAGCTGGTGGGTGCCGGGTTCGTCTCCGTCACGTACAGCATCAACGGGAACGTCCTCAAGCGCCCTGAGCCGCCCGCTGCGCCTGCCGAGCTCACGGTCGGCAAATGGGTGCTCGCGTCGCGCTCGGCATCGCGGCTCGGCGAGACGTACCTGCGCGAGATCGCCGCCACGGCGGACGACTACGTGCCGATGATCCTCGACTGGGTCCAGAGCCTGCCCGAGGTCGATCCCCACCGCATCGGGATGGTCGGCAGCTCGACGAACGGGTTCATCACGCTGGAGGCGACGGCCCGGGATCGGCGAATCCGGGTCGCGGTGGCGATTGCGGCGTGCGGTGACTATCACGAGTTTCTCCGCCGGTCGTCGATGGGCATGAACGGAAAGCCCCTCGAGCTCGACCCGCCGTATGCCCGCTGGATCGCGCAGCACGAGGTGGTCCGCCATCCGCAGCGCATCGTCCACGCCGCCCTGCTGATGGTCAACCGGATCGACGACCCGCTGATCCCGATATCGTGCGCGGACGCGACCGCGAAGGCGCTGGCGCGCGCGTACGAGCGTGCCGGGGCACCGGAGCGCTTCCGGTACGTGCGCGTCGCGGAGCCCGGCCACGGCGTCGGCGCGCAGGAGGGGAACGAGGCGATGGTGTGGCTTCAGGACTGGCTGCAGCGCCCGTAAGGGAGGTTCACCCGGCGCGGGCGACGAACGTCACCTCGCCGCACAGGAGCCACGGGACCCAGCGGGTCACTCCGGCGGCGATCTTGCCCTTCATCCCCGCCAGCACGAAGAGCTCCTCGCGCGCGCGCCGCTGAAACGGGTTGAAGAACAGGTTCTGGTAGTCGACCCAGACTCCGACGTTCTTCGGTGGCAGGTAGTCGTTCGGGTGCGCGGCGAGCACCCGGAAGCCCGTGCGCTGCAGGAAATCCCGCACCTCACGCCGGGTGAACCGGTACTCGACGAACCCGAGCCGCATGAGCGCGCGCCTCCGCCGCCACGTCACCCAGCTCTGCAGCCGGTTCACCAGCACGCGCCGGAAGAGGTTGGCTCGACGACGCCGAGCGAGAGGACGGCGTCCACGCAGCCGTCCTTCAGCGGCACCCGGCGCACGTCGCCGACGGTGATCGGCAGCCCGGGGTCCTCGGTGCGCGCCGCCCGACCGGCTTCGGGGCTGATGTCGATACCGACCACCCGGTAGCCGAGCCGGCGGAGATGGATCGGCCAGCGGCCGGCGCCGCAGCCGGCGTCGGCGATCAACCCGTCCTGCGGCAAATGACGCAGCATCACATCGTGGATCAGCTCCCGGTCGCAGTCCTCGCTCGTCGGGACCGCACCCTCGAGCCGCCACACCGCCTGGCTCCACTCGATCGGACTCAGGTTGTCGAGGAGGTAGATCTTGTAGGCCATCTTCGAGCTTGCGAACGCTTCCGAGCGCGGGCTAACCTGCCGGAGCCCGCCACGGCACCCATGGTACGACGACTGCTCCGCCGGATCACCACGCACCCACGATACGCCGAGCTGCGGCAGAACCTCCAGCTCCCGGAATATGCGGGCACGCGCTTCACGGCGCGCCGCGTCCTGAACCTGTACCTGGCGCGCTGGGAGAGCGCGCGCGGTCGCACCCGGCTCTGGAGCCGTCCGACCAAGCTCACCGTCGAGGCGACGAACATCTGCAACCTGGGTTGCCCCGCCTGCTTCACGGGCGCCGGCGACCTCGGCCGTCCCCGGTCGCACCTGAGCCTGGATCTCTACCGGCAGGTCCTGGCCGAGCTCGCCCCGTACCTCCTCGAGGTCGAGTTCTACAACTGGGGCGAGCCGCTGCTCGCCAAGCACATCTTCCCGATGATCGAGGAGGCGAGCGCCGCCGGCGCGCACACGACGGTGAGCACGAACTTCAGCTTCCCGTTCGACGCAGCGCGCGCCGAGCGGCTCGTGTCCTCGGGCCTCTCGGTGCTCGGGGTCTCGATCGACGGTGCGCGGCAGGAGAGCTACGAGCAGTACCGCCGGCGCGGAAAGCTCGCGACCGTCCTCGAGAACTGCCGGGCCGTGCGCGACGCCAAGCGGCGCCTCGGCTCCGCCACGCCGCGCCTCGTCTGGGAGTTCCACGTCTTCCGCCACAACACCGAGGACATCGAGCAGGCGCGCGCGCTCGCCCACGAGCTCGAGATGGACATCGCGGTGGACAAGGGGTGGGTCGTCGGCAGCGAGTGGGACACCGAGGGCAAGTTCCGGTACTACGCCGACCCGACGCCGCACCGCTGCCCGTTCCTGTGGACGCAGGCCGTGATCAACAACGACGGTGGCGTCGCCCCCTGCTGCGGGACGTTCTTCCACGAGGACGACATGGGCGCGCTTCCTGCGGAACGCGGCGCTCCCGGCGCGCGCAGTTTCCGCGAGATCTGGAACAACCCCAAGTTCCGCGCGTCGCGTCGCTTCTTCCGCTCGCGCACCGGCTCGCCGGACGAGCAGCAGCTCGCCTGCTACGAGTGCCCGATCACGAAGATCTGGGAGAACTACGGGCAGCACGTCGCCGCCGGCGGCACGCGCGAGACGTTCCAGGTCGGGTACTCGACGAACGACTGCTTCAACTACTTCTGGAACCGCCGGCCGGTGCCGCCCGCCGCGGCCAACGCCGGAGGTCGCCCGGCGGCGCTGGCCCGCTGACGCCACTGGGCGCCGAGCGACCGGGTTCACCCCTGGAACCCCGCCCCCGTCACTACGCCGCGCTGTTCGTGGTGAGCGCGTGCCTGATGATCCAGGAGCTCGCCACGGCGCGTGTCCTGTCCGTGGCGCTCCCGAGCCATTACGCTTTCGTCGCGATCTCCGTCGCGATGTTCGGCATTGGTCTCGGCGGCTTGCTCGTCTTCCTGTTGCCGAACGCATTCCGGGCAGATCGAGTGGACCGTCAGGCCGTCGCGTACCTCGCGTGCTTCGGCGTGGCGGCGGCGGTCGCCGACTTCGCCTTTCTCCATCTGCACGTCGTGCAGGCGCTCTCGTGGGCCGGATTCGTCACCCTGAGCGCCGCGTACATCGTCCTCGCGGTGCCGTTCCTCTGCGCGGGACTCTGCATCGCGATCCTGATGACGCACTTCGCGCGCCGGATGGCCACGCTGTACGCGGCTGACCTGCTCGGCGCTGCCCTTGGCTGCGGGGCGGCCGTCGCGGTGCTCGGGATGGTGCCAGCACCGCTCGTCCCGCTGGTGGTGTGCGCCGTGGCGACCGTCGCCGCCCTCGTCCTCGCGTCGCCGCGGTTCGCTACAGTCGCGGCGGCGCTTGCCGCCGGCGTCCTGCTCGTCGTCGGGTTCGGCAGTGATGCGTTCCGCATGCGTTACGTGAAAGGCTGGCAGGGCTTCTATGCCGACTCGGAGGCGTGGAACGCCTTCTCGCGGGTGTCCGTCTTCACCAGCGCGGTCGACGCGCTCGGCACCATGAGCACCGGACGCCCGGCGACGCGGCCGGTGCCCGGCGTGCGGTGGATCGACATCGACGGCACGGCGTGGACGCCGATGCTGAACTGGAACCGCACGCTCGCGCCGCTCGGGTTCATGCGCGACAGCACGATCTACGCCGCGTACCACCTCCGGCCGCGCGGCGATGTCCTGATCATCGGCACCGGCGGCGGCCGGGACATCCTCGCGGCGCTCGTCTTCAAATCGCGCTCCATTCTCGGGATCGAGATCAATCCGCTGATGCGCGATATGGTCGAGGAGCGCTACGCCGACTACTCCGGCCGCCCCTATACGAGGCCTCGGGTGCGAGTGCTCACCGGCGAGGGACGCAGCACGCTCGCCCACCTCGCCGACACGTTCGACGTCCTTCAGCTGAGCCTGGTGGACACGTTCGCCGCGGGCGCCGCGGGCGGCGTAGTGTTCGCCGAGAACTATCTCTACACGACGGAGGCCTTCCGCGAGTACTTCCGTCACCTTCGCCCGCGCGGTCTCCTGAGCGTGACGCGGTTGTACACGCCGCAATACCCGGTGGAGATCGAGCGGCTGGCCGGCATGGCGCGCGCCGCCTGGGAGGCCGAGGGCGTGCGCGATTTTCCGGCGCACCTGGTCGTCGTCGCGCAAGGCGTCAGCGCCACCGTCCTTGCCAAGCGCACGCCGTTCACCGCTTCGGAGGTGACGCGCGTCCAGCAGCTCGCGAGCGAGAAGGGCATGCGGATCATCCATGCGCCTGGGACGGCGCTCTCCGAGGATGCGGCCATCGCAGGGCTCCTGGCCGCGCCCGATCCCGCGCCGTTCTACCGAACGCAGGAGTTCCGGATCGATCCGCCGACCGACGACCGACCGTTCTTCTTCAACTTGCTCCGCCGCCGGGTTCGCGATGTCGGGCAGGACTCGTTCGGCCACCTGCGCATGTGGAACGACGCGTATGTGCTGATGCGCCTCCTGATCGCGGTCGTGAGCGCGATGGCGATTGTCTTCTTCGTCGGCCCACTTCTCCTCGGCGCGCGGTCGACGCTGCGCGCGGCCGATCGGACGACGGTCATTCCCATGCTGCTGTACTTCGTCTTTCTCGGCTACGGCTTCATGGCGATCGAGGTGCCGCTCCTCCAGCGTCTCATGCTTCTCATCGGCTACCCGAGCTACGCCCTGGCCGTCGGACTCGGCTCGCTGCTCTTCTGGACCGGTCTCGGGAGTCTCGCGAGCGGCCGGCTCGGCGCGCCCGCGCGCGCGCTGCCGCGAGCGGTCGGCGCGGCCGTCGCCGCCTCGTTGCTGTATGCGTACGGGTTTGCCGCCGTGACCGGCCGCTTCCTCGCCGCGCCGATGGCCGCGAAGGTCGTCGTCGGAGCCGTCGCACTGGCGCCCATCGGGCTCGTCCTCGGGATGTGTTACCCGCTCGGCATCGCGATCGTCGCGGCGCGGAATGCCGGGCTGGTGCCGTGGGCCTGGGGCCTGAATGGCGCCACGTCCGTGGTGGCCACGGTGCTGGCGGTCTTCATTGGGAGCCGCCTGGGCTTCACGGCGACGCTCCTCACGGGGACGCTGGCGTACACCGTCGCGCTCGTTGCGATGGGAACGGCGCTGCGCTTCGATGCGGCGCGTCGCTTGACCGAGGCGCCCGTGCGCCGAGCCGCCGCCGGCATCCCGGCACGATGAGAGGGACGCTCGCTCCGGAGATTCCCGCGACCCCGCGGATCGGGCCGAAAGCGGGGTTCGCGCTCCAGCTCGTCGCCGGGATCGTGGTGCTCGCGGGTCTGCTGGCCGCCGTCGAGTACGTCTGCGGGCGCTTCGTCCACCAGGGTACGCGCCTCGAGCGGAACATGGAGTGGCTCAAGCGGACGGCGGGGGAGGGCGACTCGGTCGAGACGATGATCAAGGTCCTCGAGACCTATCCCGCCGTCAACCCGAGCCCGCTCGTGACGGACGTCTTCCTTCTCTGGCGAAACGAGCCGCTGGCACACAAGACGCAGCCGGTGAACCCGCAGCCGTTCGGCCGGGACGACACGTGGACCATCGACAACGACTCGGAGGGCTACCGCGGGCCCGAGCGGCAGTTCACGCGTGCCGACGACGGCGCGTTCCGCGTGCTCTGCATCGGCGACTCGGTCACGTTCGGGTTCAACGTCGACCAGGACGACGCTTACCCGCGGCAGCTCGAGCGGCTGCTCCGCGAACGCCATCCGGGCCGGTCGATCGAGGTGGTGAACGCCGGTGTGTCCGGCTGGTCGTGGCTCCAGGGGCTGCGGTTCTTCGAGGTCCACGGGGGCGCGCTGCACCCGAACGTGGTGGTCGCGGCGCACGGTACCAACGACCGGTTCTTGCCCGCCAAGAACACCGACGCCGAGCGCCTCGGACACGTCGACCGCCCCGTCGTCCGCCGTCTCCTCCGACTCGAGGCCGCGCTCCTCCGCACCAACACGTACCGCTTCGTCGAGCAGATCATCCCGGCACGCCTGCGCGACATCAGCGTGAGTGCGGGGTGCCGCCGGCAGATGCGCGAGGCGGACATGTGCCACCGGCTGTCGCTCACGGACATCCGCGACGCGGTGACCGAGCTCGCCGAGCGCACCCGAGCGGCGGGCGTGCCGTTGCTCGTGATGAACCTCGACTTCATTCGGACCGACGCCGTGAAGGGATCACAGCCGGCGGCGGCGCGGAGCGGTGTCCCGTTCCTCGATTTCGTGCGCCGCTTCGCCGACTTGTACGACGCGGACACGCGGCAACGCGCCATCCGGCTCGGTCTGGTGCCGGCGGCGGACGTACCGGGACCGCATCGCGTCGTCCTGCGCGTCGTTCCCCCGCGCCAGTCGGCGACGATGTCGGTCAAGGGCTATCACGGTACCCCCGGGTCGCATTTCGATTTCGTTGCGGCCATGTACGACGACGGTACGCACGGCGACCAGGCGGCGGGCGACGGCGTCTTCACGACCACGGTCGACCTGCCGTCGAGCGTCGGCCGGATCGAGTACATGTTCTTCGACGGCGACACGCCGGAGCTGCAGGCGTTGCCGCCGATCCCGTCGACGATGGGGAACCGGGTGCTGCTGGTCCAGGGCGACGCGATTGGACCGATCGAGACGTTCGGTCGCCCCTTCCTGATGGCCGAGCAGACCCATCCCAACAAGGATGGCCAGGCCATCATCGCCGCCGGAGTCGCGGACGAGATCGAGAAGACCGACGCGTTCCGTCGGTTCCTCGCCGCGGCGCAGAGCGGCTAGTGCGGCTCCGACTTCGTTGGGGTATTGCGCGAGCCGGGGCGGGGGCCTTCGCTCTCTCGCGGGTCCCTTGGCGCCCCCGGAGCGGCGTTGGTGCCATGTGCGGGGGACGGAGGGCCGGGGGCGCGACACCCTGCTCGTTCGCTCAGGCCCCCGCCCCGGCTCGCGGGAGCAAGACGGAGCCGCACTAGATGTCCGCGCCGTGCTTCGACATCCAGCGCGACTGGGATAGCGCGGGGCTCGAGGGATGGCCGACGAGCTTCGACACCCGGTTCCTCCTCGGACGGATAGCCGAACTTGCGGTCGAGATCACTGCCGAGGGCGCCAGCGGCCCCGTGCTCGAGGTCGCCGCCGCCGAGGCACTCCATGCCTGCCGGCTGAGTCATCGCGGCCTCGAGACTTTCGTCGTCGAGCCGTCGTGGGCGATGCTCGCGCGCGCGGCCGCGCACCGCGCCGAGCTCGGCGCGCGCATCACGCTCGTCCGCGGCATCGCCGAGACGCTGCCGTTCCACGACGCGACGTTCGACCGCATCCTGATCGACTCCGCGATCGACCACCTCGCGGGCCCCGACGCCGGCATCCGGGAGATGACGCGGGTGCTGAAGCCCGACGGCCGGCTCGTGATCAGCTTCGTCAACTACGGCGGGCTTGCCGCGCGGGCCGCGCGCTTGTTCTACCGCTGGGCGCGCCGGATCGGCCTCGCGCGTCCGGACGAGCGGATGGTCTGGGACACTCCCGTGCCGATCGAGCACAGCTTCGAGTGCACCTTGGGCGTCCTGCGGCGCGTCTGCGAGCAGTATCTCGAGCTCGACCGCGCGGTGGGCGTCTCGCTCGGCTGGGGCTTGCCCGGCTGGGCGAACGTCGTCGATCACCGGCTGTCGGAGCACCGCGCCCGGCAGGTGGTCGAGCGGCTCGACCGCCTCGCCTGCCACGTGCCGGCACTCGCGGACTACGTCTTCACGGTCTGGCGCCCCCGGCCACGGCCCGTCGCGCGGCCGCGGGACGAGACGCGGGTGCGCGCCGTCGATCCGGCGTACCAGTGGAAGATTCGCGCCGAGGCCGAGCACTGGACGAGGTTCTTCAACCCCGGGCTGCACGGCGTCTTCCGCGCGGCGGAGCGGCTCGACGACGCCCGCTACACGGGCTCGCCGGACCGCTCGTGGCTGGACGATCTTGCCGCGCGCGGCCCGTTCGGCACCGCGGCCGTGCTCGGCTGCGACGCGGGCGGGTACGAGGCGGCCTGGTGGGGGCGCGGGTCGAGCGAGGAGCTCGACGTCTACGACCTCACGCCGGCCGTCCTGCGCCGCGTCCGCGCGGGCATGACCGACCGCGGCCGCGTGCGCTTCATCCAGGCCGATCTGAACTTCGTCCAGCTTCCGGCGGCGCGCTACGACGTGATCTGGTCGAGCGGCTGCCTGCACCACGTCGTGAACCTCGAATCGCTGTTCGCCGAGGTCGAGCGCGCGTTGCGCGACGGCGGGCTGTTCGCGATCCACGACTACGTCGGCGAGCGGCGCATGCAGTTCGCTCCGGAGCGTCTCGCCCGGATCAACGCGTTGCTGCGCGACCTGCCGCCGCGCTACCGGTGCGGCGGCACGGCGGACGTGACGGGCCCGCCGCCGTTCCTCAGCCCGTTCTGCGCCGTCCGCTCCGATGAGATCCTGGAGGTGGCGCGGGCGCGCTTCGACGTCGTGCACGAGGGCAGGGCGGGGGCCCTGTTCCCGCTGTTCCTGCTGCTCGACCTGCCCGCGCTGGAGCGCGAGGAACCCGCGCTGCTCGGGCGGCTGCTGCGCGCTGAGGAGGAGGCCCTCGCCGATCCCCGGCTGCGCGCTTGCGGCGCCTACGCCGTCCTCCGCAAGCGGTGCTGACGCCGCCACGCGGCCGCCAGTGCCGCGGCCGTCGCCGAGGACACGAGCGCGCCCCAGACGAGGCTCCGCGGTCGGTAGCGGAACTCCACCTCGGACGTCCCGGCGGGCACGGGGACGACCCGGAACGCGAAGTCGGCGCGGCGGATCGGTGCCGGCTCGCCGTTCACGGTGGCCTCCCAGCCCGGGTAGTCCTGGTCGGTCAGCATGAGGTATCCGGCGGCGGTGGCGTCGACGCGGAGACGCACCGACTCCGCGCCGTCGTCGATGAACTCGGCGTGGCCCGTCCCGCCGGGCGACCCGCGCAGCGCCGGCGGCGCGCCTTCGACGAGCGCGATGCGCCGTGGATCGTCGTCGCCCGCGGCGAGCGCGTCGAGCACCGCGGCCGGTTCACCCACGACCCGCACCTGCGGCACGTAGAACGCGCGCGGGAGCGCGCGCAGGTTCTCGTAGACCCGCTGCCCGTCGTGCTGCCAGCGGACGGGGAAGTCCGGGCCGCTCGGCCACCCGAGCTGCGCCGCGCGGGCGGCATCGATCACGACGAAACGCGCGGCCACGAGGTCGAAGAGCCGCTGGCTCGCCGGCACCACGCGGAGCTCGTAGAGGAACTGGTTGATCGTCGTCATCGGCCGCCCCTCCATCATGTAGACGAGCATCTGGGCGTACCGGTCGGAGGTCTCGGGCTCGTAGTCGACGATCGAGGGGACGCGGAAGAGCTGCGCCGCTTTCCGGAAAAGGCCGTCGGGAAGGCCCTGCCAGCGGACGGAGGCGGTGCCGGGGATCAGATACATCCGGTCCTGCGGCGTCTGGCGGTCACGAACGGCGAGGAAGGCGTCCCGGTGCTGCATGAGCATCGTGTCGTCGCGCAGGTAGCCGAACACCTGCCGCGAGCTCTGCGCGAGCAGCTCGACGGCGAGCAACGCGGGCAGGCCGACGCGCACGAGCCCGCTGCCGCGCGGATGGAGGGTCGCGCCCACGAGCGCGAGGACCAGGGCGACGAGCCCGACCTCGCGGGCGGCGATGCCGGTCGGTGATAAGAATCCGAACGCGATGGCCAACGCGACGGGAACGACGAACAGCGCGAGCGACCGTCGTCGTGCGCCGGGCTGTGGCCGCAGGATGGCTTCCGCCCCGATCGCCGTCACCACGCAGCCGGCACACGCCGCGACCCACAGGAAGCGGTGCGGCTCCCGGAGGCTGCTGCCGAACGGCAGCACGCGATAGAGGTCGAAGAAGATCGGTGTCTCGAACGCCAGCGCGAAGTAGAGCCCAGTCACCAGCGCGTAGAAGAGCGCCACGCGCCGGGTAGCGTGCGGAAGCCAGGCGAGCCCCATCAGCACGAGCGTGCCGACGCTGAAGAGCGCGCCGTACGACGAGCGCTCGCCGACCGCGTGCCGGAACTGCGTCCACGTGAGCGTGAGGAGCGGGATGCGCATCTCCTCGACCGTCAGCGGTCGGTGGCGGATCGACACGGCGGCGGCCTCGAGCGCGGGCACCAGGTGCACCGCGCAGAGGAGCGGCGCCAGGAGCGCGGCGACGCCCATGACCACGAGCGCCCGCGGCACCGCTGGCCGCCACCGGGTCACGCACTCCCAGAGGACGCGGAGCGCGAGGAGCTGGTACGTGAACAGCGACACCTGCGGGTAGCCGACCAGCAGCTGGAGCCCGAGCGCGACCGTGAGGCGAGCGCCGTCACGCGCGGACGGCCGGCGGAGCAGGCGCTCGCATGCCGCGAGCGCCACCGGCAGCCAGGCGTACACGGCGATCGCGCTCGGCGACCAGTAGGCCATCCAGAGCGTGTTCGTGCCGAGCTCGAACGCGACCGCGCCGCACAGCGCCGCGGCGGCGCTGAGCCCGAGCGCCCGGCCGAGCGCGTACATGCCCCCCGCCGCGATCACGAGGTGCAGGCCGAGGAGCACGAGCAGCGCGTGGTGGAGATCGAGCACACCCATCACGGCGAAGGGCGGGTAGAGCAGCCCCGTCAGCGACATGGCGTAGAACGGCTGGCCGCAGTTCTGGAACCGGTTCCAGAGAAGGCCGCTGCCGCCGTCCTGCAGGCTCCGGAGTGCGTAGGCCCAGTTCGGGTAGAAGTACGTGTACGTGTCGAAGTGCGGAATGCCGCCGGTGGCCTGGGCGCGCGGCCACACGACGCCGACGGTGTAGAAGACCGCCAGCCCCGCGATCGCGAGGAGAGCGACGACGTCCGCCCGCCGCGCCCGTCCGGTGCCCCTGCTCATGCCGTCCCGGACGGCGAGCCTGTCGGCGTCCGGACGCGCACCGCGAGGTGGATAGCCTGCCGGCGCCGGGCAGGGCAACTGCTTGCGTGTGCTTCGCTCGATGCCGCATCATCGGCCGCGGGGACATGGAACACGCGTCGCGCACGCCGTCGCTGTCCGTGGTGATCCCGGCCTACAACGAGGCGGGACGGATCCGGGAGCCGCTCGCGAGCGTGCACGCGTATCTCCGGGCGCAGCCCTACGAGTCCGAGGTGGTCGTCGTCGATGACGGCAGTGAAGACGCGACGTTCGACGTCGTTCGCAACGCCACGCGCGGCTGGGATGTCCCCGTGCGGGCCTTCCGGTACCGGCCGAACGTCGGCAAGGGCTATGCCATCAAGTTCGGCGTCGCGCGCGCTCGGGGGGACCGGATCCTATTCACGGACGCCGATCTCTCGACCCCGATCGAGCAGACGGGCGCGTTCCTGGCGCGCCTCGATGCGGGGGCCGACGTCGTCATCGGCTCCCGGAAGACGCCGTGGGCCGAGATCGTCGTCCATCAGCCGTGGTATCGCGAGCAGCTCGGCAAGGCGTACACCCGCCTGGTGCGGCGGGTGATCGCCGACGTGTCGGACGTCACCTGCGGCTTCAAGGCGTTCCGCGCCGCCGCCGCCAAGGACATCTTCGCCCGCGTCCGGCTGTACGACTGGAGCTTCGACGCCGAGGTGCTGCTGCTCGTCCGTCAGCTCGCGTACCGGCTCGACGAGGTCGCGGTACGCTGGGAGGACCGCGCCGGGTCCCGCGTGCGGCTCGTCCGCGACGTCGCTCGGTCCCTCTGGGGGATCGTCCGCATCCGCGCCAATGCCCTCCGCGGAGTGTATCGCACGTCCACCCTGGACCTCCCGGACGGCGACGCGTGGGAGTGGACGCCGCGCCCGTCGGTCGCGCGGGCACCGGCCCGATGAGCCGCGCCGACCACCTCGCCGAACAGCGCGCGTTCTACGAGGACGGCGCGCACGAGCACCTCCGGCCGCGGCGCGGGGATCGCTACGCCGCCCGCATCGTCGGTGAGCTCGTCCGGCAGGCGGGAATCCGGCCGCATGATCGCGTGCTCGAGCTCGGCGCCGGCTTCGGACGGTTCACCTTCCCGCTTCTCGCACACTGCCGGTCCGTGCTCGCCGTCGATCTCTCACCCCGCGTACTCGCCGCGCTCGCGGCCGAACGGGACACGCGCGGCGTTCCGGCGGACCGCTGCCCGACGCTGTGCGCCGACGTCGATGCGCTGACGCCGGACGTCGTCGGAGCGCCGCCGGATTTCGTCGTCGGTGTCTTCTTCCTGCATCATCTGGCGGATTTCCGGCGCACGCTTGCGCGGCTCGCGGGGCTCGTGGCGCCGGGCGGCGGCCTGGCGTTCGTCGAGCCGAACCGCCGGAACCCGCTGTTCTTGTTTCAGATCGCCTGCTGTCCCGGGATGCGATGGGGTGAGGAGCGGGGACTGTACCGGGTGGGCGAACACGATCTCCGTGCAGCGATCGCCGCGAGCGGTCTCGCCGACGCGCGCACGCGGACATTCGGCTTCTTCCCGCCGCAAGTGCTCAACCGCTTCGCGGCCGCCGAACGGCTCGAGCGACGGCTCGAACGCTGGCGGCCGCTGCGGCCGCTGCTACCGTTCGTGCTGGCGAGCGGTCGCCGCGAGCTTGACGTCCCGGCATCCCGGCGGTAAGCACGCGCCGATGACGTACGCGGCGGTCTCGCGGTCCGCGCGGCGCTGCGCCACGGGCGCCGCATTGGCTTTCCTTGCTATCTTCGCCGTGGGCTGTTTCACGGCCGACGTCACCTTGAACGCAGACGGGTCCGGGACGGCGGACATCACGTACGGCGTCCTGCCGAACGCCAAGGTCGACGTGGAGAAAGCGCGCTGGAGCTCGCCACACGTGACGCTCAAGTCGTTCACGCCGAAGCCCAACAACACGGCGGTCGTGCAGGTGGCGTTCGACGACGTGACCAAGCTGTCGACGGCCGACGGCTTCAGGCAGGTGAAGGAGCTCACGCGGACGCGCGAGGGCGACGTCGAGCACATCAAGCTCGTCATCAGCAACCCGAAGCCGAGCAAGGACGTGAAGGACGAGGGCCGGACGGGCATCCGCCTCGCCGTGACGCTCCCCGGGCCGGTGAAGGAGGCGAATCGCGGCGCCCAGGTGGACGGCAGCCACGTGACCTGGAACATCCCGCTCTTCGATTTCCTCCGCACGCCGTCCACCGAGCTCACCGTGACGTACGCCGTGAGCGGCACCGCCGGCGAGCAGAAAGCTCCCGGAGCGGACGCGGCCCCCAAGGAGCCGTCCGAGAAGAAGTCCGGCGACTGATCGTCGTCCGTGCGACCCAGCTCATCGCGCTGGCCCGCGCCCGTCATCCTCGTGCCGGTCGGCCTGGCGGCGCTCGCGTTTCATTCGATCCTGCAGGCGTACTTCTGGGCCGACGACTTCCTCCAGCTCTTCAGCATCGCCGACACCGGCTTCGCCCGCTTCTTCTTCGAGGCCGCGGGCGCGCATCTCTATTTCACCCGGAACACCGTGTTCTGGGCGTGCTTCCGCCTCTTCGGCCTCCACGCGGAGTGGTACTTCGCGCTCGTCCTCCTGACGCACCTCGTGAACGTGGCGCTCCTGTTCGCCGTCGCCCGCCGGCTGACGGGCAGCGTGCCGCTCGCATGCTTCGGCGCCGCGCTGTGGGGCATCGCGCCCGCCAACGCAGGAACGCTCGGCTGGTATTCGGTGTACGGGCAGGTGCTGGCGGCGACGCTGCTGCTCATCGTCCTCGCGCAGCTGGCGGGCCACGCCTGCGCCGGCCCGGTCCGCGGTCGCACCGCGGCCCGCTGGGCGCTCCTGTCCGTCGTCGCGAGCACGTCCTTCGGCACGGGTCTGGCGGCGGCCTTCCTGCTTCCGGCCGTCGTCCGGGTGCTCCGCCCGGCCGTGACGCTCGAACGCAGCGCCTGGGCGTGGGTGCTCGCGGTGCCGCCGATCATCGGCGTCCTCTACCTCGTCCAGCAGCGGTATTTCCTCGCGACCTACGTCGGCAGCGCGGACATGCAGCGGTTCATGCAGCCGTACATGATCTTCGTGCGACCGGAGGGTCTGTCCGCCATCGCGTCGATGCTCGGGAGCCTGGTGAGCTATGGCACCGCGAGCCTGCTCGCCGGTGCCGCTGTGGCTCCGCTGCCGTATCCCGGTCCGCTGGCGACGGCGGCCACCGTGGCATTTGCCGCCGTGGTGGCCGCAAGCTGGTCGAATGCGGATGCGCTCGCGCGACGGTGGATGGTGGCGCTCGGGCTCCTCGTGATCGCGGTCGACGGCCTCATCGCCGTGGCGCGCGCAACGTTCTACACGGCGATCGGCTTCACGATGGCCCATGCGGCCAGCGAGGGGCGGTATCACTACGTCCCGATGATGCTCCTTGCCCTGATCCTCTGCCTGGCGCTCGACGCCGTCCCGATCGCTGCGCGTGCGCGGCGGGCCGCGGCGCGCGGCGTCCTGCCGGTCCTTCTGGCATTGATGGCGTTCGCGGCGTGGTCCACCGCGAAGCGGATCGACCTCCACGCCGACGCGCGGGACGCGACCCGGCAGCTCGTCGAGTCGATTCGCGCGGAGGCGATCGGCAAGCCGCCCGGCGGCGTCGCGCTCATCGCGAACGGGCGCTTCCCGCCCGCGGGCTTCTTCCCGATGCCGGACGGCACACCCTTTCCCGGCTGGGTGGCGGTGTTCGAGATGGCGTTCCCGGGCGATACGGTCGAGGGCCGCCGCGTTTTCTTCGTGACGTCGCAGCCAGGCCTGCTCGAAGCGGCCCGGCGCGGCGGGCGGATCGCGCACCTCCTGATCGGTCCTGAGGCCACGCCGCCTCCTGCGGCGCAGTAGAACGGCCCCTCGACGTCAGTGCGAGCGCGGGCGCGCCGGCGGCGGTGCGGCCGCATGGGCATAGCGCATCGCGAGCTTCACGACGCGCTTTTCGCGGAAGTCGGTGAACGGCAGGCGCCAGACAACCCGATTGCCGGCTCGCTCGGCGTCCCGGTTCGCGAATCGGACCGCTCCCGGCAGGTTCACCGCCAGTGTGAGCGTCCAGACGCCGCGCTGGGCCGGGGGCACCCGCTCGATGTGCCGATTGACGAACACCGCACGGATGCGCTCGTCCTGGCGGAGCTGGCGGCGCACGATGGTGAAGCCACGAAGCGCTTGCGCAGTGGAGAGCTTGGTCACGTCGTCGAACGTCCCGGCGAGTATGACGGAGACGCCGCTCCGGCTGATCGTGCGCACCTTGACGTGCTGTGAAACGAACTGCCGGACGTCCGGCTGCGCGTTCGGCGCGTTGAACGTCACGTTGAAGGTGCCGGAGCCGTCCTCGTTCACCGTGAAGTCGACGTCGGCGCAGCCGGCGAGGGCGAGCGCCAGGACGGCGACGGCCGTACGCGCATGGTGTGCGCGGTCCCCGCGACGGGTCGTGGCTATCGCCGCTGCTCCGAGCCGATGATCCGGACGAGCCGGCGCACGCTCGCGAGGTACGTCGGGTTGTAGTCGTCGGCGTCGAGGCGCCCGGCGGTGAGCCGTCGATGGATCTCCGGCAGGTAGCTGCTCGGCATCCACGGCCAGCGGTGGTGCTCGTTGTGGTACTTGAAGTTCATGTAGCTCGTGAACGGCGCTTCCCGCAGCGCGGACACGTGCGTGCGCGCGATCCGTCGGCGCCGCGCCCCCTGATAATCGGAGACGGCGTAGTCGAGCGGACCGTGCTCGAGGTACATGCGGAAGCGGGCGAAGAAGAGGAAGATCGTCGCGCCCGGCACCAGGTAGAACCAGACATAGTCGAGCGGGTGGGCGCCGAGTCCCGAGATCGCGAGGAGCACGATGCCCTGGATGGCGGCGAGCACGCCGAAGTCGGCCAGCTTGTTGCCGCGGCGCCGCCCGCGCTCGACCGTGCGCGGTTCCGCTGGCCGGACGAAGTTCGTCCAGATTTTCTCGAAGACGCTCAAGCCAAGGAGCGGCCACAGGAAGAAGCGGAGCTGCTCGCGGCGATTCCGGAAGTGCACGAAGTAGTCGACCGCGCCTGGGTCGTCGCGCTCCCCCCAGCGGCGATGGTGCTCGAGGTGGATCGCCACGAAGGAGGGGTACGTCGTGAACAGTAGGGCCGCAACGACCCGCCCGAGCCGCCG
>VBKG01000186.1 GCA_005879585.1 Deltaproteobacteria bacterium | reverse complement strand
CAAGGCGCGCCGTTGCGGGGTGGCGCGACCTCCGCTATCGAGCCAGCGAACGTGGCGGACCCGCGGCTCGTCAGCGTCATCGTCCCGTGTCACAACGGAGCGCGGTTCCTCGCCGACGCGATCGAGAGCGCGCTTGCGCAGACGCACCCGGCGATCGAGACGATCGTCGTCGACGACGGATCCGTCGACGATACGCCGGCGATCCTGGAACGCTACGCCGATCGCGTCCGCGTGCTCCACCAGCAGAACCGCGGCCCGTCGGCGGCGCGCAACGCCGCACTCGCGGTCGCGCGTGGCGAATACGTCGCCTTCCTCGACGCGGACGATCGCTTCCGGCCCGAGAAGATCGCCCGTCAGGCGGCCGTCCTGGACACGCGTCCCGACGTCGGGCTCGTGTACAGCGGGTGGCGCTTCATCGACGAGGAGGGCCGCTCCCTTCCAGGAGAGGGCCGACCGCGCGGGGAAGGGGACATGCTCCCGGCACTGCTCCTCGGGAACCCCATTCACCCGCTCGCCGCCGTCGTCCGCCGCGCCCTCGTCGACGAGATCGGCGGCTTCGAGGAGAGCCTGCGGGGCTGCGAGGAGTGGGACTTGTTCCTCCGGCTGTCCCGGCGCGGCATGCGGTGGGCGTCGATCGATGCGACGCTCGGCGAGTATCGCGTGCATCCCGCGCAGAGCCACGGCCAGACCCGCATGATGCTCGCGAGCGCGATCCACGTTCTCGAGCGCTTCTTCTCCGATCCCGAGCTGCCGCCCGTGCTTCGCGCGGTGGAAGGACGCGCGTTTCAGGCGGCCTACCTGCGCGGTGCCGCCGAGTGCTACCGGGCGGGGCTGGCCGCCGACGCGGATCGGGCGTTTCATGCGGCGGCGAAGGCGCGACCGGAATTCCTCGGCGAGGCCGCGAGCCTGCGTCGCTTCTGCCGCGACCTCATGCCGACGGGGGCCCAGCGTCAAGACATCGTCGTCCTGCACTGGCGCGAGGCCACGGGCACGCTGCGCAGCGCGGTGCGCACGCTCTTTCGCCGGCCGGGCCTCGAGTCCGAGGTCGCGGCGTTCCGCGGGCGAGCACGCTGGGCCGCGCTGCGGGTGACCGCGCGACTTGCCCGCAAGCGACTGTGCTCGGTCCTCGGGGCTGGTGGAGCCGCCACCGGCGACGGCAGCGAGCGGCTCGCCACGGGCGTGACCCCGTGAGCCGCACGCTGCTCGTCGCGTTCGGCGGCATGCTCGGCTCGATCGCGCGTTACTGGCTCGCCGGCGTCATCCAGCGCCTCGACGGGGTCGAGTTCCCGTTCGGGACGCTCGGCGTGAACGTCCTCGGCAGCTTCATCGTGGGGGTCGTCATGGCGCTCTCGCTTGAACGCGGCACGCTGCCGCCGAATGCGCGCATCTTCCTCGCGATCGGCCTCTGCGGCGGCTTCACCACGATGTCCACGTTCAGCTACGAGACGATGGCCCTGCTGCGTGACGGGCAGGCGATCCTCGGCCTCGGCAACGTCGCCGCAACGCTCATTGCCTGCCTCGTGGCCGTCTGGCTCGGCCAGGTCATCGGCCGTATCCTCTGATCATGAAGATCGCCGGCGAGGGGAAGCTCCTCCGCATCTTCCTAGGCGAGTCGGACCGGCACGGCGGCCGGGCCCTCTACGAGGTCATCGTGCGCACGGCCCGTGAGCTCGGCCTGGCCGGCGCCACCGTGTGGCGGGGCGTCGAAGGCTACGGCGCCGCAAGCCGCATCCACACCGCCAAGATCTTGCGGCTCTCCGAGGACCTGCCGGTCATCATCGAGATCGTCGACAGCGAGGAGAAGATCCGCGCGGCGCTGCCGCGTCTCGACGCGCTGCTCGAGGAAGCTGGCTGCGGCGGCCTGATTACGCTCGAGCGGGCGGAGATCATCCGGTACACGCACGGCGCGCCTCAAAGGCCGTCGCCGCAAAAGGGGTCGTGATCGCGTAGCGGGGTCATCGTGCCGGTCACCACCGTGGTGCGGCGGGATATCGCCTCAGGTGGCATCGAATGGTAGGCACGGTCTGCATCTCGAAGACGGAGGAGACCAATGGTTGGCTACGTCACCCTCGGAACGAATAACTTCGAACGCGCGACGAAGTTCTACGATGCGCTGCTCGCCGAGCTCGGCGCGAAGCGCTTCATGGAGCTCGAGAACTTCATCGTCTGGGGTGCGGGCACGCCAGCCGGTCTGCTGGCGGTGACCAAACCCTACGACGGCAAGGCCGCCACCGTCGGCAACGGCGTGATGGTCGCGCTCGCCGCGAGCTCGCGCGCACAGGTCGACACCATCTACCGCAAGGCGATGGAGCTCGGCGCGAAGGACGAAGGCGCCCCGGGACCACGGGGCGACAACTTTTACGCCGGCTATTTCCGCGACCCCGACGGCAACAAGCTGAACGCCTTCTTCATGGGCTGACGCAGCGCCACCGTCCAGGCACGCAGGCGAGGCCGCCCGGGCGGCCCAGACGCGTGTAGGCTACGAGAATATCGGCGAGCGTCGATCGCGGGGCGAAGTAACCTGACGCTCCGATGGCTCGCGCCGCGTGGCGAGGATCCGGTACCTTGACACCCGCGGGCCAGGGAGGCGCCGCGCCACCGCCGACACCTTCCGGTCACCACCCGATACCGGGCGACACCGCTCGGAGGAGGTCCCGCCCGTGGTCGGCCCGGGACGCGAGGTAGATGCCGTAGAAGGCCAGCCCGATGACGAGCATGCGCCACCGGCCCACCGGAACCTCGCCGCCGTTCAGCCAGGCGTCCGCGAGGCAGACCGCGAAGGTACAGAGCCAGCCCACGAACAGGATCACGAGGCTCAGCCAGAGGTAGGGTTCAAGGGCCGCGAGCATCGGCCACTGGGTTGCGGTCATCGCCGTGGCCTATCAGCGTACAGGCGGCCGGTCTCGGATTCCAGCGCGGAGGCAGGCGCGTGAAGGCGGCCGGGAGTGCGGGCCGCACCGCGCAACACCTCTGACCGAGCCGCGACCGAGCTGAAACGCCGTCCCGCTGGGTCCGCTACCACTAACACTAAAGTTTACATAACGCCTCTTATCAGACGTTACGCGGTGGTGACTCATTTTGGGTGAGTCACTACCCGTTACGCGGCAGTGGGTCAGTTTGAAGGCCGGGATCGGCACAGCGCAGCTACAAAAAGACGGCCAAGGTCGAGTTCTCTTGGGTCCACCGGCAAGCACTGCAATGAGCAGCGTGACGGCCGCTACAAAGCCGCCGACGATGCCGAGGCGATTCATCCCCTTGCGCACGTTCATCGACTTCCCGCCCGGCGATGCCCCCGGATCTTCCGGGCCGAGACGCGCCGGACCTTGACCGGACGGTTGGCGATATGGAACTGGAGACAGCGATGAAGACTATCAGACTGCTGGCTACGGTCCTGCTCGTCGGCCTGACGATCGGGTGCGCGTCGATCTCCTACAAGCCCTCGTTGTCGCTCGGCACGAGCCCGTCGTCCGTGCACGCGCGCGTCCAGATGAACCAGCTCGCCGACGCGAGCCCGCCCGACGAGAAGGAGACCAAGTTCGCCGGCTTCGCTGCGACCGAGCCGGGCACGCTCGCCGGCGACCTCGCGACGGAAGTGACGAACGCCCTCCTGACCGACTTCAGCAACAACCAGGTGTTCGACACGATCCAGAAGCGCATGACTAATCCCGATCTGGTCATGAACGGGACCATCCATCGCTTCTACGCGCAGAGCGGGATCAACGCGCTCGGCTGGTCGACGGTGTGGATGGACTTCATCTGGTTGTTCGGTCTGCCGATCCAGTCTCAGTACGGAGCGGTGGACATCGAGCTGACGCTGCAGCGGCCCGACGGGACGACGCTCGGCACCTATCACGGGAAGTCGGAGTTCTCCGAGAGTTTCTCGATGTACACCAACATCCAACTCGCAATCGGAACCCGCCTGAACAAGGCGTTCGACGAGGCCGTTGGGCAGATCCGCTCGCAGCTCATGAACGACGCGGACAAGCTGGCGGCGCGGACCGATGCGCACTAGGAGCAATGCCGGCCGCTAGCGTATCCTGCCTCGCGCGAGCGGCCCGCGAGGCGGCCGACGGTCAAGGGAACCCGACGGCCGATCGGCCGCCGGGAGCCGCCGGAGGCGCCTCGGTGCCCGGAGGAAGCTTCGAGAGCAGCAGCGTGCGGAGATCGGGATCCGGCTGCGACTCCTTCAAGAGCCGCGTGTAAATCTCGCGGGCGGCGTCGCCATGGCCGCCCGCTTCCTGGAGCCGTGCGGCACCGAGCAACGCATCGGCGCGGTACGGACCGTCGAGCGCGGCGGCTTGCGTATACGCATCGAGGGCGGCCGCCGTGTCCTGGGCGCTCTCGCGCGCATGCGCCAGCCCATCGAGGGCCTCCTGGCGGAGATACCCGGCGGCCGGACCCGTCGCGAGGTACTCGCTGTACACCGTGGCCGCACCCGTCGCATCGCCCTGACGGGCCAGAGCGTGAGCACGATACAGATCAGCGAGCCGTCCGGACGGGGTCCGCGGATAGCTCTCGGTGACCGCCTGGAAGGCCGCCGCGGCATCGGCGAAGCGACCCGCGCCGAATGTTGCCTGAGCGGCGCGGAAGGCCTCGGCCGCACGATCGATCTGGCTCGTCCGGTACTGCGAGATGCCGAGCACCACGGCGGCGACGACGAGAACGCCGAGCGCGATCCCGCCCGCAAGCTCGCGATTGCGGCCGACCCAGGCGGCGGCCCGGTTCGTCAGCGTGTGGAACTCATCGGGCCGACGGAGCATCTTCCGTCGGATCTTGATCCGCCGAGCGTGTTCGGGCATGCGCGGGCGAACCGCCCTACATCTTGTACTTGAAGCACCTTCTTGGCGACGTAGATCGGGCTCTTCGTGCGCAGGGCGAGGCTGATCGCGTCCGAGGGCCGCGAGTCGAGCGTCAGCTGGCGATCGTTCACCCGCAGGTAGATGACCGCGTAGTACGTGTTGTCCTTGAGCTCGGTCACCTCGACCCACTCGACCACGGCACCGAGCTCGTTGATCAGGCTGCGCAGCAGGTCGTGCGTCATCGGCCGCGCCATCTTGATCCCCTCGAGCTCCGTCGCCATGGCGGTCGCTTCGAGGAGGCCGATCCAGATCGGGAGGTTCAGCTTGTTGTCGGGATCACGCAGGATGACGATGGGCGTCTTGGTGACCGGATCGAGCGTGAGCCCGCCGACCGTCATCAGGATGAAGTTCTCCCGGTTCATCCGGTCCCCCTGTGCCCCAAGATCTCATTGTGCTGAACGCCACCCCGAACGTCAATGGTGGCGGGCATCAGGCGGCCACGAGCCGGTCGATCACGCGGTAGAGCTGGCCGAGGTTCCGGCATTCCTCCACCAGGGTGCAGTGCGGCGCGTAGTGATCCATCTCGCTGTCCCCGAAGCCCCACGTCATGCGGTTCTCGGGATTGAGCCAGATGAGCTGCTTCGCGCGCTGACGGATCTCCTTGAGGACCCATTCGTGCGGCAGGTTGTAGTTGTTCCGCGCGTCGCCGAGCACGATCACGGTGGTCCGCTTGTTGACCGCCGCGATGTAGTCGCGATGGAAGCCCTTGAAGGCGCGCCCGAAGTCGGAGTGCGCGTAGACGTTGATGACGTCGCCGCGGAGCGCCGTCTCGATCGCCTGATGGATGTCCTGCTCCTCGAAGAGCCGCGTGATCTCGCCCACCTCGGAGACGAAGATGAAGCTCCGGACCTTCGAGTAGAGGTCCTGCAACGAGTAGACGAACTGCAGCATGAAGCGCGAGACGTTCCGCACGGAATCGGAGACGTCGCACAGGACCATAACCTGGGGCTTCTCCTTTTTCCGGCGGTCCCAGACGATGCGGAACGGGACGCCACCGTACTGGAGGTTCCGGCGCAGCGTGCCGCTCGAGTCGAACTTTCCGCGGCGCGCGCGTCGCCGACGGATGGAGATCACGTTGCGCAGCCGCTGGGCGAGCTTCTGCACCGCCTCCTGCATGCGGCGGATCTCCTCCTCCGTGAGGTAGAAGAAGCTCTTGTCGGAGAGTGCCGCGAGCCGCTCGTGATCGCGCCGCGCGACGTCCTGTCGCTCGAGCTGGCCGCGAACGAGCGCCTTGATCATGTCGTTCAGGTCCTGCAGGCGTCGCTCGAGGTACTGGGCGAACCGCGCGTCGTTGCCCTGGAGCTGCTCTTTCAGCCGCTCGATCTCCCGCACGAGCGCGCCGAGGCCGAGCTCGCTCGCGACCCCGTGCGCGAACCGCCCTTCCTGGAACCCCTGCTGGATGTCGTCGACCCGGGCACGCTCGCCAGCCTCGCGCAACATGCGCTCGAGCCGGCCGCCGTCCGCCCCCAGGAGCGCCCGCGCGAGGGGTGAGAGCTCGATCCCGCGCTCGCGCAGCAGGCGCTCGAGCTCCTCGAGGAGGCGCTGGAAATCCGCGTCGTCGAGGCCGAGGGCCTGGCTCGTGGCGGCCGTCGCCTGCGTGATGGCGTCGGCCAGGCCGGAGAAGAACAACGTGAAGAGCTGCTCGAAGGTGGGAATGTCGATGGTGCGCTTCACCATGCTCGCCCGCAGCGTCGCGCGGACGGTCTCCCGGTCCCCCAGGCCCACCACGGACAGCGCGCGGAACGTGTCCATGTTCTCGGCGAGCGAGACGCGCAGCCCGTTCCGGCGCAGCAGGTTCGAGAACTCGAGGAGGCGCTCGTTCAAATGCTTCGCCTTCGCGCGGAGCTAGTGGAGCACGTCCTTGTCGCCCTCGAGGCGTGCCGTCTTGAGCTTCGCCCGCTGCAGCTCGACGTGCTCCTTGAGCTCCTGCTGGGCCTTCCGGATGTCGCCCTCGTACTTGAGGATGATCGACAGCGTCTCGGCGACCAGCGGCTCGTCGAGCGTCTTCACGTTGAGCAGCGTCAGCGCCTTGGCCCAGTCGAGCGTCTCGCTGATGCTCGGCGCCTTCTTGAGGTCGAGCTTCCGGACGCGGTGCACGACGCTCACCACTTCCGCGGCGAGCCGTTCCGAGACACCCGGCACCTTCAGTCGCACGATCTCGAGCTCCTGGGCCCGTTCGGGAAAATCGATGAAGAGGTGCAGGCAGCGACGCTTGAGCGCGTCGGACATCTCGCGCGCGTTGTTGCTGGTCAGCACGACGGTGGGTATGTGCCGCGCGTGGAGCGTGCCGAGCTCGGGCACGCTCACCTGGAAGTCGGACAGCACCTCGAGCAGGAACGCCTCGAACTCGGTATCCGACTTGTCGACCTCGTCGATGAGCAGCACGCACGGCTCCTCCGCGGTGATCGCGCGGAGGAGCGGCCGCGGGAGGATGAACCGGTCGCTGAAGAAGACGTCGTCCTCGCTCGCGATCTTGTCGACCGCTTCGCGCAGCGAGCGGGCGCCGCCCAGCACCTCGCTGATCTTGTCCTTCAGGATCTGGGTGTAGAGCAGCTGCTTCGCGTACTCCCATTCGTAGAGCGCCTTGGCCTCGTCGAGCCCCTCGTAGCACTGCAGCCGGATCAGCTCGTGACCGAGCGCCTGCGCCACCACCTTGGCGAGCTCCGTCTTCCCTACCCCGGCCGGTCCCTCGACGAGGATCGGCTTCTTCAGGTGGCTGGCGAGATACACGACGGTGCCGATGGTGCGGCTCGCGATGTACTGGAGCTTCCCGAACCGCTCGATGACGTCTTCGATGGACGCGAACATGCAGGCCCTCGCGCCCATCCCGCGCGACGGGCGTCGGCGGACGCTAACACACGCCCCAAGCCAATCCAAGGGAATGCGCGACATCCGCGTCGCCGTACGCGCCGCAACCGACACATGCGGCGCGGACGGCCGAGCTCGGAGCGCCGAGCGCTCACCAGGCGAGCCAGGTGTTCTCGAGCCGCGACGGCCGCAGCGGGTGCAGCTCGTAGTCGCGGACGCGCGGGTGGCGTACGGCGGATCCCGCCGGGTGGAAGAGCGGGACCCACGGCGCATCCTGCATGATGAGCACCTCGGCTTCGTGGAACAGCCGAAAGCGGCGGTCGAGGTCCAGCAGGGGCGCCCCTTCGTCGAGCAGCCGGTCGACGACGGGGTTTGCGTAGAAGGTGTTGTTGTTGGTGTCGCGGCTCCGTGAGTGGAGGAGCACCGTCAGGAAGTTCGACGGGTCGGGAAAATCCGCCTCCCACCCGAGGAGGAAGACCGGCACGGTGCCTTCGTGGCGCACGGCCTCGATGAGCGCGGGGAAATCGACGGGCTTCAGATCGAGCGCGACGCCGATCGCCTGCAGATCGCGCTGGATCGACTGGGCGAGCCGGAGCGACACCTCCGGATCACGATAGGTCCAGAGCGTCGTCTCGAAGCCGCCGGCGAGTCCTGCCTCCTCGAGCTTCCGGCGCGCGGCGGCGGGATCGTGCGCATAACCGGGCACAGGCTCCGCGCCCGGCATGTCCGGAGGCAGGATCGTGTTGGCGATGACGCCCTGCCCGTCGATCAGGTCGATCAGGCGCTGCTTGTCGATCGCGAGGTTCATCGCCTGACGGACCGCGACGTGGTCGAACGGCCAGAGCGCGCAGTTGAGCCCGAGATACTGTGTGCGCAGGGTCGTCCGGCTCAGGAGGAGCGGCTGGTAGCGGGCGTCGGCCCGCACGCGCTCGTACTCGGCGGGTGGAATGCCCGCGAGATCGAGCTCGCCGCGCTGGTACTTGAACCAGGCGAGCTGCGCGCTGACGCCGATCGTCTCCTCGACGCCGTCGAGATAGGGCCGCCCGGGACGAAAATAATCCGGATTCCGCGCGAGCTTGAGCCGCTGCCCGTACGTCCATTCCTCCAGCACGAACGCCCCGGTACCGACCGGATAGCGGGTGAAGTCGTCGTCGCCGACTCGCTCGACCGTATCCCGGTCGACGACGGCCGCGAACGGCATCGTGAGCTTGTGGAGGAACAGCGGATCGACTTCCGTCAGGCGGAACTCCACGCGGTCCGGCGCAGGCGTGCGGATGCCGCTCACCTCGGTCGCCTTTCCGGCGACGTAATCCTCGGCACCCTCGATGCCGTGGAAGAACTCCGCTCCCTGCGAATGGATCGACGGCTTCAGCAACCGCTCCATGGAGTACTTGACGTCCGCCGCGGTGAACGCGCGCCGGGTGCTGAAGCGGACGTCGTGCCGCAGCGTGAAGGTCACGAGCCGTCCGTCGTCGCTCATGGTCCACGACTCGGCGAGCTCGGGCACGATCGTGGTCCCCGCGTCGTAGTCGACGAGCGTGTTGAACAGCATCTGCTCGATCGCCCACGACACGGTGTCGTACCCGCGCGCCGGGTCGAGCGTGCGCGGATCCTCGGGCGAGGCGCCGCGCAGCACCCCGCCCGCCCGCGGCGGCCCGGCGCCGTCCGGCTCGCCGGGCGGCGGGGGGTCGAGTGGCACGGCGCACGCCGTGAGCAGCACCAGCGCGGCGAGCGACGCGCGCCTCATGCCCGCCGCTCGGCGAGCAGATCGATGAGGCCGTAGCCGATCAGGTTCAACCCGACCACGGCGAGGGCGATCGCCACGCCGGGCGCGACGACCAGCCAGGGCGCGACCCCGACGTAGGTCTGCGCGTCGCTCACCATGCGACCCCACGACGGTGTCGGCAGCGGGACCCCGAGGCCGAGGTAGGACAGACCGGCGTCGACGATGATCGCGCCCGACATGCCGAGCGCTGCGAGCACGATGACGCCCGGCAGCACGCCGGGGACGAGGTGGCGGACGATGATGCGGGCGTCGGTCGCGCCGAGGGCGCGCGCCGCCTGCACGTAGTCACGCTCGCGGAGCGTGAGGACCTCACCGCGGACCGTGCGACCGAACGTCGTCCAGCCAAGCAGTCCGATCACGAGCGGAATCGTGAAGATCGACGGCGGCAGCACCGTCGCCAGCACGATCAGGAGCAGCAGCGACGGCATGGTGAGAAAGAGATCGACGACCCACATGAGCACGGCGTCGACCAGGCCGCCGAAGTAGCCTGCCGCGAGCCCGATCGCCATGCCGATCACGAGGCTGATGGCCATGGCGAGCGTACCGACGAAGAGCGACGTCCGCGCGCCGTACAGCACGCGGGCCCAGACGTCGCGTCCGACGGTGTCGGTCCCGAACAGGTGGCCGTTTCCGGGACCCAGCGGCCCGCGATACGCCATGACGACGATCGCATCGGGGTCGTATGGCGTGAGCCAGGGCGCGGCCGCGGCCGCGAGCACGAGCGCGCCGACCATGATCGCGCCGACGAGGAAGAATCGCCGGCTGCGCGCCGCCGAGCCGAGTCCGACGACGGTGGTCTCAGCCACGCTGCACCCGCGGGTCGATCAGCCCGTAGAGCAGATCGACGATCAGGTTCGCGAGGAGCACGAGGACGGCGGCGAACAGCACCGTGCCGGCCACCAGCGGGATGTCGAGGCCGAAGACGGCCTGCACGGCGAGGCGCCCGAGGCCGGGCCAGTTGAAGACCGTCTCGGTGAGGACGAGGCCGCCCATCAGCGACGCGATGTCGAGGCCGAGGACCGTCACGATCGGGATGAGCGCATTCCGCAGCGCGTGGACGAGGTACAGCCGTTCGGGCGGCGCGCCCTTCGCGCGGGCGGTGCGGATGTAGTCGCTCGCGATCGTCGCGGCGACGTTCGTGTGCACGAACCGCGCGTAGAAGAAGAACTCCACGATCGCGAGCGTCGTGGCCGGCAGGATGAGGTTCCAGACGCTTCCGTAGCCACCCAGCGGCAGCAACCGGAGCCGATAGCTGAACTGGTAGATCAGCAGGTTCCCGAGCCAGAACGGCGGGAACGAGAGACCGACGAGCGTCGCCAGCAGGACCGCCACGTCGATCGCCGAGCCGCGGCGCGCTGCCGTCGCGACTCCGACGACGAGGCCGAGAAGGAAGCCGATTCCGAGGCTCGTGACCGCGAGCAACGCCGTCGCGCCGACCCGTGCGAGGATCACGTCGGAGACCCGCCGTCCCGTCATGTACGAGCGGCCGAGGTCCGCGTGCGCCAGCTGCCAGACGTAGCGTCCGTACTGCACGACGAGCGGGTCGTCGAGGCCGAGGTCCTTGCGGATCGCCGCGAGCGTCTCCGGGTCCGCCTTCGGGCCGGCGATCGACACCGCCGGATCGGCGGGAACGACCCGCACGAGCATGAAGATGATGAACGCCGTACCGAGGAGCGTACTGAGGGCACGCAGGATCCGGCGGGCGAAATAGGCCATCAGGCGCTGCGGCGCACGCTCGCGTATGCCGTCGGATCCCGGACGCCGGCCCGCGCGAACGCGATCTCCTCGGCCCGCTCCCACGTGAGGCCGCAGCGGACGTACACCGGGTGCACCTCGTACCGACGGGCCAGCACGGCCAGGAGCACCGCGCTGTGGAGTCCGCCGCTCGCCAGCACGCAGACGCGGTCAGGCAATCAGCCGCCCACCGTCGACGTAAAAGATGGAGCCCGTCGAGAAGACCGCCTCGGCGACGAGGAAGCGCACGCAGCGCGCCACGTCTTCGGGGGTCCCGAGGCGGCGCAGCGGAATGGCGCGCGCGATGGCCTCACGCTCGGCGGCCGGCATGCCCTCGGGCGGCATGACGGGCCCCGGCGCCACCGCGTTCACCTGCACCTCGGGCGCGAGCTCCTTGGCGAGCGCCCGCGTGAGCCCGATCATCCCTGCCTTGGAGACGCAGTACGGCAGGTAGTCCCGATAGGGCCGCTCACCCGCCCAGTCCGCCAGGTTCACGATGTGGCCGCCGCCGCGGGCCCGCATCCCGCGACCGATGTGCCAGGCGAGCAGGAACGGCGCCTTCAGGTTGGTGTCGAGGCTCGCGTCCCAGGCGGCTTCCGTCAGCTGCTCGAACGGCACGCGCAGGTAGTTCGACGCGTTGTTCACGAGCACCGTGAGACCGCCGGAGTGGCGCTCGGCGTCGGCGGCGAGGCGCGCGACGTCGCTCGTCCGCCCGAGGTCGGCGGCGAGCGCACACGCGCGCACGCCGAGCACCTCGAGCTCGCGGACGGTGGCGGCCGCCTCCTCCGCCGACGTGTGGTAGTGCACGACGACGTTCATGCCGCACGCGGCGAGCTCGAGCGCCGTCGCCCGCCCCACCCGCTTTGCGGCGCCGGTCACGAGCGCCCACCGCCCCCGGAGCTCCACGGCGGGCGAGAATAGCGAAAGGTCCCGGAGGACGCTACGCGCGCGCGTCGAGCTCGGGCAGCAGGCGCGGCAGCGTGTCGGCTCGTCCCGCGACGACGTAGCCCGGTGCGCGACGTCCGTCGGCGAGCGGCGCGAAGTCCACCGGCGCGCCGGTGTCGAGGTACACGAAGCATCCCCCGACGGCCTGCAGCACGGCGCCGATGGCGGCCACGTCCCACAGATGCACGTGGCCGAGGATCGCAACCTCCGCGACGCCGCGGGCAACGAGCGCAGCATGGTAGGCCGACGAGCCGAGCGAGCGAACCTTGCCGGGGTACCGGATGCGGTGGCGGAGGTGCGCCTTCGCGTGCGCGACGATGAACGGGTCGCCGGCGCTCGCCGCGTCGCCCGTGAGGACCGGGAGCCGGGCGCCGTTCCACCAGGCCTCGCCGCCGACCGCGCTGTACGTCTCGCCCGCACACGGCACGTGCACGACCCCGGCGACGGGCTCGTCGCCGTGCAGGATGCCGATGCAGATGCACCACGTCGGCAGTCCGGCGACGAACGCCGCGGTGCCGTCGATCGGGTCGAGGACGATCCGGTACGACCCCCGGCCGTCGTGCACCGTCCCCTCCTCGCCCAAGATGCCCGCCTCCGGCAGGCGCGACCGGAGCGCCGCGACGAGGAATGCCTCGACCTCGCGGTCCGCCGCGGTGACGAGCGTCCGGTCCGCCTTCCGCTCGCTCGCGACGTGGCGGAAATGGCGGAGGGCCAGGTTCCCCGCATCGACAGCGATCGACTCGAGCTCCGCGCGTGCGGGCAGCTCCATCGCCCGCATGATTCCACGCCCGGGCGCGGGTGGCCATCAGGCGAGGAGCCGGCGCAGCACGCCGAGGTTTCGCCGGTCGTCGCGATGGTCGTCGGGATCGGCCGACTTCGGCGTCTCGAGACACATCGGAAGGTCGCGAAAGCGCGGATCGCGCAGCAGGCGCCGGAACGCCGCGCGCCCGAGGTGGCCGCGGCCGATGTGCTCGTGCCGATCGACGCGCGAGCCGAGTCCCTTCTTCGCGTCGTTCAGGTGAAATGCGACGAGCCGCTCGAGGCCGACGGTCGCGTCGAGCTCGGCGACCATCGCCTCGTAGCCGACGTCGGCGCGGAGGTCGTAGCCCGCGGCGAACGCATGCTGAGTGTCGAGGCAGAGGCGCAGGCGGTCCCCGGCGCGCGTGTCGGACATTAGCCGCTCGAGCTCGGCGAACCGCGCTCCGATCTGCGTCCCCTGCCCTGCCGTGTTCTCGAGCGCGACGGTCGCGGGATAGCCCCGGCACGCCGCGAGCACCTCGCCGAGGGAACGCGCGGCGGCCGCGAGACCCGCGGCCTCCCCGGGGCCGCAGTGCGCCCCCGGATGCGTCACGAGGTACGGGATGCCGAGGCGGGCGCAGCGCTCGAGCTCGTCGATGAGCTCGCGCACGGAGCGCCGGCGGAGCGTCTCATCGGGCGACGCCAGGTTGAAGAGATAGCAGTCGTGCGCGAAGACGGCGCGAATGCCAGTCGCGGCGCGTGCGGCCGCGAACGCCCGCACGTCGTCCTCCCCGAGCGGGCGCGCCGCCCACTGCCGGGACGAGCGCGTGAACACCTGGATGGCCTCGCAGCCCGCCTCGCGCCCCCGCTCGAGCGCGCGGTAGAGACCGCCGGCGACCGACTGGTGCGCACCGAGAAGCGGCACGGGACCCATGATAGCGCGACCCGAGACGAGCGCATTCAGCCCGCCGCCGGCGGCAGCACCTTGCTGGGCACGACGGCCACGACGGCCGGCGCTGGCTCACCACCCGCCACACGGCGTGCGACACGCCCGAGCACGAGGTAACCGGGAGCCATCAGCAGGAAGAGGGTCGCCGACACGGCCCAGGCCGCCGGGATGCCGAAGTGGCGCGCCACGAGGCCGAGCGAGACCAACCCCGTGGCTCCCCCGAGCGTGAAGAACGTCGAGCGCACCGAGAGCACCGTCGCGCGGTAGCGCGGGGCAACGTGCTCGTTGGTCCAGGCGGCCGTCAGCGGGTCGCTCAGGCCGGAGGTGACGTTCTGCAGCAGCAGACCCGCGAGCATCGGCGAGAGGCTCGTCGCCGCCGCCGCCACGGCGAGCAGCACCGAGCGCCACGCGGCCGCCGCGCACAGCACGGTCTCGCGCTCGAACCGCCGGAGGAGCCGCGGTGCGAGCGCGCTGCCGCCGAGGGCGGCGACGTTGAGGAGCGCGAGGACCCAGCCGATCCGCCACAGCCCCGGTCCCGCCATCGCCTCGATCCGCGACTGCCACGTCATGTACAGAGGAAACGCCGCGAACGCTGCCACGAGGGTGAGGACGCAGAGCAGCACCAGGACCGGGGCGGCCCGGACCTCCGCGAGGCCGGCGAGCGCCGTCCGCCGAAGCGAGTGGGCCGTGCCCGTCGCGCGGCCGCGGGAACTCTCGTGCATCGAGACTGCGCCGAAGAGGCCGGTGAGCGCGAACAGCGCCGCGCAGATGAACCACGGAGCCCGCCAGCCGGACTCGGCCACGTAGCCGCAGGCCACGCTCGCGACGATCATGACCGCATGGATGACGACCTGGCCGCGGGCGAAGAGCCGGTCCGGCGGGCGGAGGTCGCCGTCGGCCCGCACGCCATCGACGGCCCACGCGTCGAGGGCGCCGCTCGCGAGCGTCGTGCCGATCGCATCGATGAACTCGGCGATGGCGCAGTCGGCGAAGCTCTCCGCAAACGCGTAGAGGACGTACGCCGCCATCCGGACGACGCACGCCAGGAGGAACGAGGTCTTGCGTCCCACGCGGTCGGCCAGGGCTCCGGTCGGCACGTCGAAGACGAACACGGTGATCAGGTAGGTGGCGAGCACCGCGTTGATCTCGAAGAGATCGAGGCCGCGGCTCAGCAGGAACAGGGGGTAGACGGGAGCGATGAACCACTGCGCCACCGTGTAGCCGCCGAGAACCGCGTAGTAGGTGCGCTCGGTGCGGGTCATGGGGAAACGTTCTTCATAGCCGTCGGTCCGACCCCAACTCAAAGCTCCCGACTCCACGCTCGTCGTCCGCCCGTCGCGCTTGACCTACGCCTTCGTCCAGCCGCGCGAGGCGCTGCTCGGCGGCGCGCCGACCTCGCGCCACGTCATGGGCACGCTGCGCATGGGGCCCGAGCCGGCGTCGTCGGTCGTGGATCCGGCCGGCCGCTTCCACGACGTCGACAACCTCTACGCGTGCGACGGCGGCGTCTTTCCGACGTCGTCCGGCTACAACCCGACGCTCACGATCATCGCCGTCGCGCTGAAGATCGCGCACGGCATCGCCGGCACGCGCCCAGGGGGTTAATCCCCGACTCGTGGCTTCGGGCCGCGCCGGCGCTGCCAGAGCCAGCGCGTCGCGAAGAAGCCGGCGACCGGCGCGACCGCGGCGCAGTAGTTCCAGGGTGCGGGTAGGAGCGCCCAGATGAGGAGCGTCATCGCCGGTCTCGTTTCTCCCCCGCCCCAGCCTTGCCGTGCAAGCGGAATGCCGCCTTCTGCCGGTCCGGCGACCGCGACCGCGCCTCCGTTGCTGCACGGTCGCGCGGTCCTGCGGTGCGCGTTGCCCGTCAGGCCGGTAGGAAGGCCCGCGGGCGCGGGCTATCATGCGGGCCGTGGGCGACGATTTTCTCGACGTACGGGGGCATGGCTTCGCGCGCGTCGCAGTGTGCGTGCCCCAGGTGCGCGTCGGCGACCCGGTCTTCAACGCGGACGCCCACCAGGCGGTGCTCGAGCGCGTCCACGCCGAGGGTGCCCACTACGCGCTCTGCCCCGAGCTCGGCCTCTCGGGCTACACCTGCGGCGACCTCTTCTTCCAGGAGACCCTCCTCCGGACGAGCGTCGAGGCTCTGGCGCGCCTGGCGGCCGACACCGCACGCTGGAACCTCGTCCTCTCCGTCGGCCTGCCGCTCGTGGTCGACGATCTCCTCTTCAACTGCGCCGTGACGCTGTACGGGGGCCGGCCCGTCGCCGTCGCGCCCAAGGCCTATCCGCCGAACTACCGCGAGTTCTACGAGCTTCGATGGTTCCACCCGGCTGCCGAGGCGCGGGCGACCGAGGTAACGCTCCTCGGCCACCGCGTGCCCTTCGGGACGGACGTCCTGGTGCGGGCCACACACCTTCCCGGGTTCGTGCTCCACACCGACATCTGCGAGGACCTGTGGACGCCGGTGCCGCCGGGCACGATCGCGGCCCTCTCCGGCGCGACCGTTCTCGGAAACCTGTCGGCCTCCAACGTGACCGTCGGCAAGTGGGAGTACCGGCAGGACCTGGTGCGCTCGTCGTCGGCGAAGAACCTGGCCGTTCAGCTCTACAGCGCGGCGGGGTTCGGCGAGTCCACGGCGGATCTCGCGTGGGACGGTCAGGGGCTCATCGCGGAGCGCGGCGAGATCGTCGCGGCGACCGAGCGCTTCTCCCTCGGCGGGAACGCCGTTACCGTCGACATCGACCTGCGCGCGCTCGTCGAGGATCGGCTCCGGCAGAGCTCGTGGGGGCAGAACGCCGCCGAGTACGGCCACGCGCTGCGCACCGTCGACGTCGGTGACGCCGCGGATGCGCGGCCCGCGAGCCTCTACGACCGCCTGCTCCGCCGTATCGAGCCCCATCCGTTCGTGCCGGCGGACCCGGCCAGGCGTGACGTCCGCTGCCGCGAGACCTTCCTGATCACGTCGACGTCGCTGGCGCGACGGCTCGAGGCGCTTCCCGAGGATGGCCGGCGGGTCGTGCTCGGCGTCTCCGGTGGGCAGGATTCCGCGCAGGCGCTCCTCGTCGCGGCACACGCGATGGATCTGCTCGGCCTCCCGCGGTCCCGGATCATCGGCGTCACCTTGCCCGGCTTCGGCACCTCGCGCCGCACCTACGAGAACGCCTGCACGCTCGTCCGCACGATCGGCGCGACGCTCCGCGAGGTCGACATCAAACTGGTCGCGGGCGAGATGTTCACCTCGATCGGCCACGATCCGAGCGTCGAGGACCGCACGTTCGAGAACGTGCAGGCGTGGGCGCGAAAATTCCTGCTGTTCTCTCTCGCGTCACGCGAGCACGGCATCGACCTCGGCACGAGCGACCTCACCGAGCTCGCCCTCGGCTTCACGACCTACGGCGGCGACCACATGTCGCACTACGGCGTCAACGCCGGCGTGCCGAAGACGCTCGTCTCCGAGCTGATCCGCTGGGCGGCGGAGAAGATCTTCCACGACGAGCCGGACGTCGCGGCGGTGCTCCGCGGCATCCTGGACACCCCGATCAGCCCCGAGCTGCTGCGTCTCGATCGCGCGGGGGAGATCGCACAGAAGGCCGAGGAGATCGTCGGCCCGTACGAGCTCCACGACTTCTTCCTCTACCACTTCCTCCGCTTCGGCTTCGGGCCGCGCCGCATCGCCCGCATGGCGCTACATGCGTTCGACGGGCGGTATCCGCTCGCGACGATCCGGCGCTGGCTCCTCGTCTTCCTCGAGCGGTTCTTCGCGAACCAGTTCAAGCGCGACTGCCTCCCCGACGCGCCGAAGGTCGGCTCGGGTGGGTCCCTCTCCCCGCGCGGCGACTGGCGCATGCCGGCGGACGCATCGGCGGCGGCGTGGCTCGCTGAAGCGGAGCAGATCCCCGCGGAGGTCGGTGAACGCCGGCCGGCAGCTCCGCCGACCCTCGTCGAGGCGCGGGCGCGCGCCCGCCGGCGCCGGCGCTAGGAGCGCGACCCGAGACTCATGTCTCGGGTCGGAGCCGGCCTCTGTGGCGATGCCTGTCCAGCACGCCGAAGGCTGGCGGCTTCACTGCGGCGGCGGCATCCGCCGATCGAGCGATGCGCGCCGGGCGCGTACCTCGCATGCCGCGCTGGCTTCGCCAGCCGCGGCACGGCAGTCGCGCGTGGTACTGTCCCTTCACGCTCGCGTCTGGCTCCGACCCGAGACATGAGTCTCGGGTCGCGCTCCTCAGCCGCCGCGGAAGACGATCAGCCCGTGTGTCGGGTCGTAGGGCGACACGGCGATCGTCACCCGATCGCCCGGAATCACGCGGATGTGAAACCGCCGCATGCGGCCGCCGATCTTGGCGAGGAACTCCATGCCGTTGTCGCCCTTCACGCGGTAGTTGCCGCCGGCGAGCGCCTCGACGATCGTGCCCTTGATCTGGATCAGGTCGTCCCGAGCCAAACGTCCTCCAAGTGTATCCGGCGTCGTTACCACAGCGGTCCTGGACCGGCAACGCTCGACGGGCTAGACGGCCGCATGCCGGAGGATCTGAGCCGGATGCTGTGCGATCCGGCGCGGCTCGTGCCGTGGCTCGACGCGCAGGGTCTCGAGCCGGGCGAGCCGCTCACCGTCGAGCGCATCACCACCGGCCATTCGAACGAGACGTTTCTCGTCCGCCGCGGTGGCCGGTCGTGGATCCTCCGCCGCCCGCCGCGCGTACCGCTCGCCCCGACGGCGCACGACATGGGACGCGAGGCGCGGCTCCTCCGCGCCCTCGCCGGCACGGGGGTGCCCGTCCCGCGCGTCGTCACGGCGTGCGCGGACGCGAACGTCATCGGCGCGCCGTTTCACCTCACCGAGCGCCTGGACGGTTGGGTGATCCGCGACCGCGTGCCCGAGCCGTTCCGCGACGCCACCGTCGGGCACCAGGTCGGCGAGTCGTTCGTCGATGCGCTGGCCGCGCTGCACGCGGTGGACTGGCGCGCCGTCGGGCTCGACGACTTCGGCCGCCCGGAGGGTTTCCTCGAGCGACAGGTGGCGCGCTGGACGCGACAGCTCGAGACCTATCGCCAGCGTCCGCTGCCGGATCTGGAAGCACTCGCCGGCTGGCTCGCAGGCCACCGGCCGCCCGGCGAGCCGGCGACGATCATCCACGGCGACTATCACCTCGACAACGTGATGTTCGCCCCCTCCGTTCCGCCGCGCGTGATCGCCATCCTCGACTGGGAGACGGCGACGATCGGCGACCCGCTCGTCGACCTCGGCCTCGCGACCGCGCTCTGGTCGGATGCCGGCGACGAGCGGCTCCCGCTCGCCGAGGGACTCGACGTCGCAGCACTCGGCTTCGGATCGCGCCGCGAGCTCGCCGCGCGCTATGCGGTGCGGACGGGGCGCTCGGTCGCCCACCTGCCCTACTACCAGGCCCTCGGGCTCTTCCGGCTGGCCTGCATCCTCGAGGGCTCGTGGGCGCGCCACGTCCACGGCGCGGCGGACGACCCCGCGTTCGCGGCGCTCGGCGCCGGCGTGCCTGCGATGGCGCGGCGGGCGCGCGCGCTCTGCGCCGCCTAGCCGGCGAACCGCCTCAGCTCGCGCCGCGCGATCACCGTCTTGTGCACCTCGTCGGGACCATCGGCGAGGCGCAGCATACGCAGCTCGCGCCACATGCGGGCGAGCGGCGTATCGTCGGAGACGCCGAGCGCGCCGTGCACCTGGATGGCCCGGTCGATCACGTTCATGCAGATGTTGGCGGCGACGACCTTGATCATCGAGATCTCCTGCCGCGCCTCCTTCTTGCCGACCGTGTCCATCTTCCAGGCGGCGTGCAGGACGAGGAGCCGCGCCTGGTCGATCTCCATGCGCGACGTCGCGATCATCTCCTGTACGAACTGCTTCTCGCCTAGCGGGCCGCCGAACGAGACACGGGTCGCCGCGCGCCGGCACATCATCTCGAGCGCCCGCTCGGCGGCGCCGATGGCACGCATGCAGTGATGGATGCGGCCCGGTCCCAGGCGCGCCTGCGCGATCATGAAACCCGCGCCTTCCGGCCCGAGCAGGTTCTCGGCCGGCACGCGGCAGTCCTCGTAGCGGATCTCGCAGTGCCCGCCCCCGCCCGCGTGGCCCATGACCGGCACCGGCCGGATCAGGTTGAACCCGGGGGCGTCGGTCGGCACGAGGATCATACTCGCCCGCAGATGCGGCGCGTTGTCGGGGTTCGTGACCGTCATGACGATCGCGACGCTCGCGCCGATCGCGCCCGACGTGAACCACTTGTGCCCGTTGATGACCCAGTGCTTCCCGTCCCGGACGGCACGCGTGCGCAGCAGCGTCGGGTCGGAGCCGGCCACCTCGGGCTCGGTCATGGAGAAGCAGCTCCGGATCTCGCCCTCGAGGAGCGGCGCGAGCCACCGCTTCTTCTGCTCGGGCGTGCCGAACTCGGCGAGGATCTCCATGTTCCCCGTATCGGGCGCGGCGCAGTTGAAGGCCATCGACGCCGCGAGGCTCCGCCCCATCAGCTCGGCCAGCATCCCGTACTCCCAGTTCGTGAGCCCCGCGCCGTGCTCGGCATCGGGCAGGAACAGGTTCCAGAGCCCGGCCGCCTTCGCCATGCGGCGGATGGCCACCAGCGAAGGTGGATACGGCACCCCGGCGCGGATCAGGTCGATCTCCGCCGCGATCGTCGGCTCGGCCGGGTAGATGTGGCGGTCCATGAACTCGCTGATGCGGGCCTTCAGCTCGACGACTCTGGGCGACGGTGTGAAATCCATCTTCGACCTCCGGGTGCCCAGCGGCTTACCTCTCCTCCGGTGCCGGAGTCCAGCCGACCGGCGCCCTCCTTGGCCGCTTGCGGGGCGCACGCTATGACCGCCCCATGCCGCGCTTCGACTTCGATCCCGCCGCGCTGCAGGTGATGCCGTCGGCCGAGCGCTTCGCGGCCTTCGCCGACGCGCTCGATACCCTGACGCTCGCGAACCTGACCGACCGCCTGGGCGAGACCTTCGGCCGGCGGACGGCGTTCATCATGGAGCAGCCGCTCCGTCTGCCGGGAACCCAT
>VBKG01000133.1 GCA_005879585.1 Deltaproteobacteria bacterium | reverse complement strand
CGAGCCCGACACCGTGACGCTGAACTGTTTCTGCACGGCGGAGAAGGATATCAGGTTCCAGACGTCCGCCTCCGACACGGCCAGCTTCTGTTGCCTCACCCCCTGCGCCGAGATTCAAAAGATGTGCGAAACGCAGGGGTCTGTCGGCGGCGACTGCGTTAACCAAGGGGATATCAAGGTCGACAACTGCAGCACCGGCAGCGGCTGCGGCGTGACCGGCGTGAACTTCACAAGCTGCACGGTCACCGACACCGTCTTCCTCGATGATAACGACGGAGATGACGTCTGCACGGGCACGCCCACGCCGGTTACGGACATCACCCCGAATGGGTTCGCCCTCCCCACGACGAACAACATGAGCAACCCGGTGGCAGTGACGGCGAAGATCAACGGCCTGACGAAGGATTCCTGCAACAAGGCGAAGGTGAGTTGCCACTTTGACCTGACCGCCGCGCACGGTCCCAGCGGGGACGTGATGGCTGATGGGAAGGCGGGAACGCCCGCCGAGGCGCACTGCCCCGTCCCGCAGGCGGACGTCGCGATCAAGAAGGTCTGCGATCCACAGGTGAACAACTCGAACGCCATCCACATCCAAGTTTGCGCGAACCCCGCTGACTGCATGGCCAGCGGCGCGGCTTCGCAGGTCGCCCTCGATGGCTGCGTATTGAACGACACCGTCTTCAAGGACGATAAGGACGGGGACAACGACTGCAGCAACGGGACGATGCCAACGCCCATCATTACGAATCAGGCGCTCGCGGAGATCCCCGTCGGCGGGATCTCGAAGACGGAGACCAATGTCACTGGCCTCACGGCCCATGCCTGCAACCGGGCGACCGTCAGTGGATGCCATAGCGCGGTCTGCACGAGGGTCCTGGCGCCGAACGGGCAGTCGGATTTCGACTGCCCAGCGACCACCACGACGACGACCACCACGACGACGACCACCACGACGATTCCCGCAAGCGGCTGCCGCGTGACCGGTGGGGGCATCGTCGACGCGTGCGGCCCGGGCGCCTCCGGCTGCGACCCGAACACCCCCGGCTCCTGCGCGCCCGATAGCTGTGCCGAAACAGCGCTCAACGCGACCCACGGTGGACAGGTTGGAGCGCCCGTCGGGATCGCGACGGCGTTCGACGCCGGCCCCAACGGCACGGGTAGCGCGTGCATCCGGGGCAATTGGACGCACGTGCGCCACATCCGGCCGAGCCTGAACGGGAACTTCCACGCGCGGACGTACGACAGCCTGATGTGCGCCTGCCTCGCCTGCCAGCATTGTAGCGGGGACGAGACCAAGGGGTGTCGAACCGAGGCCGACTGTATCGCCCAGGGGACAACGGGCCCTTGCCTCTCCGAATCCAGCCAGGGCGTCGTGGGGACCCTCTGCAACCCCGGCGACCGCATCTGCGGGCCCGAGCCGCCGCGCGCGCCGGCCAACAAGATCTGCTTCTCGGGTGTCGGCAACTACGCCCTCACCCACGGCAAGCGGACCAAGCGGAGCGTCATCTTCAGGGTCGATATAGAAGACCGCAGCGAGCCGGGTGGCACCAACGGCCCGCCGCCGCCCGACCGCTACCGGATGCGGATGTGGTTCGTCCAGAACAGCACCCGCAATCTCGGGGATCCGGATACCACGGGCACTCCCGCCTTTATGCTCCGTGAGCAGGTGGCGTGTGCCAACGCGGCGGAGGAAGCTCTGACGATCACGGTCCCGAACGCGTCGACGCCGGATATCGACGACGGCGGCGATCTCCTCCGCGGCAATCACCAGATTCACCCGCCGATCAGGACGACCTGTCCATAGACGCATGCTCCCGATAACCCCGGGGATCCGAGAGGGTCCCCGGGGTAGCCGCAGTGGGATGGAGCCGGCACTGGCTCTGTCCCACTTGGCTTTTGGCCCGGGATGCCGCCGCCCGCCGCACGGCCACTTGGCCGTCAAGCGGGGAGCGCAACGAGGATCTGAGGTGGTTCCCCTCCTGGACTGGACAGGGTACAGAACCCGCGTCCAGGTGGAGGGTCAATGGAGACGAAGGAGTTCCAGCGGTGGACGGCGCGGCGGAAGGTTGAGCTACTCCTTCAGCTGATCCGGGGCGAGAGGAAGCTCGTGGACGTGTGCCGCGAGCACGACCTCAAGCAGTCCGAGGTCGAGGGGTGGATGGACACGTTCGTCAAGGGCGGGGAGCGGAGCTTGAAGGCCCGCGCCGAGGACGAGCAGGCAGCGCACGAGGCCGAGGTGCGCGAGCTGCGAGCGAAGATCGGCGAGCTCGTGCTGGAGCTCGACGCCCGAAAAAAATTGGCGGCCCTGTCCGGGAAACCCGAGACCGCCTTCTGATGGTGCAGGGCCTGATGCGTGCGGAGGGGAAGGCGGTGGCGATCGCGCAGCTCTGCCAGTGGTTCGGGGTGCCGCGGTCGACGTTCTACTACCGGGCCGAACGACGGCGATCACCCGCGCTCGATCAGGCGCTCGTCGAACTCGTCGGGCGGCTGATCGACGAGAATCCGGACTACGGGGTGCGCCGGCTCACGGTCCTGGTGCGCCGCGAGCTGCAGGCGGCCGTGAACCGCAAGAAGATTCACCGCATCTTGAAGGCCAACGGCTGGCAGGTGCGGCAGAAGCCGCGGGGGCAGCGGCCGCGGGTCCAGGGGTGGGTCTCGCGGGTGGAGCGGCCGAACGAACGGTGGGCGATCGACGTGACGCACGTCTTCTGCGGCCACGACGGCTGGTGTCACCTGACCGCGATCATCGACTGCTGTGACCGGACGATCGTGGGCTGGCGCCTCTCGCGGTCGGGCGTGGCGCGGATCGCGGCAGCGGCGTTGGAGGACGCGTTGCGGGATCGCCGGATCGAGTACGGGCATGCGCCGCTCATGCTGCGGTCCGACAACGGGCTCGTGTTCGGCGCCAACGTCTTCGTTGACGTCGTGCGCCGGTACGGCCTCGCCCAGGAGTACATCACGCCGTACTCGCCGGAACAGAACGGCATGATCGAGCGCTTCTTTCGAAGCCTTAAGGAGGAGTGTCTGTGGCACCACCGGTTCACCAGCCGGGACCAGGCCTTCGTGGTGATCGCGACGTGGCTCGAGAAGTACCACACCGAGCGGCCGCATTCGGCGCTCGGCTATCTCACACCGAAGGAGTACGCAGAGACGTTAGCGGCGTGAGCTGTACGGAAACGAGGGGAACGCTACAGTCGATCACTTTCACGAATGAGAACATTCCATTCCGAAAGTGAGACGTCACATTGCAAATGACGAGGTACCTCCCCGGTCGGTCAAAGAATACCGATTCCACACGGTTCTGGGTGTTGGCCAAACCCGGGGGAGGCGAACCCGCCGGGCTGAGCCCCTGGTAGTAGATATTCGTCAGGTCATTGATGAACGTGCCTGAAGCGGGGACGACGATGTCTTTGGGTGTGGTCCCCGGGTTGTAGACGAAGACCTGATGGAATCCCGCGACGACGAAGTTCACGACTCCACCGCTCTTGACCTTGATGACGTTGGGAAGGATGTGGTGATTCGCCGGGCCCGTGGTGTTGAGCCCCGCGCCGAATGAGACCGTCACACTCAGGCGCTTGTTGTGGTCGTCATCGGCCGTCGCGAAGGGAGCGGTCAGGCCGATGGCAAAGCTGGCCATGGCGCACGTCATTGCCAGCGTCAGGCGTTTCATAACAGTCTCCCCCCCTTGAGTTGACTGACTCGTGTGCGGTCCGTACATCGGGCGCCGATGTGCGGTCAAGCAATCGATTACGGTAGGGATGTTGCTTTAGCAGATGCTAAGGACGGCATGCCCACGCCGTGCTTGGCGATCGCGGCCGCGCCGGGCATGGGCGCGTACAACGTCACGAAGGCAGCCGTCGTCGCGCTGAGCGAGACGCTGGGGGCCGAGGCGGCACGCGACGGAGTCGGGGTGACCGTCCTCCTGCCCGGCTTCTACGCCCTCGGCGTCGCCGGCGGCGAGCACGCATGCGACCCGCAAACGCGGGACGGCCGAGCTTAGGCAGCCAAGGCGGCCGGGAGAACTCCGTACCTCGCATTTCCGTCGAATCTTTGTGGTATTTCGATCGACGTTTTATGGTAGGCCGCCCCGGCAGCGCGCGCGATGTGGAGCTCGACCTCGCGCGCGCGAGCTGCCTTCCGTCCCGTGGAGGCGGGAGGCGAGGTGCCCGCGCGTGATCGAAGCTACGGCGAGCCGCTTTTACAGACGGCTGCGCAGGCGTTCAGTCCTGCGACGCACCCCGCAGCTCCAGCTCGAAGTGCGGTCGCACAGTCAGCGAGACACGCCAGGCGGTCCGGCGGTCGGACGCATCGCCGCCTGCACCGACGCGCGGGTCTCCTCGTACTCTTCCCGCATCGGTCCAGCTGCTCGCCGCAAGCTTCGATGCAGGGAGTGCTGCCGTCGCATGTCTGCCGGCACGACACCCGGGCCTCGATAAGGCAGGCATCTACGGCATCACGAAAGGTCAAACGGCACTGTCTTGCGCACTCAGCTCTCAAGCGTCTTGTAGCTAGTCCCCTACAGGCAA
>VBKG01000185.1 GCA_005879585.1 Deltaproteobacteria bacterium | reverse complement strand
GCCGCGGGCGCGCCAGTCGCGGAGGCCGCGACGGACGTACTCGGCACTGATCTCCAACGTGTCGCAGATGTTCTCGAAGGAGAACAGCCAGGTCCGGTCAGGCGATAGGACCCAGTCGCACGACTCGTCGAAGAGCTGGCGGCCACGCAGGTCCCGCGCGTGGGCGTACTTCTGGTAGCAGTCGACCGCGTCCTCGAGCACCGCGAGCATGAGAAGACGCTCCCGCTCGAGGCCGCCGGCACGCCGGAACGCCGCGAAGAACTGGGCGGGTAGCAGGACGTCAGGCTCGAAGAGGCCAGCCAGCCGCTCGTGTCCAGTCGAGAAACCGCGTTTGCCTTTTGCAACCATCACCTTCTCCCCTCCCCGCCAAGGCCTAACACGCCGCGCCGTTGCAAAAGAACGGGCGTCGGGATGAAAAACGCTACTCTCGGATTTTAGCGTCCCTTAACCGATTACGCGCCGGAAAGCAAGAGAAAAAACAGCGACCCGCCGGATCGCTACCTCCCGTCAGCCGGAACGCCGCAGCGGCAGCCCCGGAGCGCTCGCCGGACGTTCGGTCCGACGGCCGAGAGGAAGGGCGAGCCCACACGCGCCGAGAGCACAGAGCGCGGCCGCGACATACGCTGGGGAGGCACCGACCCGCTCGAGCGCGAGCCCGCCGCCATGCGGCCCGAGCGCCCGCGCGGCGGCCGACAGCGACTGCGAAACGCCGAGGACCTCGCCATGCGTCTGACCGCCGGCGGTCTTCGAGATGAGGCTCGACAGGGGTGGCCCGGCGAGCCCTTGCCCCGTGACGACGAGGGCGAGGGCGAGCAGCAGGTCGACGGAGCCGCCGGTGAACGGCACCCAGGCGAGGCCGAGCCCGAGACCGGCCGCGCCCACGACCACCAGCGCAGGCTCGGACACGCGCCGCGTGAGCCGCCCGACGAGCCAGCCCTGGACCACGACCGCCACGAGCCCCATATAGACGAAGAGCCCGTAGATGCGCGATTCGCCGTAGCCGAAGAGTCGCTCCGCCGCGAGAGGAAACGTCCCCTCGAGCACCGCGAAGCCGAGCGTCACCAGGAAGAAGACGGCGAACAGCGCCGGCGCCCCGGGGGGCGCGGCGGCGGCGCGCAGCGATTCGGGTGCTAGTGGGTGGCGGAACTGTCGCGGCGGGCGGCTGGCCTCGGGGAGCGATTCGGGAAGCCAGGCGGTCGCAAGACCGAAGTTCGCGAGACAAAGTCCGGCGGCGAACAGCTCCGGCACCCGCGGCCCGAACAACGCGAGCCCGGCGCCGAGCCCCGGCCCGATCACCATTCCGAGGCCGAAGGCGGCGCCGATCAGGCCCATGCCTCGTGCCCGCTCGTTCGGCGGGGTCACGTCGGCGATGTATGCCTGCGCGACCGCGATGTTGGCGCATGCCACGCCGGCGAGCACGCGGGCCGCAAACAGCATTGCAATCGACCACGCGACGCCGAGCATGAGGTAGCTGACCGCGGAGCCCGCGAGGCTCACGAGGAGGACGATTCGGCGGCCGAGGCGATCGGAGAGCGCCCCCCAGACCGGCGCGAAGACGAGCTGCATCAACGAGTAGATGCCGACCAGCGAGCCCGCGACGAACGGTGTCGCATGCAGCCGCTCCGCGTACGCGGGGAGCAGCGGGATCACGATCCCGAAGCCCATCAGGTCGATGAAGACGGTCAGGAAGAGAACGACGAGCGGCGAGCGACGGAACGCGGGTGGCGACACCGCGCGAGGAAATCGCAAAGGATCAGAGCAGTCAAGCGAAGTGAGCGCCGCCGTTCACGGAAGTTCGACGTCGAACCCACACACGCGGCGCACGATGTCGCGCGCTTCGCGGACCAACGCCTCGCGGAGCCGGCGATTCGCCGTCCCGGCATAACACTGGCGCAGTGAACGCAGGCTCCGGGCGAGCTCGTGCACCAGCGGCGGACGTACGCTCGCAGGTCGCATGGCGACTCGCTCCTGCGTCACGCCGACGCGTGAGGAGCTCGGGCGCGGCGCGCTGCGCGGCGTCCGTCGAAATCCGTGCCGGCGGAACACCGCCACGACCGCGCCGAGCACCCGGACCTCCTTGGCAGGGACGACCAGCGGCAGCAGAGTGGGGCTCGCGGGGTGCAGGCGCACGACGCCGTCGCGGTCGCGGAAGACGCGCTTCACGGCAAGACGGCCATCGACCTCCACGACGGCCGTCCGTCCGTCGGCCGGAGCACCACGCTCGACGATCAGCCGGTCGCCGTCGTAGAGGCCGTCCTCGGCCATACCCGTCCCGCGCACACGAAGCGCGAAGACCGACGACCGCGCGTTCGGGCCGCGTTCGCGCGGCGCCCCCCGCGCCGCGCGCTCTCCGCCGCCCGCCACACCGCACCGAGCCTGCCCGATTGCCGCCATGCGACGGCAAGCATAGGCGAAGAAAAGACGAAGATCAACTGGCCCACCGCTCCAGGACGCCGGCAAAGCGGACCAGCTCCGCAAGGCTCCCCGCCTTCATCTTGGCCATGACGTGCCCGCGATGAATCTCGACCGTCTTCGCGGAGACTCCGAGCTCCGCGGCGATGTGCTTGTTCGTCCTCCCGGCGATGACGAGAGTCATGACCTGGCGCTCCCGGCGGGTGAGCGCCGCGGATCGCTGATGGAGCTGCACGCGCTGAGCCTGGGCGCTGATCGCCTGGTCGTTCAGCTTGAACGCCTGCGCGACGCTGTCGAGCAGCAGCTGCCCGCTGAAGGGCTTCTCGATGAAGTCGACGGCGCCGGCCTTCATCGCCCGCACCGCCGTGCGTACGTCGCCGTATCCGGTGATCATGATGATCGGCAGCTGGACCTGGAGCCGGGCGAGCGCGCGCTGGAGATCGAAGCCACTCATCCCCGGCAGGCAGACGTCGGTGACGAGGCAGCCCGCACGCCCCCCGTCCTCGCCCTCGAGAAACTCCTCCGCGTCGGCATACGTTTCCACCGGGACGGAGACCGAGGCGAGCACGTGGCAGACGGACTGTCGCATCTCCGGGTCATCCTCGACTACGTAAACTGTCTGGTCTGTCATCATGGTCCTCACCTCACTGAAGCGTGGGCGGGCCGTGCGCACCGCGCAGCTGGAACGCTGGCGCCGGCCCGCCCCGGACTCTCACGTCGGATGCTCACCCGGATCCCACGATGCTCGAGCGCGGCGAACCGCTCGTGAACGAGGGCGAGCGCGCCGGCGCTGGTCCCCGCCGCCACGGTGAGGTCGAGCTCCGCGCCGTCGCCGGCCCGCAGCGCGTCATCCGCGATCGTCTCCGCGGCGTACGGGGTGAGCAGATCGGCGCGATGCAGGACCGTTCGCCGTCTGTCGCGAAGGTGCGCCACGCGTGCCCAGACACGGGGGGGCGCCTCCATCCCCGACTCACGAGGTCCCGGACCGCCATACGTCTTCATCTTCATCGGCGTTTCCTCCTGCCTCGGGACCGGCGTCAGTCCCGGAGCCAGCCGAGAAGCCAGATCGTGCCCCAACCGGTGGCCATGCCGATCGAGATTCCAGCCACCAGCGAAACGGCAAAGGGATCGAGCAGCGTCGTCATTTTTTCCTCCGTGACGAGAAGGATCTCATGTCCTTCTCGTTGCCGGTGGATACAGCAAGGTCCCTGCCAGCCGGCGCGTGCTGGAAGGACGCGATGCAGCGCCGGCGTGCGCCGCGAGGCCCCGCAATCCGGTGCAGGAGGATTCCCCGCGATTCTGACGAAAGCTGCAGCAGCCGGGCTCAGAGCCCGTAGCGCTTGAGCTTGTACCAGAGCGTGCGTTCGCTGACGCCGAGCAGCCGGGCGGCCTGCGCCTTGTTGTCGTTGGCGGCGCTGAGCGCGCGCAGGATGAGCTTTCGCTCGACCTGCTCGACGGCGGGCTCGAGCGCGAGCGTATCGCCGGCCGAATCACCGTTCCCGTTCGAAGGCTGCGGCAGAAGCAGGCGGAAGAAGCTCGGCTCGATCTCCGGACCGGTGGCGAGGACCGCGGCCCGTTCCATCAGGTTCTGGAGCTCGCGCACGTTCCCCGGCCAGGCATGCTGCTCGAGCAGCTGGCACGCGGCGGGCCCGAGCGCCGGCACCGGCTTCCCGAGCTCCTGGCAGAAGCGGGTGAGAAAGAACCCGGCCAGGTGGCTGACGTCCGCCTGCCGCTCCCGGAGGGGCGGCAGGTGAACGTGGAAGACGTTCAGCCGGTAGTAGAGGTCCTCGCGGAAGCTCCCGGCACGGATCCCGGCGCTCAGATCGCGATGGGTCGACGACAGCACCCGGACGTCGAGCGTGATTTGCTTGTTGCTGCCGATGCGCTCGATGACCCCCTCCTGCAGGACGCGGAGGAGCTTCGCCTGCAGCGGATAGGCCATGTCACCGATCTCGTCGAGGAAGAGCGTGCCGCCGTCGGCGAGCTCGAACTTGCCGGTGCGATCGGCCTGCGCGCCCGTGAAGGCGCCTCTCGTATGGCCGAACAGCTCGCTCTCGAGCAGGTCGGGTGGGATGGCCGCGCAGTTGAGGGGCACGAAGAGCCGATCACGACGCGGGCTCAGGCCGTGAATCGCGCGCGCCACGAGCTCCTTGCCGGTACCGGTCTCGCCGGTCAGCAGCACGGCGCTGCGGGTGGGGCCGACGCGCCGGATGAGGTCGTAAACCGACTCCATCGCAGCCGAGTCGCCGACCATGCTCTCGAACGACGGTGCCGGCTGCACCTGCTCCCGCAGGTAGCGGTTCTCGGTGCGGTATTGCCGCATCTCGAGAGCCTTCCGGACCGTCAGCTCGACGACCTCGAGGTCGAACGGCTTGAGTACGTAATCGAAGGCGCCGAGCTTCATCGCGTCCACGGCCGTCTGCACAGTGCCGTACGCCGTGAGCAGCATCACCGGCACCTCGGCGTCGACCTCGCGTACACGGGCAAGCAACTCGAGACCCGTCATGCCAGGCATCTTGAGATCGGTGAGGACCAGGTCGAACTTCTCGGCCTGGAAGCGCTCGAGCGCCTCTTCGCCGCTCTCGGCGCCCACCGACTCGATCCCCATGCGCTCGAGCAGGATCTGCAGCACGCGGCGCATCTTCCGCTCGTCGTCGACCACCAGCACCTTCGTCATCGGGGACCTCGGGCGACGGGCAGCTCGACGCGGAACGTCGTGCCCCGTCCGACCGCGCTATCGACCGACACCGTGCCCTGGTGCGCCTGGACGACACGCTGGACGAGCGCGAGGCCGAGGCCCGTGCCACCTTTGCGCAGGGTGAAGAACGGCGTGAAGACGTGCGCGCGGGCGTCGGGCGGGATGCCGGGGCCGTCGTCGATCACCTCGAAGCCGACGTGGCCGTCCTCCCGCGGCAGCGTGCGCACCGTGATGTGGCCGCCCGCGGGCACGATCTGCAGCGCGTTCACGATCAGATTGAGAGCGACCTGGTAGATCTGATCGGGATCGCAGCGCGCGGGGCAGGGTTCCGCCTCGAATGCGCGCTCGACGCTGATGCTCTGTTCGCGCGCCTGTCGGTCCACGAAGTCGAGCGCGCGCGCCAGCACCGGCGCGAGCGCTGTCGGCTCGATGAGCGGCTCGTGCGGCCGCGCCAGCTCGAGCAAGCCGGCCACGACGCGGTCGAGCCGGTCGACCTCCTCGATGATCATGCGGACCAGCTCGGGCCCTTCGGGATCGGCGGCGGGCATCGAGCGCCCGAGGATCTGCGCCGAGCTCCGCAGGATGCCGAGCGGCGTGCGCACCTCGTGTGCCACGCCCGCCGCGACCTCGCCGACGAAGGCGAACTTGGCGGCCGTCATCAGGTCGGCCTGGGCGCGCTCGAGCTCGGCCGTCATGCTGTTGAAGGCCGCCGCCAGCTGCCCGATCTCGTCGCGCGAGCGGACCTCGACGGCGCGGCGCTCCCCGTCCCCGTGCGCGATCTCCTGGGTCGCCTTCGTCAGCGCCCGGAGCGGCTGGCTCATCCGCCTGCCGAGGAACGTGGCGACGATGAGCGCGCCGAACATCACGACCCCGAGCGCCACGGCGAGGCGGCGCTCCATATCGCGGACGGGCGTGAACGCGGCGGTGAGCGGCTCCATCACCAGCGCGAGCCAGCCGGGCTCGGGATCGTCATCCCGCTCGAAGCCCACGAGAAATCCCGCCTGCGCCTCGGTGACGTATCCTCGCCGCTGGCTCGGCGCGAGGCGCTGCGCCACCCGCGCACCGATCGCGCGCTGCAGCGCCTGGTCGCCAGGGTCGAGCGGCCCGTGCCACGACTCGCCGATCAGCGCTCCGCCGCGGTCGAACAGCAGCACGTCGACCTTGAGCCCGTTCAGGGTGAGCGTCCTGCGGATGCGGGTAGCCAGAGCTTTCTGCCAGTCGTATCGTCCGAGAAGCGCGCCGATCGCGCCGCCGGTGTGCTCGGGAAGGCGGATCGGCGCCGCGATCTCCACGGCGGTGGATGCGTGGTCGGACAGCGGAATCGGGCCGCTCCAGAACGCCTCGCCGCCGAGCGCGGCGCGGGCCCACTCGCGCTCTCCGAGCACCTGACCGAGCGCGCGCGGGTCGGTGGACGCCACCACCCGGCCGGCGCGGTCGATGCAGAGGAGATCGAGGTACGGCGCGCCGTCGTCGATCAGCGAGCGCAGAAAGCGCGAGACGCGTTTGTCCAGGTCGCCGATCATGACGTCCCGCATGACGTCCTGGTGGGTCCAGTTCCGGATGTTGTTGCGCTCCTCGGACAGGTCGAGCGCCAGCTCTTCGAGCGTCCCGTGCGCCACCTCGCCGAGCTGCTCACCGACGGCGTGCTCGAGCGCATCGCGCGCGCGCACCAGCGAGATCACGGCGAACAGCAACCCCGGGACCATGACGAGCACGACCGAGAAGATCTGCAGCTTCGCGCGCAGGGATCCGAGGGAGAACCGGAGCATTCTGTCTTGCAGACCCCGAACCCGTGACATAGGGTGCGGCTTCTCGATCGTTTTTGGACCGATGCGGGTTCGCACAGGCAAGACCGCCCGCGGCGGGGGCGCGCTGCTGGTCGTCGCCGTCGTGCTCATATGCGCCTCACCGGCGGCCCCGGCGGACGACCCGCCCGCGCCGCCAGCCGGCGGGGCTCAGGCGTCGCTCCTGTCGCTGCCGACGCCGATCGGCGCCGTGCGCTACACGCCCGGCCATGGCCTGCGCGTCGGTGACACCGGCCTCACACTCGCGGGCTACGGCGCCGTCGACCTGCTCCACGAGGAAGGTGGCGCGACGACGTTCCGGGTCGAGAACGCGGACCTCTTCGTCATCTGGGATCCGCTCGCGCGCGTGCACCTCTTCTCCGAGATCGACATGGTCGACCAGGAGAACCCGCACGAGCAACGCCGGACCATCCTCACCGATCGGCTGTTCGGCGACTTCGCGGGCTTCGACTGGCTCAACCTGCGGGTCGGCAAGTTCCTCACCCCGATCGGGCGCTGGAATCAGATCCACGCCCGGCCACTGGTGTGGACGACGTCCCGCCCGCTCGCGACCACGCTGCCCTTCGACCCCTACGTCACCGGGGCGATGCTCTTCGGCTCCCGCTTTCCGCGCGCCGGCACGCTCACGTACTCGCTGTACGGCCAGTTCACGAACAGCTTCGACGTCGAGCCACCCGCCCAGCCCATGGACCGGGGCGTCGGCGGCCGCGTGGAGTATGCGAGCTTCGGGGGGTGGTCCGTCGCCGGCTCGTACCTGGCCTTCACCGCGCTGCCCGGCGAGCGCGAAGCTGGCGGAACCGCGGCCGGAGACGAGCGGGGCTGGCGCCACCTGGCCGGCCTCGACACGCTCTGGCGTCGCGGCCCGTTCGAGCTGTGGGGCGAGCTCGCGTTCCAGGAGCCGGCGCACGGTTCCGGACGCCAGTGGGGCTTCTACCTGCAGCCGGTGACCGAGGTGTTGCCCAGGATCTACGCGATCGCGCGCTACGAGTACTACAACCGGGCTGCGCCGGACCCGGCGATCAACATCGGCGTGCTCGGCCTCGCCTACAAGCCCTGGCCGTTCGTGGTCTTGAAGGGCGAGTATCTGTTCGCCGATCATCGCGCCGAGCAATCCCCTCCGGGTGTCAAGACGTCCTTCACGGTGCTGTTCTGAAATGCGGCGGGTCGGGATAGTCCTCTGCCTCGCGACGGCGCTGCTCGTGCCGGCGCCGGCCGTCCCGGACGAGCGAGCCCTGGCGATCGTCGTGCATCCCGACCGCAACGTGGATCTCGACATGCAGGACGTCGCGCACATCTATCTGCGCCGGCGGCGGTTCTGGGCGGACGGGACACCGATCGTGGCGCTCAACCGCGAGCCGGAGACCGCGGCGCGCACGACGTTCTCGCGGCGCGTGCTCCGCGCCGATCCGGCGCAGCTCGAGGGATACTGGAACGAGAGGTATTTCGAGGGCATCTTTCCGCCGACGGTGCTGTCGTCCGGCGCCGCCGTGAAGCGGTACGTCGCCGCGGATCGGAACGCCATCGGGTACATCGAGTGGAAGGACGTCGACGCGTCCGTGCGGGTGGTGCTCAAGTTGGATTGACCGCGTCGCGCATGGCGCCGGCAGCGGGGAGCATCCCGCGTGCCAACCCGGCGCCAGCTTCGACGGCGATTCGCGGGGCCGCTCGCCGAACGGACGACGGCGACCCTGCAAGAAGTTGCAGTAAACGCGTCGCGCGTGGGGGTACAGGAAAACCCTGACTCTCGATCGGCTCGAGCTCGAATCTCCGCGCGCGCCGCGCGCGCGGCCGAGCGAAGCGAGCGAGGAGTGGGGGACCCCGGCGGGCTTCGCCCGACGGGGGCGAGGGGCGGAGCCCCTCGCTGAACTAGGACCGGAACTCGGTCGCGGCGATCACCCGCTCGAGCCGGCGCCGATCGTCCCAGTCGGCCCGCCATTGCTCGGCGATGACCCGGGCGGGGGAGCGCCCCATCGCGAGCTGCTCGCCCATGCGCTCGAGGTAGATGCGCTCGTCGCGGCCGCCGGCGTCGAGCGCATGCTGGCGGCGAAGGCCCTCCTCCGCGATGGTGTACAGCTCGCGGGCCAGGTCGAGCACGTCGACGCCGCGAAAGCGGGCGAGCAGCGCCTCGCGGTGGACCTGTCGCCAGAGCGTATTCGTCTCGTCGAACGTCCAGCGCTTCACCAGGTCGTGGGCCGCATCGAGGCAATCGGTTTCGTAGAACACGCCTTTCACGAGCGCCGGCAGCGCGAGCGTGCGCTCGGGCGGCTGGCTGTCCGCCGAGCGCAGCTCGAGGTAACCCTTCAGGCGCACCTCCGGGAAGAGCGTGGTCAGGTGCAGGTTCCAGTCGTCCAGCGTGGCGCGCTCACCGCCCGCGCCTTCGGCGAGGAAGCGGCGAAAGGGCATGCCGGTGACGGTCGTACGGTACGTACCGCCTCGCAGGATGAAATAGAGCGGCACGTCGAGCGCCCAGGCGACGTAGTCGGCGAAGCTGGCGCCTTCGCGGAACGCCAGGGGCAGCAGCCCGCACCGCGCCGCATCGGTGTCCGTCCAGATGTGCCCGCGGAAGCTCATGTAGCCGTTCAGGTCGCCTTCGGAGAGCGAGGAGTTGGCGAACATCGCATTGAGGATCGGCGCGAGGCCCATGCCGACGCGCAGCTTCCGCATGGCGTCGCGCTCGTCGGCGTAGTCGATGTTGGCCTGCACGGTGGCCGTCTGCTTCATCATGCGGACCCCGAGCGTGCCCACGCGCTCCATGTACGGCGCCATGATCGCGTAGCGCTGCTTCGGGACGATTTCGATCTCCTCGGGGCGGCTGATCGGCTGCATGCCGAGCCCGAGAAACGCGAGACCGAGCTCGCCGCCGACGCTCACGAGCTCGCGCACGTGCGTGGTCAGCTCGTCGTGCGTGCAGTGCAGCGTCCGGCACTGCTCGCCCGACAGCTCGAGCTGCGCGCCGGGCTCGAGCGTGATCGACGCGCCGCCACGCACGAGCGCGACGGTGCGGCCGTTCTCCTCCTTCGGTTCCCATGCGAACCGCTCGGCCAGGGTGCGCAGCACCGTCTCGATGCCGCGCCGCCCGGAGAAAGGGGCCGCCCGTCCCGTCGCTCGGTCGACGACGACCTTCTCGTATTCCGTGCCGATGGCCCAGCGCGCGGCCGGTTTCCCGGCGCGATGGAGCTGCTCGACCAGCTGCTCCACGCTCTCGATCGGAACGGCGCGATCGCTCTGCCGGAAGTCCGTCATGGGCTGGGCCAGCGTACGTTAGCCACGCGTGCCCGCTGTCGCAACACAAAGCGGCGGTCAGAAGGTGATCACGCCGCGGGCGACGTCGCCGGCCTGGAGCGCGGCGAACGCTTCCCCGACCTCGTTCAGCGCGAAGCGGCGCGTCACGAGCTCGTCGAGCTTCAGCTTCCCGGCGCGGTAGAGTGCGATCAGCCGCGGGACGTCGCGCGCCATGTCGGCCGAGCCGTAGAGCGAGCCGACGAGCGATTTCTCGGCGAGCGGCAGCAGGAAGCCCGGCAACGACACCATCGCGGTCGCGGGCGCGACGCCCACGACCACGGTCTTGCCGCCGCGGCGCGTGCCGAGAAATGCCTGCAGGATGACGTCGGGGCTGCCGATCACCTCGAAGCTCACGTCGACGCCGCGCCCCCCGGTGAGCTCCTGCAGGGCGGCGACGGCGTCCCCGGCGCCGCCGTTGACCACGTGCGTCGCGCCGAAGGCCCGTGCGAGGCCGAGCTTCCGCTCGTTCAGGTCCACCGCGATGATCGGGTGGGCGCCGGCGAGTGCCGCGCCCTGCACGACGTTCAGGCCCACGCCGCCCGCGCCGAAGACCGCGACCGATTGGCCCGGCTCGACCCGCGCGGTGTTGATCACCGCACCGACGCCGGTCATCACGCCGCAGCCGACCAGGCAGGCGCTGTCGAGCGGGATGTCTGCGTCGATCGGGATGCAGCCGCTCTCCGGCACGACGGTGAATTCCGCCATCGACCCGACGCCCGCGAGCTGTCCGACGGCGCCGCCGTCGCGCGTGAAGACCTCGGCCGCGAGGGACTTCACGTAGCCCATCTCGCACAGGTGGGTGTGCCCGGACTCGCAGTACCAGCAGGAGCCGCAGTACGGCACCCAGCTGAGCACGACGTGGTCCCCGACCTTCACGCGCCGGACCGCGGCGCCGACCTCCTCGACGACGCCGGCGCCTTCGTGTCCGAGCACCGCCGGCAGCGGCATCGGCAGATCGCCCGTGATCACGTGCAGGTCGCTATGGCAGACGCCGCTCGCCCCGAGGCGGACGAGCACCTCGTCGGCGCGTGGTTCTCGCAGGGACAGCGGCTCGACGCGGACGGCGTCACGGACGGCATTCACGACGGCGGCGCGCACGGTCCTCATCCGGAACCTCCGAGCTCCTTGTACGGTGACCGATGCCGCGCCGGCAAGGCTCGACGCATGGTTCGCCCTTGAACGGCGGCGCCACGACATCGCCGCGCACTCGCCATGCGCGTCGTCGTGCGAGTGCCAGCCGTCGCCAGCTTTCCGCCGACCCTGGCGGGGGCACGGAACGTGCTCCACCGTTCCGCACCGCGGGATGACGGGGTTCTGGTCGACCGCAGCGGCGGGGATGTGGGATGGCGGCGGACCGGGCGGTGGAGCGGGGTGTGGACGCGGTGACCTCAGACCCAGGAGGGCGGCGGCTCCGGTGACGGCGCCGCCGCTCCCTCCTCCCGAAGCTCCCGCTCACAGCGTGTCGCCCGGATGGGCATTGCGGCGCGGTAGCCAGCGCGGCACCCGGCGCAGATACTCCTCGTAAGCGGCGCCGAAGCGCGTTCGTAGCCGAGGCTCCTCGGCACGGACGACCCACAGGTGCGCAACGGCGGCGGCCGCTACCGTGACGACGCCGAGGATCCACGACCGGCGAACCAGGGCCATTCCGCCGAGGACGAGCAGCAGTCCCGCGAAGAGCGGGTTCCGTATGCGCAGGTAGGGCCCCGCCAGGATGAACGCTGGCTGCGGCCCTCGCCGCGGGCGCCCGCGGCCTCCGAGCAGGAGGGCACTCCGCAGCGCCAGCACGAGGCCGGCCGCGACGACGCCGACGCCCGCCGCGCGCACCTAGGAGGCGGCGGCCATGCGGAGGATCTCCGTCCACACCGCCGCCGGCACCGGCATGACGGAGAGGCGCGGGAGACGCAGCAGCTCGAAGCCCGCGAGCTTCGGGTTGGTGCGCATCTCGGCCAACCGCGCCGGTTTCGGCAGCGGCCGTACGGGCTCGAGGTCGACGACCACGAGGCGCGGGTCGTCCTTCTTCGGATCCGCGTACGGTGCCCGCGCGACCCGCGCGATGCCGACCGCCGCCTTCTCCGCGCCGGAGTGATAGACGAAGACTTCGTCGCCGTTCTTCATCGCGGCGAGGTGCTTCAGCGCGAGCGGGTTCTTCACCCCGTCCCAGACCGTGCGCCGGTCGCGAACCAGGTCCGTCCACGAGTACGTTCCCGGCTCGGTCTTCAGCAGCCAGCGACCCGCCATGTCACGTGTAATGACTCCGACGTTTCACGACCAGCTCGCGCTCGAGGTAGAAGATCTCGACCTTCTCCGCGCTCGTCCCCTTGCCGCCGAACTTGTGACCGCGCAGCACCACGGAGAGGACGCCGAGGTCCGGGCGTCCCTGCAGGTCCTGCAACGCCCGGATCTCGGTGGAAGCGAAGACCGTGTCGCCGGCGAACACCGGCGCGGTGTGGCGGCCGGTCGCGTAGCGCAGGTCGGCGAGCGAGTTGTCGGCGACGTCGGCGGACGAGAGGCCGAGGCAGAGGTTGAACGGGATGCCGCCGAACACGATCAACTGGCCGCCGACGTAGCGCTCCGGCTGCTGGTCGACCATCCACTGGTTGCAGTGCACCTGCGAGGTATTGTCCAGCATTCCCGTCAGCAGGATGTGGTCGGTCGTGACGACCCGGCCCCGCGAGTGCTCCAGGACGTCGCCCGGACGGAAGTCCTCGAAGTAGGTGTCGGGGCTCGAGAGGTGCGCGAGGTCGCGGTACGGGCGCGTCCGCTCGTAGGCGGGAAGGCCGAGCGACACGGATATCTCGCGCGGCGCGACTTCCCCGTCCGCCACCGCGGCCTGCGGGTCCCGCTTCCAGACCTGGACCTTCCGCTGGAACGTGAGCGCGACGTCGCCATCCTGATTGCGGCCGGTGGTCTGGACGTGGACGACGCCCAGGCTCGGATCGCGCGTCGAGGCCCGCACGCTGAGAACGGTCGTCTCGGCTTCCAGGGTGTCGCCCGTGTACACCGGTACGCCGAACCGCATGTCGATGTACTCGAGGTTGGCGCGCGCGTTCTCCGAGACGTCTTCGACGCTCTGGCTGAAGACCACGGCCATCACCAGGCCCGGCGGGACCACCATGTCGCGGAACCCGAAGGCCCGGGCGTAGCGCGCGTTCTTCGACAGCGGATTGGTGGTCATCGAGAAGTCGGTGAAGACGGCGAACAGCCCCTCGGTGATCGTCTTGCCGCGCTTGTGTCGGAAGACCTGTCCGGGCCGGAAGTCGTCGAGGAAGTGGCCGTGCTGCTTGCGGATGACAGGCATGGCGTCCTCGCTAGCGGCCGCCGTCGAGCGCCGCCGACGTCACTTGCTCTTGCTCGCGGGGGACACGCTGCTGAGGGACGCGGCGGTGGCGCCCATGACGGAGAGGAACGTCCGGCGCTGCCGCTCGGGCAGCTCCTGGTAGCGGCGGATCAGCTCCTCGAGACCCGGATCGCCGGTGATCGGCAGCACCTCGTAGCCCATGTCACCGATCGGCGGGGTGACGTTCCGCGTCCACTCGAGCATCCGACGGAGCTCGTCGTTCAGGATCGAGGGATCGAGGCGCCGAAGCGCGCTCACCAGCGGCACGTTGAGCTTCATCAGCACGAGCAGGGGCGTGGCGAGGCCGCGCCCGGCCTCCAGGCGACTGACTGCTCCCTGGCTGACACCGGCAAGGCGCGCGAGCTGCTCCTGCGACAGACCGACGAACTCGCGAACGTGGCGGATGCGGCTGCCGAGCTCGCGCATCCACTGCGCCCAGTCGATGGTGGCCGGTCCCAGCTTCCGCACCCACGCTCCTGCGTCCGTCGGCGCGGCGTCCGGCTTCCGGCCGGCAGCACCGAGGCGCAGCGGGCGAATCGCGGTCGGATCGTCAGTGCCCATGCGGACTGGCCTTCAGAGGAGCGTAATATCTAGACGCCGGCGCGGAGATGTCAAGATCGTCGCCGCAGCGGACGCCATCGCGAGGAGAGCGCCCGCGTCGCGCCGTGGTGCCGCGGAGTCAGCGCCCGCGTCCGACCGCGGCATCGGTCTCCGCTTCGGGCGCGACGACGGCGAGCACCCTGCCGACGCGCCGCCCCTTCATCTCCATCACGCGAAGCTCGTATCCGGGCAGCGATACCTTGTCGCCGCGGCGCGGAATGCGACCGATCCGCGCCATCACGAGCCCCCCGATCGTGCTGACGTCGCCGGGATGCGGGAGCTCGACCTGCAGGCG
>VBKG01000132.1 GCA_005879585.1 Deltaproteobacteria bacterium | reverse complement strand
AGGAAGAGGGCGACCATGCGGCAGGTGAAGGCGCGCCCCGTGGGTGGAATGCCGCGCAGCGGACCGCGGTGGGTGCCGAGCAGGTCGAACTCGACGATGACGGCGTCGTCGGCGTGATGGATGACGTGGACGACGTTGCGCTGGTCGGGGAATGCCGCGCGCGTGGCGGCGTAGTAGCCGCGGACCGCTTCCTCGCCGTCGTACACCTCGCCGGTGGCGATCAGCTCGTAGCGCGGGTGCGCGAAGGTTCGCAGGGTCACGTCGAACTCGTGGCGGTTCTCCGATTCCATGTGCTCGCGCACCACCGCGTCGCGTCGGGCTCGCAGGCTCATCAATCGACCCTGTAGCACTCCGGGCACGCCGGAGCGACGTCCCCGTTGACGGCGACCACGTCGACTTCGTAAGGAGAGCCCCCGTGGCCATCCGAACGCTCGCCGTGCTGCTTCTACTCGTCCGTCCCGCCGCTGCGTTGACCTTCAAGACCGTCGACACCTTTACCGTGAAGGGCGCGCACGGTCTCATCCTCATTCCGGACAACTGGAACGGCGGGCTCTTCATCTACGCGCACGGGTACACTGCCGACGCCCGCTTCCTGAAGCCGTTTCCGGCCGACCTGACGCTCGCGAACATCGGGACGAAGCTCGATACGCTCGTGTTGTCCGTGCTGATCCCCACGCTCAGCGGCTACGCGTCGGCGACGAGCACCTTCCGGTCGGTCGGCTGGGACGTCGACGACGCCATCAAGGACATCGAGAACGTACGGCGCCGCTTCGTGGAGAAGTACGGGAAGCCGAAGTACACCTACCTCTGGGGGCACTCGGAAGGCGGCATGATCACCTCGACGGTGATCGAGTACCTGCCCCACACCTACGACGGCGCGCTGCCGATGTGCGGACCCGGTGCCGGGGCACGCCGCAACTTCAACGGCGCCTTCGACCTGCGGGTCGTGTACGAGTACGTCTGCCGCGACGTGCCGGAGGCGCGGTTCCTCTGTCGCACGTGCTCGGACGGGCGGAGCCGCTGCCTCGCCGACGGCGACTGCCCGGCCGGGCAGAGCTGCGGCGCGGCCGAGACGCCGGGACCGATCAACGACGGCCTGACACGCCAGTGCACGGACTTCCTGCTCGCCCATCCCGACCGCTTCAGCGAGTCCACGACCGCCCCGGGCGGCGGCTTCGTGACCGGACCGGTGGCGGCCTGTTTCGGAGGTGCAACGCCGACCGCCGTGCAGGCGGCGCGGAAGGACCTCTTCCTGCGCGCGATCCAGATCCCGCCCGACTTCATCACCAGCGACCTGTTCTTCGCCACGATCGGTCTCGCCGAGGTCGTCCAGCACCGGACGAACGGCCGCCACCCGTGGGGCAACGTCGGGGTCGTCTACGCGCCGCCGAAGCTCGACGTGGCCGAGCAAGCGGCGCTCGATCAGGGCGTCTACCGCGCCCGCGAGGATGCGTCGGCGGTGCGATACATGCGCCGCTTCTACGAGCCGCGCGGGCGGACGCGCTCCAAGGTGATCACCGTGCACGCGCTCGACGACGGGCTCGTGATCCCCGAGAACGAGGACAAGTACCGCGAGGCCTTCGAGGCTGCGGGTCGGTCGAACCAGCTCGTCCAGCTCTTCACGAGCAAGGGCGGCCACTGCGGCTTCATCTCGGAGATCTTCCCGGCCGTTGGGGCGCTGACCGACTGGGTCGAGAAGGGGAAGAAGCCGAGCACCGCGTCCGTGGAGACGGCCTGCCCGACGTGCAGCTTCACCGTCGCGCGCCCTGGGGAATTCGGGCTGAAGGTCATCGAGCGACGGCAACGAGGGCTCCCGGTGACGGCGCTGGTGTGCAGCGCGGAGGTGGGCGATTGCCCCGCCGGGGCCGTCTGCTCGCTCGAGCGACACCACTGTCGTTGAAGGACGGCGGGCGTGTCGCCGTCCAATGAGAGGTGAGGCGCGGCATTGCCATGGCGGCGCTCGCGGGGCTGGTGGCGGCCGGCCCGTGGCCGCCCGCCGCTCGGGTCGCGGCGGTGCGGCTCGGCGTGCGCGTCGTCGCCACGACGGCGCAGCTGCGAAAGACCCTCGGCGTCGAGCGACCGAAGGGTGCTCTCGTGCTCGAGGTCGAGTCCGATGGTCCGGCCGCCCGCGCCGGGGTGCAGGCGGGCGACGTGCTGACGCAGGTCGCCGGCAAGCCGGTCGGCGACGCGGCGGAGATCCTCGACGCGCTCGCGGGCCGGAAAGCCGGCGCGGAGGTGCCGATCGGGTACGTGCGCGACCGGGAGGCGCGGACGGCGACCGTGACGCTGGCCCCCGCTCCCCGGCGCCGGATGGGGTTCGGCGGCTGGTGGTTTCCCGTGCCGGAGTTCGGGGAACCGGAAAGTCTGCCGCGGGCGTGGCAGCGGTTCCAGGACCGGATCGAGCGCGAGCTCCGGGACCTCGACGAGCGGCTCCGGAAGCTCGAGAAGAGCCCGGGGGTCGACCGCACCGCCGCTTGATTGGGTTAGCACCCGCGTCACGGTGGGTGTTAACTCGCGAAGCACCGATTCCTGCCACGGCATCTCGTGACTCCGCGAAAAATCGAGAGCGCCCGCGGGAAGGCCGGCGGCGACGCTGCGGGTCGTCGGTGGCATCGAACTTGCGATGGTCCATCACCAGGAGGGTTGGACCGATGGCAAGGAAAGTGACGCTACTCGAGCTCGTGAACGCAGTCAGCGAGCACGCACGGTCGGAAGACGAGACGATCGCGACGATCATCTACATGGTGAACCGCGGGGTCGTCCGGCTCTGCGGGACGTTCAAGGGAGCGCGCTTCGATCTGCGGACGCTGGCCGCGGCCTGAGCGGGCCGGTGCTAGCGAACCAGCGTCGCGCTCCACGTGGTCTGGTGCTGCGTGGCCGGCGGCCGGACACTCGAGGCAACGCACCAGACCGCATGCGCGGCATCCGCCGACGCCGCGAGCCCCATGTAGTCGCCGAGGAAGGGCAGACCGCCGGCGGTGGCCGCGAAGTCCAGGTTGGCGGTACGGCCGAGGCGGCGCTCGCGGCTGAACGTCGCGCCCCCATCGGTCGAGGCGACGTAGCGCATGTCCACCCGGGGAGTCGTCCCGCGCCGCGCCCGGTAGGCGACGAGCACCGCGCCGCTGTGCGCGGCGACCGCGGGCGTGAAATGGTTCACCACGTCCCCGGATCGGACCGCATCCACGACCGCGAGCGGTCCCCACGTGACGCCGCCGTCGGTCGACGTGCTGAGCACGACGTCGTCCAGGCCGTCGGACCGAAACCGCCCGTCCGCCCACACCGCGTAGAGCTGCCCGGTGACGGGGTCGACCGCGGCGGCGGGCAGGCCTTCGCCGGTCCGCATGTCGGCGACGCCGTGGCTCTGCTCGGTGCCGATCGTCACGGGCGGGTCGAAATGCTGGCCGCCGTCGTGCGACGTCTGCGACACCTGGCCGGTGGGCGGCGCATACAGATTGTAGACGACGGTCACGTCGCCGTTCGGCTGGACGACCGGTAAGGCGCCGACCGTGCCGGCGGCGGGGTTCGACACCGTCACCAGCGCGCTCCACGTGGCGCCGCGGTCGTCCGAGAAGCGGAGCAGCGTCGGCGCCGCGCCGGCCGCCGAGTCGATGCGATCCCATGCGCCGTAGATCCGGCCGACATGCGGGCTTCCCGGGGACGCGTCGACGGCGATCCAGTCCTTGTCGTTGAAGAGCGTGCAGGCGGAGTCGTCCTGGAC
>VBKG01000131.1 GCA_005879585.1 Deltaproteobacteria bacterium | reverse complement strand
GCGGGTGTACCCGAAGGTCTTCTCGGCGGCCGGGTTGAACTCGGTGATCCTTCCGTCGCCATCCATCGTGAGGATACAGTCGAGGGCGGATTCGAGAATCGCACCCTTTCGCGCTTCGCTCTCCCGCAACGCCTCTTCGGCTTTCCTGCGCTCGGTGATATCCCTCACTACGCCGACAAACGCCTGGGGTTTTCCCTCGGAGTCGGTTATCGGGGACGCGCTCAGTTCGACCGGTAAACGGATGCCGTCCTTTCGCACCAACGTGCACTCGACGTGACTGATGCTGCCGAGATGGAGTGTCTGCTGCGCGTTATCCACGGCGCGTTGCCAATCCTCGGGTGCAACGAACTCGAGGGCGCTCTTGCCAACCAGCTCTTCGCTTCGCTCGCAGCCATGCATGGCCACGGCCTCTTGGTTGACCATGACGATGTTCGCGTCGAGATCGGTGACCACGATGCCATCGGAAGAGGTGCCAATGAGGGCGCGGTAGCGTTGCTCGCTGTGCTGCAGCGCCTCGTCTGCGTGCTTCCGCTCGGTGATGTCCTGGGCGGCGCCGTAGAACCGAACGACACCAGTCCGTGGATCGGTCCACTCCCGAAGACCGTGATCGAGCAACCAGCGCACGGTGCCGCTCTTGGTGATGATGCGAATTTCGCGCGACACCGGCTGCCCCTCCGGGAGAGCCTGGTCCCGCTCCCCCATGCCGGCGAGGTCGTCCGGATGGACGAGTGCTCGCAAGCCCCCGCGGGCTTGCACTTCTTCGAGCGTGAATCCGGTGATGCGCGCGAAGGCGCCTGTCACCCACTCGAGCAGGAGCCCACCGTCGGCCTGGCGGCGGTAAGCATAGGCCCAGTCGGAGGTGAGCTCGGAGATGGCTCGCCAGCGCGCTTCGGATTCCTGCAACGCCTCGGTTGCGTTCAGGAGCTGAGCGGTACGTTCCTGGACGCGTTGCTCGAGCTCATCATGCGCTTGGAGCACCGCCAACTCCGTCCGCTTGCGCTGAGCGATGATCCAGCGGAGCAGAACGACGAGCGGCAAGAGGACCAGCGCCTCGGCCATGCCCAGTCGGGTAAGGAGGACACGGGTTGGCGCAAGGATATCGCTGCGGTCAACGCGGACGAGGACTCGCCAGTGTGGACGCTGCGACTCGTCGATCCCGGTCGTCTGGGCGTACCCGGTGACAACCGGCACGTGCCGGCGCGCGTCCAGCTCCTCGACGTAGCCCGGCTGGGTCGAATCGCTGAGAATCGCCGAGGGCAATTGCAAGGCCTTCAGGTTCACCGTGTCGTCCTGCTTCCGTGATGATTCCGCGAGGACCCGTCCGTCGTCTGCGAGAAACTGCCACTCGATCCGGGTAGGAGGATCGCGCTGCATCTGGAGAATCCTCACGTTACGCGCAAAGACCTCCGTCAAGACCTCGAGCCCCAAGCGAGCCGTCACGGTACCGAGAAACTCGCCTCCGGGGCTCCGGATGGCGACCGTCAACGCCACCGCCCATCTTGCGCCGGCGTCCCCGGAGAGACGGGGGTCCTGCAGCGAGACTCCGTCCGGGTTACGGACAGCTTGAAACCAGGATGTCGTGCTCCGATCCCCGCCCACATCCGCGGGATTCGTCGCCGCTACGATCCGACCCTTCTCGTCCGTGACCGCCAGCCAGAGGTAGAGCGGGTGAAACCTCTTGGCCGAGAGGAGAACGTCCGTCATGGCCGCGCTGTCACCGCGCCGCGACACTACGGCCTGCGCCAGCGTCTCGATGTTGCCGTACCGCTCCGAGATCAGGAGATCCAGCTCTTTCGCGATACTGGCCGCCGCCAGGGTGAGGCTTTCCCCGGCGCTCGCGATCAGTCTCGTCTCGCCGGAGCAAACGTAGGCTGCTCCGGCGGCGAGAGTCGCGAGCGCAATGACGACGAGAACCGTCCAGAGCCGCCCGTACCATCGCCGGTTCAGCGCACTGGAGGGCATCAGCACACTCCCGTGGCCGCGAGGGTGCGGAGCGCGCCGCGGCCGCACCGGAGGCAGATTGGCCGCGGGGAAAATGGGGATTCGGATTGCATGGGTGCGAGCCGTTCCCACGCTGAAGGCGCCAGCGGCAAAGCACGGACCGTGCATGGCGCCGGGCTTTTGACCCTGGCCTTCGGCACCCTCAGTGGCTAACAAAGGTCGAATCGGTTGTGTAGTCGCAATTCCCCCTAGGGCGATCCGGGTGTTTAGCGACGGTTTGCGAAATTGGACCGATGCGTGGCCGCGGCGCCTCAGTGCCGTGAGGAGCTCACGTTGCCCAGGAAATCCCCCAAGTCGTTGAGGGAGAGGAGCGCTGTCGCTTCAAAGCCCGATGGCCGACTAGGGACTCGGGATCGGGTTGGGAGCGGCCGCGGGCGCTCGCACGCCCGCGAGCGTCCGGTCCCGAGCCGTCATCCCGACACTGAACCGCCGGCACGGGTTCGCGACACGTCGATGGTCGGCAGGGACTCCCGCACGGTCAGCAGCCGGACGGCCGCCGGAATCGCGATGATGCCGCACACGGCTCCCGAGCCGATCTCGAAGGCGATGGGCACGAGCGGGATCACGAGCTGCCCGCCTCTGAAGGCTTGAATCGCGAGCACCACGACGACGGCGACGACGCCGGCGGCGGCGCCCAGGGATGCGCCGACGAGCATCCGCTGCCGTCGGGTTGCGACGTCGCCGCGCGAGGAGAACCAGGCGTACACGAGGAGGCCGTCCATCAGGCCGGACAGGAGGCCCGCGTCCATGCCCGCCTGAAAGGCGTTGAGCAAGGCTCGCAGCCCGCGGATCGGAATGAAGAGGGTCACCATGGCGTCCGCAAAGTTCAGCGGGTTGCTCGCCTCGTACCGGAGCCAGCCGGGGAGGGCGACCAGCGTCGGCAGGAACACGAACACGAGCACGCAACGCCCGACGGAGTCCGCCACAGCGCTCCACGGCGGACGCCCGCGGCCCGACGATCGTGTCACGACCCGCTCACGCGCCGGCGCCAGGCGTCGTCAGCGTGCCGCGTTCCGCCGAACGCATCCGTGGACGCTACCACGGCGTTCGCGCGCGTGGCAACGAAAACCCGGGGCGCCGTGGTATGAAGCGCCCCGATGGGAAAGGGCCGGCGCCAAGGTCGTGCGCGGAGTGGGCAGCCCGCACTGGCGCAGGAATCGGTTGGCCAACCGGTCGGCGCCCCACGGTCCAGGCGTTCCGAAGCGCAGCCGAGCCGCCCTCCTGACGTGCCGCAGGGGGTGGGGCGCGCGCACCGGGCGCTCGCCCTGTCCCCGTCGTCGGTGCTGGGCGCGGCGATCATCGCCGCGTACGCGACCACGATCGTCATCGGCGCCGCGCACCACGAGCTGTGGCGCGACGAGGTCGTTCCGTTGAGCATCGCGCGCGAGATGCCGTCGTTCTCCGAAGTCTGGCGGATGGTGCGCCACGAAGGGCACCCGATCCTGTGGTACGTGATCCTTCGCTACAGCTACTTCGTGTTCGGCTCGACCGCCGTGCTGCCCGTCGCAAGCGTGCTGATCGCGATCGCCGCCATCGTCGTGTTCGTCACGCAAGCGCGATTGCCGCTGTGGCTCAAGGCCCTCTTCGTCTTCGGGTACATTCCGATCTTCGAGTACTCCGTCCTGGCGCGGGCGAACGGCCTCGCGATGTTGCTGCTGTTTGCCTTCTGTGCGCTGTACGCCGCTCGCGAGCGGTACCGGATCTCGGCCGCCCTGGCGCTCGGCGCGCTCGCGAACACCAGCGCGATGGGTTTCGTGACCGCGGCGGGGGCGGGTGCGATGGTGGCCGTCGACGCGATCATCGCGAGCAGGCACGGTGAGCGGCCGACTCGCCGCGCGCTCCTGGCGACTGCGGTGTACGTCGCCGGGCTCGCGCACGCGGTCGTGGCCAACGCGCCAGACCCTTCCACGCTGCCGCTCCCGCTCTATCATCACAGCGTCGCGACGGTGGTCGCAGCCGTGCGGAATGCGATCCTCAGTCCCGCCGCGCATTCGGCCTCCTTTCTCTGGATTCCGCTCACGTCGGTCTGGCTCTGGTTGGCGTTCGCGTTCCTCTGGCGCAGGCCCGGGCTTCTCGCCTTTCTCGCGCTCAGCCTGATCGGCTTCGAGCTGCTGTTCACGCTCGTGTATCCGGCGAGCCCGCGACAAAAGGGATACGTGCTGCTCGTCGTCATCGCCACCGTCTGGCTCTGGAATGCGTTGGCTCGGCACGGTGTCCCGGAGGCGGCCGGCACGCTCGCGCGCGCCGAGCGGTGGCTGGGTCGCGTGCTGCTGGTCTCGCTCACGGTCACGCTCGGCTACCAGGTGGTGCTCGGGATGAGAAACGTCGTCGACGACGTCCGGTTCGAATACGCGTCGAGCCGTCGCCTGGGCTCGCTGATCGCCAGCGATCCGCGCCTCGAGCGCGCCATCGTGATCGGCGAGCCGGAGGATCTGACGGAATCCCTCCCGTACTATCGCGACAACCGTATCTATCTGCCGCAGGAGAAGGCGTTCCGGCACTGGTTAATGTGGATCCCCGGTGGCCGCCGCGGCGACTACAACCTCGCGGAGCTCCTCGCAACGGCCACGGAGCTCCGCCGGCGGTACGACACGCCGGTCGTGATGGCGCTCGGCTGGTGGCTGGATGGACCCGATGCGCAGCGGATGTATGCCGGGACGTACGTCGAGCAGAACTTCACCATGTCGGCGGCGGACCGCGAAGAGTTTCTGGCGCGGACCGAGTTTCTCGGCCGGCTGCGTGACGCGACCTTCACCGACGAGAACTACGACGTCTTCGTGCTGTGGTGAGGCGACCATCGCACGCAGCCCCAGTGCAACGCTCACGGGAAAGCACCCTCGCGCTGACGACCTTTGGCGTCCTCGCCCTCACGGTGTCCGCGCTCTACGTCAAGGCGATGCACTCGCCGTTCATCTTCGACGACCTTCCCGGCGTCGTGAACAATCCTTCCATCGTGCGGCTCTGGCCGCCGGTCGGCGACTCGACCAACCGCGGCCCGTTCAATCCGCCTCCGCTTGCACCGACGGCGCGCCGCCCGCTGCCGAACCTGTCCCTGGCGCTCAACTATCACTTCGGCGGGCTGCGACCTCTGGGCTACCACGTTTTCAACCTGGGGGTGCACGTATTGTCGGCCGTGGTCCTGGCGTCGGTCGTGAGGCGAACGCTGCGTCTGCCGTACTTCGCGGGCGCCTGGGACCGTCCGGCTTGGGGGCTGTCACTGGCCGTCGCCCTGGTGTGGGCCGTGCATCCGCTCAATACAGAGGCCGTCGTATACGTGACTCAGCGGACCGAGCTGCTGGTGGCGCTCTTCTATCTGACGACGCTGTGGGCGGCCCTTCGCTTCTGGAGCGCTGGTTCCACGGGAGCGCGCACGTTCTGGCTCGTGGCAGCGGTCCTGGCATGTGTCGCCGGCATGGCATCGAAGGAGGTCGCCGTCTCTCTGCCGCTCGTCGTCCTCTTGTACGAGCGGACGTTCCTCGTCCCGTCGCCCGGAGCGCGGCGTTCATGGCTGCTCTACGCCGGTCTGGCGCTCGGGTGGGTGGTGCTCCTGGGACTCAGCGCTGGGGGGATATCTGGCCTGTCGGACCCGCGCCACCAGGTACCGGTCCTCGTCTGGTGGGCCACCCAGGCGAAAGTGGTTCTGCTGTATCTGAAGCTCACGGTCTGGCCATGGCCGCTGTCGATCCACTACGCGCCGACATTTCTCCACACGGCCCAGGCGGCGTGGCCCTGGGTGGCGGCGGTCACCGTCCTGGTCGCAGCCACGCTCGTTCTGGTCTGGCGGCGCCCTGCCGTGCGGTTCGTGGCCGCAGCCGTGGTGTTGCTTCTCGGGCCGACCCTCGTGGTGCCGCTTCCGAAGATGGTCGCTGCCGAACGGCGCATGTATCTGCCGTTGGCCGGCATCGTTACGCTCGCGATCCTCGGTGGATACCGGCTCCTGTCCGCGCGCTGGCCGTCGACG
>VBKG01000130.1 GCA_005879585.1 Deltaproteobacteria bacterium | reverse complement strand
CCGTCACGCCCGACGACGACCGCACCGTGCGCGGTGGCAGCGAGGCCGCGAACATCGCGCAAGGCGAGGAGGCGCGGTGCACGCGGATCCACGACCGTCTGGCTGAACGGGCCTGGCAGGACCAATGGCGTGGCCAATCCGGGATGTCCGGCCAGCGCGAGCCACAAGGTGATCAGCGCCCGTTCGAGGCGGGCGGGATCGACCGGAGCAATCGGCAGGTCTCGCAGCGCAGCCAGCACGTCGACCCGAGCCACCGCGTCGAGCACCAGACCGCGATCGGTACGCAGCAGCTTCGGCAGGGCACTCATGAACGCGGGCCATCCCGCGGCGCGCGCGCCGAGCGAGGCGGTCGGTACGTACGCGAGTTGCCGCAGCACGGCGGTCGCCTGGGCGCGAGCGATCTTCGCGGTCAGCTGGCGCGACGGCGGCAGCCACGGATGTGACCTCATGTCCGCGGGTCGGTAGCCCAGCGCGGACGGACAATCAACATTGAGAAGTCGTCGAGACCGCATTGCCTGTCGCGGCCTCGACGTGTCGCACCCGTCGTGCGATTCATTGACCGCAAACTGGGCGCGCGGATAGCATCACCGAGTGTTCCCTGGCGCTGGCGCTCCCCGGCTTGGCGACCCCCTGGCGGCCGTGAATCCATAATCGCTCCCGGCCAACGAGCTGCAGGGCATGCGAACGTCGACGACGGGACGCGCGATTGTCGGTGCGGTTGCAGTCTGGATCGCCACTGCGATCGCGCTCGAGATTGGCTTGCGCATCGCCTATGCCCCGATCGGTTCCGCGTTCGACCAATGGCTCGGCGCCTGTGAACAGGCGCAGCCGCCGACCCCGCTGCATCACGCGCCGCGCCCCGGTCCAGCGCCGAAGCGGCTGGGGCCTTCGACGGCATACGGACAGCTCGGCGGGTGGGAATACGTGGAGACGTATGACCAGCGCGGCATCAAGTACTCGTCGCTGCGCCCGCAAGAGGGCACAGGCACGATCGTGCTCTTCATGGGCGACTCGTTCATCGAAGGCTACGACGATGCCAATACGGTCCCGCAGCGCGCATACGAGTGGATCGTTCAGCATGACTCCCGGTCACGGCCACTGATCGTCCTGAATGCCGGATACTCTTCGTACTCGCCGGTCATCTTCACCGTCCAGGCGCAGCGACTGCTGCCGGTGCTGCGGCCCGACTTGGTGGTCGTCGACATCGACGAGACGGATCTGTTCGACGACGCGGTCCGCTACCGCGGGCTGATCGCGCGCGATGAGCGCGGCAAGATGGTTGCCGTCGAGCGCGATCCCAGCCGTCAAGCGCTCGTGGACGGCTGCGCTCGGGCCGGCCAATCCCGGTCATACCTGGTCCGGGCGATCGCGACGCTGTGGTACCGATTCCGCTTCGCGCTCCTCGACTGGCGCGAACGGCGCGGTGAGCGGCTCTTCGCGGTTGGCGAAACCCGCGCGCCGAACATGTCGCCTGAGCTGCAAATGCAAATGCGCTACTTCTCCAGCACGCTCGACGAGCTGTTCTCGACGCTGAAGGAATACCTGCCGGCCGACCGCATCCTCGTCGTGCGCCATCCGCATCTGCGGCATCTCCAGACGGACCACGAAGGCCACCCGCTCTTAAGCCGACAGGCGGGCGAGCTCGTGCGCGCGGCGGCTGCACGCAACGGCGTCGCGTTCTTCGACGCGCAGGACGAGCTCGCGGCGCGATTCGACGGTGAGCCGCAACGGTACTACTGGAATGCAGCCGACATGCACTTCAACTTCGACGGCATCCGGGCCTATGGCGAGCTCGTCGGCCGCGAGATCGCGCGGAAGCTCGACCACGACGGCTAACATCAACGCGACGTCCCGCCGCTCAGCGTGGCCAGGATCGCCGACGCGAAGAACAGGTCGACGTCATGGCGCTCAGCGCCCTGTTTGAGCGCGGGGCGATGCGGCAGCCCCTGCGCCGTCTCTTCCAGCAGCCGGCCGATGCAATCAGCCCACGCTGCCACGTTTCCCAAGGGCGCGAGGAGCACGCCAGGGCCCTCGAACGGACGGACCGAGGGCAGCTCGCTCGCCACGATTGGGCGGCCGAGAGCAAGCGGAACACTGAGCGAGTAGTGGCTTTCCGCGGGTGGCATGATCGGATTGACGACCAGCCGTGATTGTTCGAACAGCTCGAGCATCTGCACGTGCGACAACGGCCCATGCACGGCGGCATCGATGCCGTGTCGGTGCGCGAGTAGCCGCATCTCGTCGACGTGGTCCGTATCGGCGACCACCGCGATTCGACCGGCGCCGGCGCGTCTCAACGCGGCGAAGGTCGTGTCACCATCACGCGACTTGCTGCCGAGGAGTAGCGCGTCGAAGACCGGTTCCGTCGAGCGGAGCGGAAAATAGTACCGGTTCGTTGGAAACGGCGCGCCGCGGAGCCGCCAAGCGTCCACCGTCTCTCCGAGCCGTCCCAGCCGCGGCTGACCAGCGACTAACTTGATGCCCGCCGCGTTGAGGAAATTCGTGGATCCGGCGAACGCGTGCCACAAGGGCGTGCCATTTGGGGGCATTTCGACGAGCGGCTGTTCGCCGTCGTGCAGGTTCTTGATCGCGAACGTGATCAGACGGGCACCGAGCAGGCGAGCAGCACGAGTCGCACGATCGCATGGAAACAGCGTGACGACCGTGTCGAAATGCCCGTCGGGCGGTTCCCAGTGAAGAACCGCGCGGTCATGCCGGATAATTGAGACGTGTCCGTCGACTTCGGCGAGGCGATCGTCGTCGAATCGATAGCGGGCGTCGGTGATCCACACGGTGTTCCAACCGGTGGCGGCGAGCAGCGTCAGCATGCCCTGCTCGAACCACCACAAGGTTGTCTGGTCGTGCCACGGATAGAACGCCACACCAAGCACCGACCGCATTCCCAAGCGCTCCCGCAACCCGCGCGCTATCCGTTCGGTGTGCCGCGCGCGCGGCCGCAGTAACGCCGCTGGATATCGTTTGCGGAACACCGGCATCTCGAGGACGTGGAAGAGCTCGCCATCCTCGGCTCTGCCCTGCTCCGGGTGCGTGCGGTCCTCGTGCGTCACAACACCAGCGATAGAAGAACGCGACCGCGCCAGTCAAGGACGCCGGCGACCGCTGCGCGTCTTCAGATTGAGGCAGTGAGAACAGCCTGCTACAGCGCGGCAATGGCTTCGGCTGGACGCTCTCCATCACTGGCCGCACCGGCTCGAACAACGGGCCTGCGCCAGCTGTGGGAAAGCGGCCAGCGTGCAGCTGCTGTGCGGAGAGCTCTGGCTGGGTGGGACGATGTGCTGCGTCAAGCGGATGATTTGTCCTGGCTGGAGCAGGCGCTGCGCGGCTGTGGACTTCCAGCAGAGGCTGCTGCCGTACAGGCCGAGAGAACACGTCGATCGAACAGGAACGCGGAGGAGTGGGAGGCGTTCCTTCGCAGCATCCTGCAGTGCGGCGACCCGTGGTGGGCTCGCGAGCTGCTCGAGGACGTCGGCGCCGGCTCTCGCGAGCTCACGGCATTGAAGATCGAAGTGGAACTCGCCATCGGTGACGCGGCGCCGTTGATCGCGGAGTGGGTGGGAGCGCATCATGCGGATACGCTGGCGCTCGAGGCGGCGGTGCGCTGGTGGCTCCG
>VBKG01000129.1 GCA_005879585.1 Deltaproteobacteria bacterium | reverse complement strand
GGACGGACGCCCACGTGCCCGGTCGATGCGGTGAAGACCGCCGGCACGGTTTGCCGCGGCGCATCCGGGCCGTGCGACACCGCCGAGACGTGCGACGGTCAGACCGTTGCCTGCCCTGCCGACGCGCTCAAGCCCGCCGGTGCGCCGTGCGGCGTCGACGACGACCCGTGCGCCTTGACGACCCTCTGCACCGGGACCAGCAGCGATTGCCCGACCGCCGCACCCCGGGTCGGCCTCGCGGCCGTCCTCTGCGCGTTCGACCGGAATCTCGACAAAGGTGCGTGTGACGGGCAACCGCTGCCGCCCGCCGTCGAGCGGCTCTTCGTCCGGGCGCGCGCCCTGGTCGTCCAGGCCGACGGCGCGTCGCCGGCACGCAAGCGAGCGTTGCTCCGCCAGGCGGGAACGCTGCTCGGCAAGGCAAGCCGATCGGTCGCCAGGGCCGTCCGCCGGAAGCACCTGCCGCTCTCCACGGCGTGTGGCAGCGTCACCAAGGCGACGCTCGCCGACGCGCTCGGGCGCCTGGAGGCGATTCCGCGATAGCTTCCCGGGCCGGCCGCCCTACTCCCACTCGATCGTGGCGGGCGGCTTCGACGAGATGTCGTAGACGACGCGGTTGACGCCGCGGACCTCGTTGATGATCCGCGACGAGAGCCGCGCGAGGAGCTCCGACGGCAGGCGGGCCCAATCGGCCGTCATGCCGTCGGTCGAATGCACGGCGCGAATCGCGATGACGTTCTCGTACGTGCGCTCGTCGCCCATCACGCCGACCGTCTTCACCGGCAGGAGCACGGCGAAGGCCTGCCAGAGCTCTTCGTAGAGCTCGGCGCGCCGGATCTCCTCCTGCACGATCGCGTCGGCGGCCCGCACGATCGCCACCCGGTCGGTGTCGACGGCGCCGATCACGCGCACGGCGAGCCCGGGACCCGGAAACGGGTGGCGGCCGATGATCTCCTGCGGCACGCGCAGCAGGCGGCCGAGGCTCCGCACCTCGTCCTTGAAGAGCTCGCGGAGCGGCTCGAGAAGCTCGAGTCGCATCCGCTCCGGCAGGCCGCCGACGTTGTGATGGCTCTTGATGGTGGCCGAGGGACCCCGCACCGACGTCGACTCGATCACGTCGGGGTAGAGCGTCCCCTGCGCGAGAAAGCCGACGTCGGGGATCGCCCGTGACTCCTCCTCGAAGACCTCGATGAACGTCGTCCCGATGATCCGCCGCTTCTGCTCCGGATCCTCCACGCCGCCGAGGTTCCGCAGAAAACGCGCCGCGGCGTCGACCGGGCGCACGTCGAGCTCCAGTCGCTCGCGAAGGATGGCCAGTACCTCCTCGACCTCGCCGGCGCGCAGGAGCCCGTTGTCGACGAAGATGCAGGTGAGCCGGTCGCCGATGGCACTGTGGACGAGCGCCGCGGTGACCGTCGAGTCGACGCCTCCCGACAGCGCGCAGATGACCCGCTTCGCACCGACCCGCTGTCGGATCCGCGGCACCCAGGCGTCGACGAAGCTTTCCATCGTCCAGTCCGGCCGGGCGCCCGCGACGCGCAGGACGAAGTTTCGGAGGATCTCCCGGCCGTCAGCGGTATGGGTGACCTCGGGGTGGAACTGCACGCCGTAGATCGGCTTCTCGCGATGGCGGAACGCGGCATAGGGCGAGTTGGCGCTCGCCGCGAGCGTCTCGAGGTCGCCGCCGAGCGCCGTCATCCGGTCGCCGTGACTCATCCACACGCGCGTCGTACGGCCGCCGCCAAGGGCGAAGAGCGGGTCGAGATGCAGGATGCGGACATCCGCCGGACCGAACTCCTTGTGCGCCGACCGTGCCGCCTCGCCGCCGAAGGCGAGGTTCAGGACCCCCATCCCGTAGCAGATGCCGAGCACCGGCAGCGTTCCGTACCGGAGCTCGTCCAGGACCGCCGGTGCGGGCATGGGCGCGTCGTCGTCGTAGACGCTCGCCGGACCGCCGGAGAGGATGATGCCCTCGGGCGCGAGTCGCCGGATGGTCTCGAGCGGGACGTCGAACGGATGGATCTCGCAGTACACGTGGAGCTCGCGCACCCGGCGGGCGATGAGCTGCGTATACTGAGAGCCGAAGTCGAGGATCAGGATCACCGCCGCCGCGCTCCCGCGCGCGCCCTACTCGAGCCGGTAGTTGGGCGCTTCCTTCGTGATGTAGACGTCGTGAACGTGATTCTCGCGGAGCCCCGCGGTGGAGACCTTGACGAAGGTGGCGCGGCGCAGGTCCGCCAGCGTGCGCGCGCCGAGGTAGCCCATGCCGGCGCGCAGGCCGCCGACCAGCTGCTGCACGATGAAGGAGAGCGAGCCCTTGTAGGGAACCCGCCCCTCGATGCCCTCGGGCACGAGCTTCCTGCCGAACTCGGTCGGCTCCTCGTCATCCTGGAAGTAGCGGTTGCGGCTCCCCTCGCGCTCGCGCATGGCCTCGAGCGACCCCATGCCGCGATAGAGCTTGTACGTCCGCCCCTGGTAGAGGATGGTCTCGCCTGGGCTCTCCTCGGTGCCGGCGAACAGGCCGCCGATCATCACGGTGTCGGCGCCCGCGGCGATCGCCTTCGTGACGTCGCCCGAGAACTTGATGCCGCCGTCGGCGATGATTGGCACGCCGGCCCGCGCCGCCGGACCGGCCGCGTCGCGGATCGCCGTCAGCTGCGGCACGCCCACCCCCGAGACGACGCGCGTCGTGCAGATCGACGCCGGCCCCATGCCGACCTTGATGGCGTCGGCGCCGGCCTTGATGAGCACCGCCGCGGCGTCCGCCGTCGCGACGTTGCCGGCCACGAGGTCGACACGCGGGAAGGCCCCCTTGATGGCGCGCACGGTTTCGATCACGGCGGCGGAGTGGCCGTGCGCGGTGTCGACCACCAGCACGTCGACGGCGGCGCGCACGAGCGCCTCGGCGCGCGCCTCGCGGTCGGGTCCGGTGCCGATCGCCCCGCCGACCCGCAGCCGGCCGAGCTCGTCCTTGGCGGCGTTGGGGAAGCGGATCGTCTTCTCGATGTCCTTGACCGTGATCAGCCCGCGGAGCTGGTCCCGCTCGTCGACCACCGGGAGCTTCTCGATCCGGTAGCGGTGCAGGATCTCCTTCGCCTCCTCGAGCGTGACGCCGGGGCGCGCCGTCACCAGCCGCTCCCGCGTCATCACCTCGCCGACGGTCCGGTCGAGCCGCTTCTCGAACCGCAGGTCGCGGTTGGTGAGGATGCCGACCAGCGTGCCGTCGCGCGTGACCGGGAGCCCCGAGATGTGGAAGCGCTGCATGATCTCCAGCGCCTCCGAGATCCGCTGCTCCGGGCGCACCGTGATCGGGTCGACGATCATGCCGCTCTCGGACTTCTTCACCTTCTCGACCTCGAGCGCCTGCTCGGCGACCGCGAGGTTGCGATGGATCACCCCGAGCCCGCCCTCCTGCGCCATGGCGATGGCCGTCCGCGCCTCGGTGACCGTGTCCATGGCGGCGCTGAGCAGCGGGATGTGGAGCCGGATGCCACGGGTCAGCTGGGTGGTGACCTCGGTCTCGCGCGGCAGGAGATCCGAGTTTGCCGGTACGAGCAGCACGTCGTCGAAGGTGAGCCCTTCAACCAGCTCGGCGGTCATGCGTCGCCCTCCAGAAACGCGAAGGGGCCCGCCCGGAAGTGCCGGAGGAGCCCCTTCGATCGCGCCATGGGGTTTCTTAGCAGGCTCGACTGGACCGGGCAAGGCGACGTGGCGAGCGACGGCGCGCTAGCGTGCGCGACACTGGGTCACCGGGCTGCCGAGGCTGTGACTCCACCCGCCGCGCCCGCGGTGCATCCGGGCGCGGGCGTCGCGCGTAGTTGCGGAGGAGGAGGCGTCCGACGACTCACGCGAGACAACCGGGGCGGCCTGCGCTAGGAGCGACCCGAGACTCATGTCTCGGGTCGGAGCCAGACGCGAGCGTGAAGGGACAATACCACGCGCGACTGCCGTGCCGCGGCTGGCGAAGCCAGCGCGGCATGCGGGGTACGCGCCCGGCGCGCATCGCTCCGAGATGTATCTCGGGTCGGCCTCCTAGAGTGGACGCCCGCGAGGGACGATGAGGGTGCTCCTGTGGGTCGGTCTCGTGCTCGCGGGCGCCGCATCGGCACCCGCCGCTC
>VBKG01000184.1 GCA_005879585.1 Deltaproteobacteria bacterium | reverse complement strand
GCGGTCACGATCGTCGCGCCCGCCGACGGGACGCGCGTGTTCCAGGGGACGCCGCTCGTCTTCACGGGCAGCGCAACGGACGTCACCGACGGCATCCTCTCGAGCGCGATCCGCTGGACGTCGAGCCTCGACGGCGACCTCGGCACCGGCGCCAGCATCACCGCGGGCGCGCTCCGGATCGGCACGCATGTCATCACCGCGCGCGTCCTCGACGGCGGCGGGCTTGCGGCCGAGGCGACGCGCAGCGTGGTGATCCGGCCGCCCAACGTGCGTCCCGTCATCACCGTCCAGGCCCCCGTCGACGGGGCGGCGCTGCTCGCCAGCCGACCGGTCGTCCTCGCCGCCTCGGCCACGGACGTCGAGGACGGCGACCTCGGCGCGGCCGTCCGGTGGACGTCGAGCCTCGGCGGCCCGCTCGGCGCCGGCGCAACGCTGACGATACCGGCGTTGCCGCTCGGCCCGCAGACACTCACTGCGACCGTGACCGATCGGGACGGCGTCACGGTGGCAAGCAGCGTGCGCGTCACCATGAGCCCCTCGGCACTCGCGTTCACCGCCGTCGCCGACACGTACGTGGATGCCGCCGCGCCCACGAAGGTCTTCGGCACCGCGCCGGGCCTGCTCGCCGGCGGCTCGCCGATCCGCCAGGCGCTCCTGCGGTTCCAGGTGACCGGGGTCGGTCCGTTCGCCGTCGACCGCGCCATCCTGCGGCTCACCGCCGGCAAGGGCAGCAGCGACGGCGGCCGCGTGGGCGGCGCCGTGTGCACGCTACCCAGCCCGGGCGCCTGGTCCGAGGCGAAGACCACGTACAACAGCCGCCCGGCGGTGTCCGCGCTGCCGATCGCCACCCGCGCGACCCCCGTCAAGCCGGGACAGGCCGTCGACTTCGACGTCACCGCGGCGCTCGGCGCCGACGGGGCGTACGACTTCGCGGTGCTCGACGCCGACCGCGACTGGGTGCGCTACCAGAGCCGGGAGAGCGCCAAGAAGCCTCAGCTGCTGCTCACGCTGAAGCCCGACACCGCGCCCGTGGTCGCGATCACGGCGCCCGTGCCCGGAGCGGTCAGCGCGTCCGACGTGCCGATCGTCTTTGCAGGCGCGGCGCGCGACGCGGAGAGCGGCGACCTCAGCCGGCGGATCCAGTGGACGTCCGACCGGGACGGCGTCCTCGGCAGCGGTGCCACGCTGTCGGTGGCGACCCTCAGCCCGGGCCCACACACCGTCACCGCGCATGTCGCGGATCCGAGCGGAATGACCGCCGACGCCACGACCACCGTCGTCGTCGACCGGCCGCCCGTCGTCGCGATCGACACGCCCGCTGACGGGGCCGTCGTGTTCACGTCGGTCGGGCCGATCACCTTCGCCGGCACGGCCGCGGACGGGGAGGACGGCGACCTCGGCGCTGCGCTCGCGTGGACCTCCAGCATCGATGGTCCGCTCGGCACGGGCCCGCGGGTGACGGGCGCGCTCAGCGTCGGTCTCCACACCATCACCGCGGCGGTCAGCGACGCGGGCGGCGTGCGCACCGAGGCGCACATCCAGCTCCGGGTCCGCGCCCCGAACGCGGCGCCGGTCGTCACCATTACGGTACCGGCCGGCGACACCGCGGTCCCCGCGGGCACCCCCGTCTCGCTCGCCGCGACGGCCACCGACGACTTCGACGGCGACGTGAGCGGCCGAGTCCAGTGGAGCTCGGACCTGGCCGGACCGCTCGGCTCCGGTACGCCTCTGACCGTCGTCCTCCGCGAGGGCACGCATCGCCTGACTGCCTCCGTGACCGACTCCGACGGCACACCCGGATCGGCGACGGTCCTCTTCACCGTCGCCCCGACGCCGCCGGTGGTGACGATCGACGCGCCCGTCGACGGCGCGCTCGTGTTCGCGAACCTGGGTGTCAGCTTCGCGGCGCGTGCCACCGACGTCACCGACGGTGACCTGTCGGCGCAGGTCGGCTGGACCTCCGACCTCGACGGGCCGATCGGCAACGGTGCCGGCTTCTTCACCAACACGCTGCACGTGGGCACGCACCAGGTGACGGCTACCGTCGCCGACGCGGGCGGTCTCACCGCGAGCGCCGTGCGGACCGTGGTCGTGCGGCCGCCGAACACGTATCCGACGATCGCGATCGACGCCCCGCGCGACGGCGCCGCGGTGTTCACGGGCGTCCCGCTGCTGCTCGCCGCGCATGCGAGCGACGAGGAGGACGGCGAGATCGGCAGCGCGATCGCCTGGAGCTCCGACCGTGACGGGGCGCTCGGCACCGGCGCAATGCTGACCACGGCACGCCTCTCGGCCGGCGCCCACACGATCACGGCGAGCATCACGGACGCGGCGGGAGCGACCAGCACGGCGAGCGTCAGCGTGATCGTCGCGCTGCGGACCATCGTGCTCGCACCGGTCGCCGACACCTACGTCGACGGGGCGAACCCGGGGGTGAAGTTCGGCACCGCCGCGTCGCTGTTCGTCGACGCATCGCCCGTCAAGCAGGCCTACCTCCGCTTCGACGTGCGCGGCATCATGCCGCCGTTCACCGTCCGGCGCGCCCGCCTGCGCCTGACGGCGGCCGCGTCCAGCGCCGCCGCGAGCCCGAGCGGGGGCAACGTCCAGACGATCGTGGCGGGCAACCTCGCATGGTCCGAGGCGGCGACGACCTTCGCCAGCCGGCCCGCGCTCGACGGCCCCATGCTGGCGGCGCAAGGCGCCGTCAGCACGAACCAGGTGGTCGACTTCGAGGTGACGGGCGCGGTCGCACGGGATGGGGTCTACAGCTTCGCCCTCAGGACCACCTCGAGCGACGAGGTGGTCTACCAGAGCCGCGAGGCGGCGAGCGGCAAGCCGGCGCTCCTCGTCGAGCTGCGCGGCCCCGACGACCCGGTGTTGACCATCGCCGAGCCCCAGAACGGCACGCAGGTCTCGTTCGGGCAGGGCGTCGCCTTCACGGGGCATGCCGTGGATCCCGGCGACGGCGATCTGTCGGCCGCGATCCAGTGGACCTCGAGCATCGACGGCCCGCTCGGGACGGGGCCGTCGTTCACCCGCGTGCTGAGCCCCGGCACGCACACGATCGCCGCGACCGTCACGGATTCCAGCAACGCGCCGGCGAGCGCAACCGTGGTCGTGACCGTCACGTCGAGCTCCGGCATCGGCTTCCGGGACTTCACGTATCCCGACACCGTCGGTACCTCCATGCAGAACGAGGCGACCGCGGAGAAGCCCGAGAGCCATCTCTGGTTCCTCGACGGCACCTGGTGGGCGACGCTCTACAGCAGCGCCGCGAACGCGCACCACATCCACCGCCTCGATCGCAGCGCCCAGCGCTGGGTCGACACCGGCGTCTTCATCGACGAGCGCCCCCTGAGCCGCCAGGACTGCCTCTGGAACGGCGAGAAGCTCTACATGACGTCGCGCACCGGCTACCTGGCGTCCGGAACGAACCGGCTCCTGCGCTATTCGTACGACCCGGCGCTGCAGACGTATTCGCTCGATGCGGGGTTCCCGGTGCAGCTGCCCGGCGGCGGTACGAATGCGATGACGATCGCCGAGGACTCGACCGGCCGCTTCTGGGTGGCCTACGACTGGAACGGCTCGGTGTTCGTCGCGCACTCGCTCGCCGACGACATGCACTGGTCGGCGCCATTCGTCCTGCCCGCCACCCAGGGGCTCCCCACCGCGACGACCACGAGCGAGATCTCGGGCATCATCGCGATGAACGGGAAGATCGGCGTCTTCTGGACGAACCAGCGGACGCAGGCCGATTACTTCGCCGTGCACCCCGACGACGAGGCGCCGGAGACCGGCTGGACCACCGAGGTGGCCGTGTCCGGCAACAAGGCCGCCGACGACCACTTCAACATGAAGCTCGCGGCCGACGGCCGGCTGTGGGTGGTGATGAAGACGAGCCGCACTGCGGCCTCGGACACGCTGGTCGGCCTGCTCGTCCGCTCGCCCGACGGGACCTGGTCGCCGATGTATACGGTCGCGACCTTCGCGACGTTCGGCACGCGCGGCCTCGTCCAGCTCGACGAGCTGCACCGCCGTGTCTACATCTTCTACTCACCCTTCCACGAGTCGATCTACTACAAGACGACCGACATGGACTCGATCGCGCTCCAGGACGGGCTCGGCTTTCCGTTCATCACCAGCGCGAACGTCCACGACATCAACAACCCGACCGGCACGAAGCAGCCCGTGACGCCCGAGAGCGGCATCGCGGTGATCGCATCGAGCCCGGGCGACCTCAGCTACTGGCACAACACGCTGGCGATCCTGCCCTGACGCCGCGCCCTACGGGTCCAGGCGCCGGCCGCGCGTCTCGGGGAGAAGCCACACCCAGCCGGCCGCCGCGAGCGCGAAGCCCGCGGCGAGCGCGATGCCGCCGGCGAGGCCGTAGCGTCGCGCCAGCAGTGCGACCAGCATCGGCGCGACGAGCTGGACGCCGCGGGCGGCGTTGAACACGCCGCCCACGAGCGTCGTCCGCACCGCCGTGGGGAAGAGCTCGGCGAACATCGGGCCGAAGTTCGACCACGTGCCGGTGCCGAATCCGACGAGCCAGAGGCAGCCGAGCAGGAGCGGTGGCCAGCCGGCGATGAGCGGCCAGAGGAGCGTGATCGCCACGAGTCCGACCGCCATGAGCGTGGCATACACCGTGAACGCGGGGCGGCGCCCGAACCGGTCCGAGACGAGGCCGAAGGAGGCGTAGCCGAGAAGCTCGCCGACCACGACCACGAGCAGCTTCGTGCCCGAGCCGGCGATCGAGAGGCCGCGCTCCTCGCGGAGGTACGTCGGCAGCCAGGTATAGGTGAGCCAGTACGAGGACATGTTGAGCACGGCGAGCCCGAACGCGCGCCCGAGATACGGCACGCCACGAATCGGGTGATCGTGCGCCGGCAGCCGGCGCCGCCAGACGTCCGACTCCGGTAGCCCCCGGCGGATCGCGGCGACGAGCACGGCAGGCAGGCCGGAGAGCAGGAACGTCGCCCGCCAGCCGATCGCGGGGGCCAGGAAGCTGCCGACGAGCGCCGCGAGGCCGACGCCCATCGGCGCGCCGGTCTGGAGAAGCGCCCCGAAGCGGCCGCGCAGCCGGGGCGGTACGCTCTCGGCGAGGAGCGCATGGCCGATCGCCCACTCGCCGCCCACGCCGAGGCCGGTGACGATGCGCGCGGCGACGAGCGCGCCGAGCCCCGGGGCGAGGCCGCAGAGCACCGCGCCCGCGCTGTAGGTGAGAATCGACCACTGGAGCACCGCCTTCCGTCCATGACGGTCCGCGAGCGCGCCGAAGAGCATGCCGCCTGCCGCGGTGGCGCCGAGCGATACGCCCATCACGAGCGCATGCGCGTCGCGCCCGAGGCCGAGGTCGGCCGTGATGGGCGCGAGCAGGAAGGTGTAGAGGATCAGGTCGTAGAAGTCGAAGAGCCAGCCCGCCCAGGTGAGCGCGAGCATCCGGTAATGGACGGGCGTCGGGCGCGCGGTTTCGCTGAGGAGCGTCAGGGCGCCGAGCGTAGCGGACGCCGCGCCGTCTCGACCAGCGCGCGGCGGCCGTTGTAGAGTCCGCGCCCCATGGGAGACATGCTGGCGGGCCGCGTCGCGGTGGTGACCGGCGGCGGGCGCGGCATCGGCCGTGGCGTGGCGCGCGCGCTCGCGGCCGCCGGCGCGAAGGTCGTCGTCAACGACTACGGGGTCGCCGTCGACGGCCGGGCGCCGTCCAGCGGGCCGGCCTTCGACGTCGTCGCCGAGATCGAGCGGGACGGTGGGGAGGCCGTCGCGAGCACCGATTCGGTGGCCGACTGGGAGGGCGCCGGGCGTATCGTCGACACGGCGCGGTCCCGGTTCGGCCGCATCGACATCCTCGTCACCTGTGCCGGCATCCTGCGCGACCGCATGGTCTTCAACATGAGCGAGGAGGAGTGGGATGCCGTCCTCGCCGTGCACCTGAAGGGCACGTTCGCCTGCGTCCGCCACGCGTGCACCCACATGCGCGAGCAGCGCTGGGGCCGCATCATCACGTTCAGCTCGGGGTCGGGCCTGTTCGGGAATCCCGGCCAGGCGAACTACGGCGCCGCCAAGTCCGCGATCGGGGGCCTCACCAAGGTCGCCGCGCGCGACCTCGGCAAGTACGGCGTCACGGTGAACGCGATCTGTCCCGTCGCGGGGACCCGGATGACGGTCAACGAGGAGGTCCGCCGCGCGCGCGAGGTGCGGAAGGAGCGCGGCATCCAGCGCGAGGACCGCGGCGTCGCCCAGATCGAGGAGCTCGACCCCGACGACGTGGCACCCATGGTCGTCTTCCTCGCGAGCGAGCACGCGCGCGGGGTGAACGGCCAGTTCTTCCTCTGCTTCGGGAGCACGGTAGCCCTCGTCTCGCAGCCGCGCCCCGTGAAGGCGCTCTACAAGGCGGACGGCAACTGGACGCTCGACGAGCTCGATCGCCTGGCGCCCACGACGGTGCTCGAGGGGCTCGTGAACCCCGCGCCGCCGAAGGAGGCCTGAGGATGGGACGGCTCGACGGCAAGGCGGCGGTCGTGACCGGCGCGGGACGTGGCATCGGCCGTGCCATCGCCGAGCTGCTCGCCGCGGAGGGGGCCGCAGTCGTGGTGAACGACGTCGGCAGCGAGGTCGACGGCCGCGGGGCCGGGACGAACGTCGCCGACGAGGTGGTCGCGGCCATCCGGGAGAAAGGCGGCCGCGCCGTCGCCAGCCACGAGAGCGTCGCCGACTACGCGGCGGCGGAGCGTATCGTCGGCGCGGCCGTGCGGGAGTTCGGCGCGATCGACGTCCTGGTCAACAACGCCGGCATCCTCCGCGACCGCATGCTGTTCAACATGAGCGAGGAGGAGTGGGACGCGGTCATCGCGGTGCATCTCAAGGGCACCTTCAATTGCACCCGTCATGCCGCCGTCCACATGCGCCAGCAGCGCCGGGGACGGATCATCTCGATCTCGTCCACCTCCGGCGTCTACGGCAACTCCGGTCAGGCGAACTACGGGGCGGCCAAGGACGGGATCGCGGGCTTCACGCGCGTCGTGTCACGCGACCTCGGCCGCTACGGCATCACGGTGAACGCCGTCTGCCCCGGCGCGTTGACGCGCATGTCGCAGACGGTGCCGCAGAGTGCGCGCCGCACGCGCAACGAGCGCGGACTCGAGACGGGCTTCGAGGAGCGCGGGTTCCCGCTCCGGAACTTCGGACCGGAGAACGTCGCGCCGTGGGTCGTCTATCTCGCTACCGACGCGGCGCGGGACGTCAACGGGCAGACCTTCCTCGTGATGGCGGGCCTGGTCGCACTCCTCGGCTATCCGGCGCCGATCCGCACGATCCAGAAGGACGGGCGCTGGACGCCCGAGGAGATCGCGACGATCTTTCCCCACACGCTCGGGATGGATCTCGCGAACCCGGCGCCGCCGGAGCGGACGCGCTAGAACGGACAGGGGAGGAGGCGGAGACGGTGCGGCCGCCCCGTCTCCGCCGGCGGGAACTTCCGCTTCCTCAGGACGGTAACGGTTCGGACTTCTTGTCGGGCACCGCGATCGAGGACTCTTCCTCGCGATTCGCTTCCATCAGCGCCCGGAGAATCCGTTCCATGACGGTGATTTCGGTATTCATGGACATGAGGCTGTCGAGTGTCCCGGCCCAATGCTCATCCGGTCCGGCGTCTCCGTTGGAGAGCACCGCGAGATGGCGGGCCGTCGTGAGCACCGCATCGGATGCGAGTTTCAAGTGTACGGCCAGCTCAGTAAAGGTCTCGCGGTCGATAATCATCTTTGACAGCCCCCTCGGGTGGGCGCGAGTAGCGAAAGAAGTGCCAGCGAGGGGTTCCCCGCACGCTCGCTGCGGCCGCACGGCGCCGTCCTCGCAAGCGTTTGCGGGCGATTGCGCGCGACGGCGCCGTTCCTCCATCTTCTCGCCGGGTTGGACTCGCGTCGCGGTCGTAGCCCATCGCGCGCCGGCAGAGCTCCGCATCGAGGCCGACATGGCGTCTCCGGAGCGTGCTCGCGGGGGGATTCAGGGGTACGACCGTGCAAACCTGCTGGGGTCGGAAACGCGAGGCAACGGCGCAAGGAACCGCCTCACGCTCCGCGTAGCGAGCGCCACATCGTCACCCGCGTGGGGACGATCCGCACCAGCGGATGGCGCGTCGAGTCATCCAGCGCCATCGCCGTGTACTGCGCGTAGCGTGCGCGCAGCAGTCGCAGCGCGGCGGCGTGCGCTGCGGCGTCGGCGACGAACGACGCCGTCCCGCGCACGAGGATCCACGCGAGCCGCGACCAGTCTTCGTCGTAGTCGTCGACGACGAGTGCGGCACGCGGGTTTTCGCGCAGGTTCTCGAGGCGCTTCAGCTCGCGCGCCGCGCGGCGCTTCGGCTTCTCGTCGGCGATGAAGTAGAGCGCCTCGTGGTCGAGCGCATAGCAGACGGGGACGACGTGGGGCGCACCATGCGCGTCCGCGGTCGCGAGGTGTCCGACGCGGTGCGCCTCAAGGAAGCGACGCGCGTCCTCGCTCCAGCTCGCCATAGCGCACGTCCCGCCCGGCGAATTCCGCCTGGGCCTCGGCGATGATCTCGCCATAGCGCCCCTCATACCGGGGCGAGAAGTGGAACACCTGAAGCCGACGCACGGCGGCAGCGCGCGCCAGCGCGCCGGCCTGGGCCGCCGTCAGGTGATAGCGGCGGGTCGCTTGCTCGAGGTCTTCTTCGAGGAACGGCGCCTCGCAGAAGAAGACGTCGGCGCCGCGGGCGAGACGGGTGACCCGCGCGACGTTGGCCGGCGAGAAGAGCGTGTCCACCACGTAGGCGATCTTCTGCCCGGGGGTCACGACGAGGAGCTCGTCGCGCAGCGTTGCGAGGGGGCGCCGGTCGCCGGCGCCGACGTCGATCGGGGTGTCGTCCAGCGCCCCGCTCCGGACCGCGTCCTTGAGCGTGTTGAGCCACCGACCCGGCGGCAGCCCCGAGGCCGCGAGCGCGTCGGCGCGCACGTTCAGATGCGTGCGCTCGGTCACGGCGTACGCCATCGAGACGATCCGGTGGTCGAGCGGCGCGGCCTCGACCGTGAAGACGCCGTCGGCGAGCACGACCCCGGTAAACGGCCGGGGCGGGCGCAGGAGCTCGCGCTCGAAACGGCGGCGGGCGGCGAAACGCCACTCGGTCATCTCGCGCTCGTCGATGTCCGTCACGTCGATCGTGAAGGCGTACTCGTCGGTCAGGTTCCAGGTGTAGCCCTTGAGCTTCCCCTCCACACAGTCGGCGAGCCCCGTGGGGCCGTAGAGCCGCAGCGTCGCGTCGCGGGCGAGGAGCAGGCGCAGCAGCTGATCGAAGCCCATGAAGTGGTCCATGTGGGTGTGGGACACGAAGACGGCCTCGATGGGCAGCAGGAGCGGCGCCGGCGTGCGGTCGATGCGTCCGAGGTCGACGAGGAGCGCGCGCCCCTGCCAGCGGAGGCTCAGCAGGAGCGCCGGATCGCCGGTGTGGCCGTTCAGCAGGCGGGGGCGAAACGTCGACTTCATGTGCGTCTCGATTCTAGAGAGCGCGGTCGGCGCCCGCCAGCCAGTTTGGCCGGGCCGATCGCTTGCCGCTATAAGAGGCGGCCGTGTCCCGGGGGCCGCGCGCGCTCGTGTTCGACTTCGACGGCGTCATCGCCGACGACGAGCCGCTCCACCTGGCGGCATTCCAGCGCACGCTGGCCGCGGAAGGCATCACGCTCAGCGCCGAGGCGTACTACGCGCGTTACCTCGGGTTCGACGACCACGACGCGATCGTCGAGGCGTTCCGTGAGGCGGGCCGGCCGCTGCCGCCCGACCGCGTCGACGCGCTGATGGCGGCCAAGGCCGCCCACTTCCTCGGCCTCGTGCGCGACGGCGTCCGCATCTTCCCCGGCGTGCCCGAGTTCGTGCGCGCGGCCGCCGCGCGCGTCCCGCTGGCGATCGCCTCGGGCGCACTGCGGCGGGAGATCGAGCTCATCCTCGCCCACGCGGGCCTCACCGCCGCCTTCACGGCGATCGTCAGCGCCGAGGACGTCGAGGAAGGGAAGCCGTCGCCCGAGGTCTTTCGCTGCGCGCTCGGCCGCCTGCGCGACCGCGTGACGGACCTGGCGCCCGAGCACTGCCTCGTCATCGAGGATTCGCGGCCGGGCGTCGAAGCCGCACGGCGCGCCGGCATGCGGTGCCTCGCCGTGACGAACTCGTATTCCGCCACGGAGCTCGCCGACGCCGACCTGGTGGTGCAATCGCTCGCGGGAATCGGATGGGAGCGGCTCGAGGCGCTCTTCTAGACGCCCGAGCGGTCCAGCAGGATGGTGCTCGCCGCCTCGGCGATCATCTCCTGGGCGATGTCGCGCAGCGATTTCTCCGCCTCCTCGAGCTTCCCGACCAGCGTCGACAGCACGGCGAAGTAGCGCTCCTTGGTGTCGACGCTCATGGCGGCGACCCGGCCGTCCATCGCCTTCACGAGCCGCCGATGGGTGGCCGCGATCTGGCGGTCGAAGTCCTTCTCGAGCAGGTGGGTCGCGCGCGAGCTCATGGGCGGGCGAGTATAGAGACGGCGGTCCGCCGGTTCAACGCGCGGGCGGCGCTGGCGCTCGTCCTGCTCGCCGCGCCGGTTGCCGCCGTCGAGATCCCCGGCACGGCGGGGCATCTGACCGCCGGCGGCTACGTCGACGGCCTGGCGGTCGCCGAGACCGAGGGCGGAAAGCGCGAGCGGCCCCGGGCGTTCCTGGACCTCCGCCTGGACGGCACCGCGACGCGGTCGCTACGTGGGCACCTCGAGCTCCGCGAGCGCTTCGGTGGACCGTTCGAGGGCGGACCCGGTGCGGGCGTCTACGACTGGTCGCACGTCTATCAGAACCGCTCGCCGTCGACCGAGGTAATCGAGGCCTTCGCTGACGTCCACCTCCGCCGCGCCGACCTCCGCGTCGGCGTGCAGAAGGTCGCCTGGGGAAAGCTCGACGGGATCCCGCCGACCGACCTCGTGAACCCGCGCGACTATCACGATCCGCTGATCGAGGACTTCGAGGAGCGGAAGATCGGCATCCCGGCGGTCAACGCCACCTACTACCTGCCCGACGTCGCGCGACTCGCGCTCACCGGCCTGCGCGCGACACTCGTCTGGGTGCCGATCGCCGTCCCCCCGCGGCTGGCGCTCCTCGACGAGCGGTGGTTCCCGTCGAGCATCCGGCCGCCGGCACACGTGGTGGTCTCGCGATCGGCGCTCGCACGGGCGGGCCTGCCGTCGGCCACCGCGCTCGTCCTGCCGGTCATGCTCCGCACCGAGAACCATCGGCCGCCGCGCCGGCTCGACGCGGGCGGGCTCGCGCTGCGCCTCGGCGGCACGCTCGCGGAAAGCGACTGGGACCTCTACCACTATACGGGTCCGGAAACCGGTCCCGACCTCGATCTCCGTCCCGAGCTGCAGCTCCTGTCGCTCCGACCGCTGGCGGGCCGGGTCGTCAGCCGCCTCCGCCAGGCGCACGACACGATTCACATGACCGGAGTGGACTGGGCGATGCCGCTCGGCGGCTTCACGGTACGCGCCGAGGCGGCCTGGCTCGACGATCGGCCGTATCTCCGCCGCTCGAGCGACCTCGCCTCGCCGGCGGCGCTCGCACGCCTCCCGCTCCGGAAGATCACGATCGATCTGCTGAAACGGCACCGGGCCGCGGTGCCGCTCGGCGCTCTCTTTCCCTCCTTCGACACGGTCGAGTGGGGCGCCGGCGCCGACTACTTCTGGCACGGCTACCAGCCGCTGCTCCAGGTGAACCAGGTGGCCTTCCTCGGCCGCACGCCGCCGCTCGTGCTGAGCGACCCCGAGACGCGGGTCGTGGCGTCGCTGCACAAACGGTACCTGGGCGAGCGAATGGAGGCCGAGGTGCGTGGCGTCTGGGCGTTCGAGCGGCAGGCGTGGTTCGTGTTCCCGCGGCTCTCGTATCGCGTCCGTGACGACCTGCGGCTGCGGGTCGGGTACCTCGCGATCGGCGGCCCGCGGCTGTCGCTGATCGGCCAGTTCCGGAACAACGACGAATTCGTGCTCGACGCGCGGTACAGCTTCTGAGCCATGCCGGCGATCTCCGACGTCGTCCCCATCTGCCTCCGCGTCCCGCGGCGCGAGATCGCCTACGTGAAGTTCGTCTTCGAATCGTACGAGGGTGTGGCGACCGTGCGGACGCTCGATCGCCACCGGGCGACGCTCGTCGTCCTGACGACCTCCGACCTCGAGCCGACCGCGCGTGCCGTCGTGGCCTCGCTCGTGGCCGAGGGCGTGTGCGAGGAGTCGGCGCCGCCGCCCGCGTTCGACGGCGACTGGCTCGGCCCGGACGAAGACGCCTAGGAGCGCGACCCGAGACTCATGTCTCGGGTCGGAGCCAGACGCGAGCGTGAAGGGACAGTACCACGCGCGACTGCCGTGCCGCGGCTGGCGAAGCCAGCCCGGCATGCGGGGTACGCGCCCGGCGCGCATCGCGCGATCGGCGGATGCCGCCGCAGCGGTGAAGCCGCCAGCCTTCGGCGTGCTGGACAGGCATCGCCACAGAGGCGTCGGCGGGGCGGGCCGTACCTCGTCTGTCGCGCCGGCTTTCGCCGGCCGCGACATGCGGCGCGCGCGGGTCACCGAGCGTTCCACTCTCGCGTCCGGTCCCGACCCGAGATGTATCTCGGGTCGGACGCCTAGCGGCTCACCGACACGCCCGCATCCTCCGCCGGCACCGGGGCCGCGGCCGGCCGGGCGGCGAACCGCGCGACCACGATGCTGACGGCGTAGAGGACGAGGAGGGGGGCCGCCATGAGAAGCTGCGAGGCGACGTCGGGGCCCGGGGTCAGGACCGCGGCGACGATGAAGATCACGACGATCGCGTACCGCGCCCAGGCGATCAGGTGGCGATGGGTCACGAGGCCGATACGTGCGAGGAAGAACGTCACGACTGGCAGCTCGAACGTCGCGCCGAAGGCCAGCAGCATGCGCGAGGCGAAGGCGAGGTACTCGCTGATGCGGATCTGGGGCGCGACGCGGATGGACACGAACTCCTCGAGGAAGAAGCGGTACGCGACGGGGAAGACGAACCAGTAGCAGAACGCCGCCCCGGTCAGGAAGAACGCCGTCGCGGCAATGGAGAACGGGACGGCGAGCCGCTTCTCGTGCTCGTAGAGCCCCGGCGCGACGAAGCGCCAGGCCTGGAAGAAGATGACCGGGCTCGCGGCGAAGATGCCCGCGATGAACGACACCTTGAGCTTCGTGAAGAAGGCCTCGGTGACGCCCGTGCCGATGATGAGTGCTTCGTCCGGCCGCAGCGCCGCGAGCGGATGGATCAGGAACACGAAGATGCGCTCGGAGAACCCGTAGCAGACACCGAAGGCAACCCCGACCGCGATGAGCGCGCGCACGATCCGCCAGCGCAGCTCCTCGAGGTGCGCGGTGAGCGGCATCCGCGCGTCGGTCTCGGGGACCATGCGGACGGCCGAGGGCTCAGGCCTGGCCGGAAGGCGTCTTATCCGGCTCCGCCGGCGGCTCCGGCGGCAGAGTCGCCTTGGCGGTGCGGCCGGCGGGCCGGCCCGGCTCCTCGTCGCGCAATGTCTGCGTCTGGAACTCCTCGACGATCTCGCTCGTCTGCCGGCGGAATTCGGCCATCGCCTTTCCGAGCGTCCGCGCGACCTCGGGCAGGCGCTTCGGACCGAGCACCACGAGCGCGACCACGAGGATCACGATGAGCTCCGGCATGCCGATGCCAAACATCCACTCGCGAGCGTAAGGAAAAGGATATCCGGTGTCAATTGAGCGATCGCGGCTCGAACGTCGCTCTGCTATCGTTCGCCGCGATGGCCGGCCGCACGGCGGTGGTCTCCGACGCCCGCATGCTGGCGCACGATCCGGGACGCGGCCATCCCGAGCGCGCCGAGCGATTGAAGGTTCTCCTCGATCACCTCGCCGGCGTGCGTGACCTCGTTCGCCTCGAGCCGCGCGCCGCGACCGACGACGAGCTCGCGGAGGTCCACGCGCGCCGATACGTCGAGCGCGTGGCGAGCACGGCGGGCCAGGCGCGCGTCGTCTTCGACTCGGACACGGTCGCGTCGGCCGCCTCCGCTGCTGCGGCGCGGCTCGCCGCCGGGAGCCTCCTCGCGTGCTGCGAGGCGATTCTCGGCGGCGAGGTGCAGAGCGGCTTCGCGCTCGTCCGGCCGCCCGGCCATCACGCCGAGCGCGACCGCGCGATGGGCTTCTGCTTCTTCAACAACGTGGCGGTGGCGGCCGCATTCCTGCGGGCCCGCGGTATTCGCCGGATCGCCATCATCGACTGGGACCTGCACCACGGCAACGGCACGCAGCACATCTTCGAGGCGGACCCTGACGTGCTGTACGTCTCCACGCACCAGTACCCGTACTACCCGGGCACGGGCGCGGCCGAGGAGGTGGGGCAGGGTGCGGCGGCGGGACGCACCGTGAACCTGCC
>VBKG01000183.1 GCA_005879585.1 Deltaproteobacteria bacterium | reverse complement strand
CAGTCCGTATCGGGGACGGATCCGTCGGCGGGCGCCGCGGCCGGCTCGATGCCGTTGGCCTCGGGCGCGGTCGCGTAGCGCGTCGGCTCGCTTCCGGTGAGAAAAACCTCGAGCTCCGATTCCCCGCCGGGCACCGCGCGGAGGCCCGACGCGGGGTCGATCTGCGCGAACGTCACGCCCTCGGGAACGGGGAAGTCGACCACGGGCCGATCGCCGAGCGCCTCCTT
>VBKG01000182.1 GCA_005879585.1 Deltaproteobacteria bacterium | reverse complement strand
CTCCGTGCCGCGATACGTGGAAGACGCGGCCGTATGACCATGATCGCGAGCATCGCCGTGAGCCCCGAGAGTGCGGACGTCTTCCGCGTCACCATCACCGAGCGCGAAACCCACACTGTCCACCGCGTGACCGTGCCGGCGTCGTACTACGAGAAGCTGACCGGCCAGCGCGTCGCCGTCGAAGAGCTGGTCCGCCTGTCGTTCGAGTTCCTGCTCGAGCGTGAACCCAAGGAGTCGATCCTGCGCACGTTCGAGCTGCCGGTGATCGGTCGCTACTTCCCGGAGTTCGAGCGCGAGATCACCCGGCGCCTCGGTGCGCGCGCCGGGTGAAGCGGGGGAGGTCATACCCGACAACGAGCGACGCGACCCGGACCTCAGCCGCCGGGCGTTTCTGCGCGGCGCCGCCGCCGGCGGCCTCACCCTCGCCGGCGGGTGCAAGTACGGCACCCAGCTCTTCCTCATCCACGACACGCCGAAAGCGCCCGCGCAGCAGCCCGCCTGGGCCGGATCGCGCGTGCAGCGCTACCGGCCGCTCGGGCGCACGGGCTTCCAGATGTCGGACATCTCGTTCGGCTGCTCCGGCCTGGACGACGCCGCGGTGGCACGGCGCGGCGCCGAGCGCGGCGTCACCTACTTCGACACGTCGCCGGACTATTCGCGCGCCGGCTCGGAGCTTGCGCTCGGGACCGGGCTTCGCGGCAGGCGCCGCGACGCCCTGTTCATCGTCTCGAAGTTCTGCACTCCCGACGGCCACCTCGCTACCGACGCGCCCGTCGCGACGGTGATCGCGTCGGTGGAGGGCAGCCTCCGCCGCCTCGGCATCGACTACCTCGACCTCTGTCACATCCACGCCTGCAACTCGCTCGACCGCCTGATGGCGCCGAACATCCACGAGGCGTTCGACCGCTTGAAGCAGGCGGGCAAGGTGCGCTTCATCGGCGTCTCGAGCCACACGCCCGACCTCGAGACGGTGATGGCGCACGCCGTCGACAGCGGACGGTTCGACGTCATCATGGTGGCGTACAACTTCCGGAACTGGCCCGATCTCACGAACATCTTCCGACGGGCGCACGAGAGGGGCGTCGGCGTCGTGGCGATGAAGACGCTGAAGGGCGCGCGCCACACCCAGCTCGCCGACTTCACGCCCAGCGAGCGGGAGTCGTTCGCGCAGGCGGCGTTCAAGTGGGTGCTGTCGAACCCGCACGTGAGCGGCCTCGTCGTCACGATGAGCCGCCGCGAGCAGATCGACGAGTACCTCTACGCTTCGGGACAGGCGGTGACGGCCTCCGACGTCAGCCTGCTCGAGAAGTACGATCGTCTCGTCGCCCGCGATTACTGCCGCCCCGGGTGCGGCGCGTGCCTCGACGCGTGTCCGTACGGCGTCCCCGTCGACGACGTGCTGCGCTACGACATGTACGCCCGGAACTACGGTCAGAGGCGAGAAGCGGCGCGCCTGTATGCCGAGCTCGACGTCGACCGTCGCGCGGACCACTGCGCCACCTGCAGCGCACCGTGCGAGCGCACCTGTCCCTTCGAGCTGCCGATCCGCGACAAGCTGGCGCGCGCACACCATCGGCTCGCATGCGCCTAGCGGGGCGCCTCTCGACGAGGTTCCTCGCCAGTGCGATCGCGCTCGTGATCGCCGGAACCGTGGTACGCGGCGAGGCGGCCGTGCGGCGGCTCGCGGAGCGCGGACCGCCGACGCTCGTCGTCGGCGGGCTCTTCACCCTCATGTCGCCGGCGCTGATGGTCGTGAACGGGCTCCGGCGGCGGAGCATCCGCCTGCAGGCGTGCCAGCTCGGGCACGGGGTCGAGATGCTCGTCGCCGGCACGGTGCTGCTTCCCGCCGGGCTCGTGCTGGCGCCGTTCGTTTCCCAGAACCTGCCCGGCGCGTGGATGGACGGCCTCGTCGACGCGATGCAGGAGGATTACTGCTCGCGGCCGCTCGCGAGCCTCATGCCCTAGAACCGTCGGCGACTACGGCGCCGCCTCGGCTGGCAAGCGGTAATGTGCGCGACATGGTAGGCACGGCGCGCCGGGTATGCGCTCACGCGTCGATCCCGCCCTGCTCTCCGCGCTCGCCGTCGGCCTCGTGGTGAGGCTCGCCCGCATCGCCCGCGCCCCGCTGATCCATCCCGACGGCCCCGCGTACCTCGCGCTCGCGAGCGATCTCCTGCACGGCGACGTCCGCCGCGTCCTCGAATCGTATTACTCGCCGGCCTATCCCGGGTTCGTGGCGATCGCGATCGCCGCCGGCGGCTCGCCCGAGGTCGCGGGCCGGCTCGCCGCCGCGGGAGCCGGACTCGCCGCGCTTCCCCTGCTGCACACGCTCACGCGCCGCCTGCTCGGCGCGCGGGCCGCGGGGGTGGCTGTTCTCACGGCGGCGCTGCATCCAGCGCTCGTCAAGGCCGCGGCGGACGTCCTTCCGGAGACGCTCGCGGGCGCGTTCCTGCTGGCGTGGCTGGTCGTCCTCGTGCGGGCGCAGGGCACGGTCGGCCTTGCCGCGGCCGGCGCGCTGGCCGGTGCTGCCTACCTCGCCCGGCCAGAGGGCGTGCTCCTCGTTCCGCTCGGCGTCGCCTGGGCGGTGCGCCGGCAGCACCGTGCGGCACTCGTCGCGTACGTGGTCGCCGCGCTCCTGGTCATGAGTCCCGCCCTCGTCGCGCTCCACGCGCGCAGCGGTCTCTGGCAGCTCTCACCGCGGGAGGCCCGGCTCGCGGCGACGGCGGCCGTCGGCGCCGAGCCGACGCTCGTTGCGACGCTCGTCCACCATCCGGTCTCGCTCCTCGCCCGCACGCTCGTCGGCGGCGCGACGCAGCTCGTGTACGACGCGAAGGCGCTCGGCGTGCTGCTCGCGGTGCCGTTCGTCGTCGGCCTCGCCGGCGCCGCCGGTCGCGCGACGGTCGGGCCGCTCCTCGTCGCCGCCTGCTTTACCGCGCTGCCGCTCGCCCTGAACCCGAGCCCGCGCTACGCCGTCCCGCTCGTCCCGCTCCTCCTCCCGTCGACCGCCGCGGGATTCCTGGCGCTCGGCGAGCGCCTCGGGCGCCGCGCGCAACCGGTGGCGGCCGCGCTCGCCGCGGGTCTCGTCGTCCAGGCCCTGTGGATCAGCCACCCGTTCGACGCCGCCTGTGCGCGCGAGGTGCAGGAGCTGCTGCTCGAGCGGTACGGCCCGGGCGAATCGCTGGTGGCGGTCGATGGGCGTTTCGCGTATCGCGCGCACGGCCGACCGGTCGTGCCCCGCACCACCGCACCGGACGACGCGCTCGCGCTCGCCCGCCGCGAGAGCGCGCGCCTCTGGCTCACGCGCCCGAGCTGGCTGCCACCCGACTGGCGGCCGCCGCCCGACGCGCGTCCGGTCGCGCGCCCGTGTGGCGGCACGTTCGTCCTGTTCGAGCTCGCCCGCTCCTGACGGCTGGATAGGTCGCCGGCGACGATCTATCGTCCGTCGCAATGCGGAGCGCTCGGCCCGCCGTGATCGGCCTGCTCGGCGCGTTCACGTTGCTCGGCTGTCCGGCACACGGCCGGCCGCGCGCCGCCCGGCCCGCGCGGGTGGCCGCGACGTCCGCCGACGCCACGCTCGAGCGGCAGGTCTTCGACCTCGTGAACCGGCAGCGCCGCACGCTCGGCCTCCGCGCGCTCGCGCTCGACGCGCGCATCACCGAGCAGGCGCGCGCGCACAGCGCGGCGATGGCCGACGGCCGGACCCCGTTCGGCCACGAGGGATTCGCCGAGCGCTCGGACGCGCTCAAGGGCATGCTGCGCTGGCGGCGGACGGCGGAGAACGTCGCCTCGAACCGCGGGCACCGGGATCCCGCCGCCGAGGCGATGCGCGGCTGGCTCGCGAGCCGGGCGCACCGCGAAAACCTCGATGGGCCCTACGACCTCACCGGGATCGGCGTGGCCCGGAGCCGTTCCGGCGAGGTGTTCTTCACACAGTTCTTCGTCGGACGGTGAGCCGAGAGGAGAAGCGATGGCAGACAGCGAGATGCTGGCCGCACGCGTCCAGGCGCTCGAGGATCTCGAGGCGATCAAGCGGTTGAAGCACCGGTACTGGCGCTGCCTCGACCAGAAATGCTGGGACGAGCTCGCCGAGTGCTTCGCCGCCGACGCGACCGTCGACTACGGGAGCGGCCAGTACCGCTTCCAGGGCGTGGACGCGATCATGCACTTCCTGCGCACGTCGCTCGGCGAGCAGTCGGGCACCGTCGGCATCCACCACGGCGGCCATCCCGAGATCGAGCTGCTGAGCCCCACGGCGGCGCGCGGCAGCTGGGTGCTCTGGAACTTCCTCTTCAACGCCGGTCAGAAGCGGAACATCCGCATCGGGGCGTACTATGCCGACGAGTACGTGAAGGTCGGCGCCGAGTGGAGGATCCGCCACACCGGCTACAGCGCGCTGTTTCACGAGGAGTGGAGCCGCGAGGACACGCCGAGCGTGCGGGTCCTCGTCCCGTCGCATGCCGGGTTCTGAGAAAAGCTACCCCGCCGGGGTCGCGCGCTCGACCGCGACGGGGAGGCCGTTCAGCACCGCGTTGCCCGACAGCGGATCGAGCGCGAGCTCGTCGGCCAGACGATTGCTGTTGGCACCCGCGTGCTCGGCGGCGACCTTCAGCCGGACGCCCCGCAGGTCATGGCCCCAGCCGTGCGGGATGCTGACGACGCCGGGCATGACCGTGTCGGTGACCTCGGCGGGCAGCTCGATCGTCCCGACGCGTGACGTCACCCGCGTCACGTCGCCGTCGGCGATCCCGAGGCGCGCGGCGTCCGCCGGGTTCATCTGCGCGGTGCAGCGCGGGTTGCCCTTCACCAGGACGTGCAGGTTGTGCATCCAGGAGTTGTTCGAGCGGAGGTCGCGACGGCCGATCAGCACCATCTTCCCGTTCGCCGACGCCCCGTCGTCGAGCGCGGCGCGCAGCCGCTCGACGTCCGCGACGATGGGCTCCGGCGCGAGCTCGATCTTCCCCGACGGGGTCCGCAGCACCTCGGGGATGCGCGGCTCGAGCGGGCCGAGATCGATCCCGTGCGGCCTCGCCTCGAGGTGGGCGAGCGTGAGGCCGTCGGACTTCGCGCCGAAGGCGTCCCCGTACGGACCGGTCCGCAGCATGAGGTCGAGGAGGCGCTCCGGGCCGCGACGCGGCGCCAGCGCGGCGAGGATCTCCGCCGGGTTGCGACCATGGATCGGCGACGCCGGCGCGGCGACGTCCTGCTCCACCCGCTGCGCCACGACGAAATCGTCGAGCGCGTCGACGTCGGCCCCGTCGCCCTGACCGGCGGCGATCGCCGCGAGGCGGAGCAGCGTCCGCCACTCGGGCACCTGGTCCGCCGGTGGCTCGAACGTCGCCGGCGAGTACGTGGCGACGTTCCGGATCGCCAGCTGGCGGAGGATCACGTCGTAGTGCGACTGCTCGAGCGGCGAGAGCCCGGGCAGGACGACGTCGGCGTGGCGGGTGGTCTCGTTCACGTAGATGTCGAGGCTCACCATGAACTCGAGCGTGTCGAGCGCGCGGTCGAGGCGCTCGCCATTGGGCGTGCTGAGCACCGGGTTACCGGCGACGGTCACGAGCGCACGGATCTGCCCGTCGCCCGGCGTCTCGATCTCCTCGGCGAGGCAAGCGCACGGGAGCTCGCCGTAGACCTCCGGCGCCTCGCGGACCCGACTCCGCCGGCGGCCGAGACGCACCCCCTTCCCTTTTCCCGGAGTGCCACGCGTATGCGGGCTTCCGGTGGCGGCGCGCGTGAACATCGCGCCACCCAGTTCGTCGAGATGACCCGTGAGCAGATTGATGACGTCCACCAGCCAGCTCGCGAGCGTGCCGAACTCCTGCGTGCAGGTGCCGATCCGGCCGTAGACCGCGGCACGCTCGGTCGTGGCGAGCTCGCGCGCTAGCCGCCGGATGGTCGCGGCGTCGATGCCGCAGCGCCGCGCGACCACCTCGGGGGCGAACGGTCGCGCGAGCGCCTCGACCCGCTCGACGCCGACGGTGTGCTCCGCCAGACGGCCGAGCCGGACGAGGCCCTCGGCGAAGAGCGTGTGGACGATCGCGAAGAGGAAGTACGCATCCGTTCCCGGCCGGATGAAATGATGCTCGCTCGCCTCCGTCGCGGTGCGCGTGCGGCGCGGGTCGACGACCACCACGCGGCCGCCGCGCTGGCGGATCGCGCGCAGCCGGCCCGGCACGTCGGGCGCCGTCATCAGGCTGCCGTTCGACACGAACGGGTTGGCGCCAAGCATGAGCAGGTAGTCGGTCCGGTCGAGGTCCGGCACGGGCGTGCTGAGCATGGTGCCGAACATGAGCCCGACAGCGACCTGCTTCGGCATCTGGTCGACGGTGCTCGCCGAGAACACGTTCTTCGTGCCGAGCGCGCGGACGAAGACCGCCCCGTAGAGGCTCAGCGCGAGGCTGTGGACGCTCGGGTTGCCGAGGTAGACCGCGACGGCGTCGCGCCCGCGCTCGCGGATGACGGCGCCGAGCCGCCGCTCGATCTCGGCGAAGGCCTCGTCCCAGGTGGCGGGCTCGAGCGTGCCATTCCGCCGGACGAGCGGAGCGCGCAGCCGATCCGGGTCGGCGTCGAGTTCCTTCAGGGCGTAGGCCTTCGGACAGATGAAGCCGCGGCTGAAGACGTCGTCGTCGTCGCCACGGATGCCGATGACCTCCCGGCCACGCGTGCGGATCTCGAGCCCACAGGTCGCCTCGCAGAGCGGGCAGACGCGATAGCTGGTTCCAGCATGCATGCGCACGGCTGTAGCCGAGACGACCGCTTCGTGCCAGGCCCGGATGAGGGCGAAAACAAAACCCCGATAGCCGTCCCGGCTGTGCGCCGGCCCGCCGGTGACACGCGGGGGCTATCGGGGTTCGGTGGATGCCTGGGTCCCCGTTCGGGGTGACCCAGCGACGTTCCGTGAGTCGACCCTAGGGGGCAACCACCTCACAGATCACCGTAGGGGAATACGTCACTGGATCACCTCCTTTCTTCGGCGAGAAAACCAGACGGGCCCATGCCCCGCCGCCAGGAACCGGACCGCCGCTGCCCGTTTCCCGGCCCCGATCACCAGCACCCATTGCCGGCCCTGGGGCCTGTGTGGACCCCGATCGGGAAGCCATGTCGCGACGTTACCCTCGCTGTGTGCGTCTGTCCACATACCCGCGGCCCAGCCTTTGCAAGTTTGTGGATCTCGACATGCGAGCCATTCTCGGAATTGCTGTCGGTGCGTTCGTGCTCGGGAGCGGTGCCGTGGCGATCGGTGATTCGCCCGAGGCGCGGCGCGTCACGGGCACTGTCACGCGCGTGCACTGTCCGAGCGGCCACGTCTCGGTGCGCGCTGAAGGACGCGACGTCGACCTCGAGCTGCGGCGCGCGAAGGCGTGCCATCTGAAGCCGGGCGACCGGATTGCCGTCTGGCTGCCCGGACAGGCGGCGCCTCAGGCGCCGAAATGGCGCGATCTGCGCGGCGATCCCGGTCCTCCGGCGGCCGCGGTGCCGCCACCCGCGGGGTATCCCGTTGGCCCGGGCATGGGGCCGATCGGCGCGGGCTCGCCGAACGCGGGGCCGGGATCACCGGTCGGCGCTGACGGCGCTCGCTAGGTAGCGGCCGCGCCCCGAGTCCCGGACGGGCGCAACTGCGGACCAGGCCGCGGCTCGGCCGGCACCGCGCCGCGCTCGAGCACCTTGTGCCGGGATCATACACGGCGTACGGTAACTGCGTTCGCTCCGATGCCCGCGCACGGCTCCCACGCTCGTCGAAGCGAGTAGCGCGTCAGGCGCCCGTCTCTTTTCCCCGAGCCCAGGAAGGCGTGCTCATGGAGCATCGGGAGCACCGTGTGTCTGTGCAGGCGGACACGCGGGCGATTATTGGGGCTCGTCATCCGCACCTTCGGGAGACAGCGAGCGACCTCCGCGCCAGCTGGCTCCTGCTGATTGCCGGCATTCTCGTCACCCCCTTCATGATCATGGGGTACTTGGGGCTCGCGGTCTTCCTCTGCGTGCCGCTCGTCGGCCTGCGATGGATGTTCCCTCGCCCGTACAGACCTTCACGCCTCCGCCCGGATGGCAACGCGCCGCTCTACCCGGGTGTAGGATATCCCTGGGATGCGGCCAGAAGGACAGCATGACAATGACAAAGCTATTCGTCGGAAACTTGTCGTTCGAGGTGACGGAAGACGATCTCCGTGCGGCGTTCGTCGCCTACGGCCCGGTGAGTTCCGCGACCGTTGCGACCGACAGGTCGGACGGCCGATCGAGGGGTTTTGGCTTCATCGAGATGGCGTCGCAGCCGCAGGCGATGGCGGCGATCCAGGGACTCGACGGCACCGACCTGAAAGGACGCCGCGTGAACGTGAGCCGGGCGCGCCCCCGGACCGAGGGTGGTGCCCCGGGGAATGCGCCACGCGGTTGGGCCGTCGTCGGCGAAGGGCGCAATCGCTGGTAGTTCTCGCATCACCAAAGGCGAGAGAGGTGCGTCGATGGCGACCAGGGGCAGTGCCCTTCGGGCAGAAGGCAACGTCGGCCTTCGCACCCTTTGTGTACATTGCGGCACGTCGATTCCGACCGAGGTCGGGCATGCCCACCCGCTCGATCAGGCTATCCGGCGCGAGACGTGGGGGCTCGTCGGCCACACACATGGCGCGCCGAGCGTGTTCCCCACGTGCAGTGCTTGCTACGATACCGGATGGCGACCAGCTGGCTTCGTGCGCCTGAGCGGCTGACGTCGTAGATCAAACACGCGGCCGCCAGACTCCGTCTCGAATGCGCACACCGCCGTTGGTTCGTCGAGCTTCCCGGTCCGCAAGAGGCGCACCCAGCCGACGATTGCGTTGGCGATCGCGGTCTCTTTGGGTGGGCATCGTTTCCTCCCGATGAGCGTCAGCCGGAACCCGACAACGGCACCCCCGTGGCGCGGCCGAGGAGGACCTCGTGATACGCCACTTTCGTATCGCTGACCCTTATGCCCGTCGGGGTCACATCGTAGAGCCGAAGGTCCTTGCTGTGCTCGCTGGCGCGAACCTTGACGACCGAGATCAGCCGCTCGAGCTGTCCGTCGATCTCGACGTATCGCTGCAAGATGATGGCGTCCGACAAGAAGGCGTTCTCGCGGGGACCGAGCCGCAGCACCGTATAGGCGTCCTCGATCTCCAGCGTCATCATGACCGTGACGCCGAGGCCGGTGAGCACACCTACCAATCGGTAGAGTGACTCGCGGAAGTCCTCACGGAAGCCGGGCGAGACCGCCATTTCGAAACCCGAGAGCGAGTCGATGACGACGCGCTTGGCGCGCGTGCGGATGACCGCCTCACGGATCGCGTACAGTGTCTCGTCCACCGAGAGATCGAGTGGCCGCAGGTAGACCACGGCTAGGCGTTCCGTACGGATCATCTCCTCCAGGTGCTGTCCGAGTGTCGTTGTCTTGAGATAGCCGGCCGGGCGCTTCTCGAAGAGCGCGAGCACGCCGGGCTCGTCGTGCTTTATCCCCTCGGAGAGGAACTGAGCAGCGAGCACGGTCTTGCCCGAGCCGGAGGGGCCTGCGATGAGAGCGGAGTATCCGCGCGGGATGCCGCCGCCAAGCATCGCGTCGAGGCCGCCGACGCCGGTGGAGAGGCGCGCGCTCTCCGTCACGCTCGGTGCTCCGAAGTCATCCTGGGAGGGCTCGTCTTCCGGCTTGGGCAGGCGCGGGTATACCGTTAGCCCGGCGCTGGTGATGCGGAAGGTATGGAGCCCAGGGAGATCGCTGCGTCCGCGCACCTTCACGACGCGGATCTTCCGCACGACGGAGTTCCGCTCGACCTGCTGGCTGAGAACGATGATGCCATCGGCGACCGTGTAGACTGGGTGGTCCTGGACCTGCGCCTCCGCATGCTCGCCGACCAGGAACGTCGTGGCTTCCCAGGCGGCGAGGTGAACGGCCAATCGGTGGACGAAGTCTTGAAGCGCCAGCTCTCCACCGTCCGCATCGCGCGTCGCCCGGATGACCGAGCGGAACGAGTCCACGACCACCAGGCGCGGATTCACGTCTCCCATCGTGCGGATGATCTTGTCGAGCACCGCGCCGAGCCCTCCCCGCATCAGCTCGTCGCCGAGCGAGAGGAAGCGGATCACGCCGTTGACCTTCGCAGGGTCGAAGAAGCCGAACGTCTGCTGGTAGCGGAGCATCTTGAGCGGAGGCTCGCCGACCACGGTCAGGTAGAGGCCCGGTCGCTCGGGGCTCGCGTTGGCGAACATCAACTGGTGAGCGAGCGTCGTCTTGCCGGTGCCGGGGGCTCCGACAATGAGGTTGAAGGACAGTTCGGGGAGCCCTCCGCCCAGCACGTCGTCGAGTCCGGGAACCCCGGTCGCTAACATCGTGATGGGTGCCTTCGTTTCCGTCATCCAGCGTCCTCCTGGGATTCCGATTCGGGCGACAGGGCGTCGGGCCAAGTCTGCTTCAGCAGGCTCCACGTGAGCCGCTCGCCGAGGGCCCTTACGAGCAAGCTCATCACCGTCACGAGGATCGTCACGGAGGCTTCCTTGATGACCTCCGGTTCCTGCTCATGAAGGCACGTGCGGAGCGCTTCTCCCACCCCCTCGCCTCTCACGAGGGGAACGACGTGCGTACCGAGGAAGGGAAACTCGGGTTTGGAGAGCACCACGGCCCGGAGAACCAGGGCGTTGACCCCGATCGAGCCGAGCACCAGCGACAGCCGCTCCGAGAGGCGCTCCAGCACGCGCCCCGCCGCGGCGGCGGCGACGGCCGAGGTCGTTGGCCCTGCACCCGTCTCGTGCTCCAGCAGCTGCGTCAGCGCGCGGCGCACGCGGGGCGTCGCGTCGTTCATCCTGGTGGCCTCGCCCCGGTCGCTCGCAATAGCCATGGGTTTGTACAAGGCTACCGCCCACCCCCCGAGTTTGCAAAAAGGGCGAACGGGCGAAGACACGCACTCCTACACCGGAGGACTACCCGGCGAAGAGGGGGTCACGCGCCCCGCGCCCGGTCGATCTTCGCTGCGGCCTCAGCGAGGTCGGCCTGGCTCACAAAGTGGTAGTTCCCGAGCGGGTGGTACTCCGCGACCATCCTCTGACGGTCGACGTCCGCGTCGAGGAGCCGGAGGATGGCTGGGTGCTCGTGCTGGCGGAGCGCAGCGACTTCCAGCCCACCTGATTCCGAGAAGGCGGACACGTGCGAAGGGGCTCAGTTGCTCCCTGTCGCCGCCAACGACGCGACGGTGCCCACCAACTCTTCCACGTCGAACGGCTTGCTGACATGCGCCTGGAACCCCGCGGTCGACATGCGAGATCGGTCCTCAGGGCGGACGTACCCCGTCAGCGCAACGACCGGAGTCTTCCGTTCCTCGCCGGCCTCACGGGCCCGGACCTGGCGGACGAGAGCGAACCCGTCTTCGCCAGGCAATCCGATGTCGCTCAGGATCACATCGGGGCGGGTCCTGTCGAACGTGTTCATCGCCTCCCTCACGGATTGCGCAGCGACAACATCCGCGCCGGCCACGCGCAGGAACAGCACGACCGCATCGCGTCCGTCAGGGTCGTCTTCGACCACGAGGACGCGCACGCCGTCGAGCAGCGTCTGGCCTGCTGAGGGGTGCGCTACCGTCCGGCCAGGCGTAGCCTCCGGAGCCGCTCCCTGAGAAGCGAGTGTCGGAAGCCGCACGGTGAATGTCGCACCCCGTCCGAGGCCGGGACTTTCGGCCTGAACCGTTCCGCCGTGCCGTTCCACGAGCGCCCGTACGATGGCGAGACCGAGGCCGAGTCCTCCATGGCGGCGCGTGGTCGAGGCGTCCGCCTGCGTGAACCGCTCGAAGACATGGGGCAAGAAGTCGGGCGCGATGCCCTGCCCCGTGTCGGATACCTGAATCACCGCCTCGGAGCCGATCGTCGTCAGGCGCACCTCGATGCGTCCTTGCGGCGGTGTGAACTTGATCGCATTGGACACGAGGTTCGCGACGATCTGTTGCAGGCGGATGACATCGCCCGCGACCGGCTCCGGCATTCTCTCCGGCCAGATCAGCTTCACGTCCAAGACTCGCGCGGCGGCGGCCGGTTTGACCTCGTCGAGAGCCCCCTGAACCACTGCAACGAGATCGACCGGATGCTTCTCGATGTGGACACTCCCGCCGATGATCCGCGAAACATCCAGGAGATCCTCGATGATCCGCGCCAGCGCCTTGGCGTTGCGCTCGATGGTCGCGATCGCGTGCGTGTTACGCTCAGGATTGAGCTGGTCTGAACCGAGCAGCCTCGCCCAGCCCATGATCGCGTTCAGGGGCGTCCGCAACTCATGGGAGACGACGGCCAGGAACTCGTCCTTCAAGCGGTTGTCGGCCTCGGCCTCGATGCGTAACGCCTGGGCCCCATCGGCGTCGTCCTGCTCCCGCATCGAGCTGACGATCAGCTGCTCGTTCATATCCCGGAGCTGCTCCATCAGCGCTCGCCGATCGTCCGGCGTCTCGGTCGGCGTGCCGCGAGGGTCGGGCGGTGGTGGCCCGCGAAGCTCGTGCGAGATGGTGGCGAAGAACTCCTCCTTGGAGCGATTCGCGGCTTCGGCCTCGGTGCGGGCTGCCCGCTCCCGGGTCAGGAGCTCGTCGCGTGCCGCGTCCGCTCGCCTCCGCCCCATCCCGATCCACGTCGCCGGGACCGCAAGGCCAAGGAACCCGGTCAGCCGAATGATCGCATCGAAGAGGCCACTATCCGCGAGCGGGGACGCGAAGAGCAGCGCCAGCGAGAACATCATCAGGCTCCCAGCCCACCATAATATCCAACCACCGCTCGTCATGCCCGCCTCCAGGAGTCCGCGCCGAGCACGCATGGGTAGGGGCCGGGCCTCCACGATCGCGCTGCGGGGCTCTAACGGGCTCGGGTTTGTCATACACCCGTTCGGCCGGACACGCCAACTCCATCAGTGAAAAACCATCCCGCTGTAGCCATCAAGCGACGTACGAGCACATTTGCAAGACAGGGAGTCGATCGCTGATCATGCAGGCACGACGCCAGCCTTGAAGGACATGCCCCTGACATTGCAGTCCGTTTTTGAACGCATAACCATTGTGTTCTTTATCGTCCAGCATGAGTGTCGTTGTGCTCTCCTCCCTCGCGAGCGACGACGTACGTTGCACCGGTACGCCCGACAAGACACGTGCCGTCACCTCCGCAAGGCCCGCGATGGACGCCAGCACGAGGCGCGTGTAGATCCTCGGGTGCTCCGGGATGGCGCGCGGCCATTCCGGCGTCCTAGTCGTGACGAAGCCTTCCGCCTCGAACCCCGGTGCCGTGGAGCGAGACCCCGTCAAGCCGCGACTTCGCGGCGTGTCGCACGAGTATGCGTTCTTCGTCTCTCTGGTCGCCGGCGCCGCGCTCATCCTCGCGGCCCCGAGCGCGAGGGCCGCGCTCGCCGCAACCGTCTATGCCCTCAGCCTCTCGGCGCTGTTCGGCGTGAGTGCGCTCTACCATGGCGTGACGTGGTCGGTTCCCGTGCGCCGCTGGATGCGGCGCCTCGACCATTCGATGATCTTCCTGCTGATTGCCGGCACGTACACGCCGTTCGGCCTGTTGGCGCTCTCGGGCACGCTTGCCGTCGTCGTGCTCGCCGTGGTGTGGAGCGGCGCGCTGGCCGGGATCGCGCTCAACCTGATCTGGATCGACGCGCCGAAGTGGTTCAGCGCGATCGTGTACACCTCGCTCGGGTGGGTCGCCGTCGTGGCGCTCCCGCAGCTCGTCTCGCAGATCGGCTCGACCGCGACGGGCCTACTTGCGCTCGGCGGCGTGCTCTACTCGGCCGGGGCCGCTGCGTACGCGCTCAAACGGCCGAACCCCGTGCCGGCGGTGTTCGGCTACCACGAAGTGTTCCACGCCTTGGTGATCGGGGCCGCGGCGGCGCAGTATGCCGTCATCGCGTTCTACGTCCTGCCGCGTAACTGATCGGTCGTATGGGTCGTTGCTGCTCGCCGAAATGCGGGCCGTCGCGGCGCGGGACCGCGCCCACTACGTGCCCGGACCGGCGACCTTCACGCGCACGCCGTCACGCGCCGGCGGCGTGCCGACCACCACCGCCTCACCGCCGCCGAGACCCTTCGCGACGCGTACGCGATCGCCCACCTCGCCCGCCGTCTCGACGGCGGCCTGGCGGGCGCGCCCGTCCTGGACGACCCACACGAACATGTTCCCCGCCGCATCGCGCCGGAGCGCGCTCGCGGGGATCAGCACCGCGGGCCGCTCCGCCTCGGGCGTCACCGGCCGGTCCGCGAGGAACGTGATCCGCGCGCTCATGTCGGGCAGGAGCCGGGCGTCGGGTTCGAGCACGTGCACCTCGACCTTCAGCGTCCCCTTCTGGCGGTCGACCTGCGGGTAGAGCTTCACGACCTCGGCCGCGTAGCGCGCGTCGGGGTACGCGTCGGGCGTGACCTGGGCGCGCTGACCGAGGTGGATGCGGTTCAGATCCGCCTCGTTGACATCCACCTCGGCACGGATGTCGGTGAGGTTGGCCATGCGCACGAGGTCGCCCGAGCCGGCGAACCCGCCCGGCACCGCGATCTCGCCGACCTCCTTGAGCTTCGCGAGGATGACGCCGTCGGTGGGAGCGCGGAGAACCGTGTACTCGAGGTTCACGCGCGCCTGTGCGAGCTCCGCCTCGAGCTGCGCGACGGTGGCGCGCGCGACGCTCGCCCTGTTCTCCTGGACGTCCAGCTCCTGCGCGGACACGACGCCGTCACGGCGGAGCGCGCGGTTTCGCCGGAGCTCGGCCTCGGCGAGATCGAGGTTCGCGCGGGCGACGGCGAGCTGCGCCTCCGTGCGTGCCGTCGCCGCGCGATAGTCGCGGTCGTCGAGCTGGACGAGCGGGTCGCCGCGATGCACCGCCTGACCCTCCTCGACGAAGTAGCGCTCGATCCGCCCGGGAACGCGGACGCCGATCGACACGTAGCGGTCGCCCGTCACGACGTAGCCCGAGCCGGAGAGGACGGGCGCGGGACCGGCCTGTCCCGGCGCGGCGACGGTGGCATAGGTGATCGTCACAGGCACCGCCCGCCCGGCGAACAACACCCACATCGCCAGGACGGCGA
>VBKG01000128.1 GCA_005879585.1 Deltaproteobacteria bacterium | reverse complement strand
CTCCGTGCGGCCGTCGGTCGGGGCGCGCTTCCGCGACCTGGTACGCGCCGAGCCGCCGGACCGGCGTGCGATCGCGGCGTTCCTCGACGGCCTGTCACACGTGGAACGGGTCGACGCGATGCGCACGCTCGGCGGGGCGCGGCTGCAGGCGCGGCTGTACGCCGCCGTCGCCGACGCGCCACGCGTCACGCTCACCGACCTCGTCCCGCCCGACGCGGCGCCGCTCCGCGAGGTCATCTTCGAAGGGAAGAACTCGCTGCTCGCCTTCACGCTCTTCCAGAAGCGGTTCTGCCGGCCGTCGACCGGAGCCCGCGGCGAGCTCTGGGGCTACAACCATCAGAACCTCGCATGGCTCACCGGACCCGGCTACTTCGTCGTCCACGACGACGAGGCCGGTGCGGCGATCGACTACCGCCAGGTGCCGCCGAGCCATCCGCCGACGTGGCCCGAGATCCAGTCGAACCACCGCGGCTTCTCGCGCTTCGTCTACGACGACATGGTGGACTACCTCCGTCGCGTGTCCGCCGACGTCTTCATCGGGCGCGCGCACCGCGCCGGGAAGCCGCGCAGCAACTACTTCCTGCTCTGCCGGGAGCCCTGATCGATGGATGCGAAGGCTGGCGCCCGGGAACGCCTCGCGACGGTGCGCGACGACCTGGTGGCGCTGAGCCACCGTATCCACGCGCATCCGGAGTTCGGGTTCGAGGAGGAGCGGGCCTCCACCTGGCTCGCCGAGACCCTGGACGCCGCCGGATTCAAGGTGGCGCGCGGCGTCTGCGACCTGCCGACGGCGTTCGTCGCCGAAGCCGGCTCGGGCCCGCTCTGCATCGCGATCTGCGCGGAGTACGACTGCCTGCCCGGCATCGGGCACGCGTGCGGCCACAACATCATCGCGGCCATGGCGGCCGGGGCGGGGATCGCCGCGGCGCGCGTCGCCGACGACGTCGGCCTCACGGTCCGCGTCGTCGGTACGCCGGCGGAGGAGGGCGGTGGCGGCAAGATCCTCCTCCTCGAGCGCGGCGCGTTCGCCGGGGTGCACGCCGCGATGATGGTGCATCCGGCGCCGGTCGACGCGGCGGAGCCGCCGGTCCTCGCGCTCACCCAGTTCCGCGTCCGCTACACGGGCAAGGAGGCCCACGCCTCCGCCTTTCCCGAGTTCGGGATCAATGCGGCCGACGCGCTCACGGTGGCGCAGACGGCGATCGGGCTCCTCCGCCAGCACATTCGCCAGACCGACCGCATCCACGGCATCGTCACGCGCGGCGGCGACATGCCGAACGTCGTGCCGGCGCACACCGAGGCGCACTACATCGTGCGGGCACGGACGCTCGCCGACCTGGGCGAGGCGCGCGCGAAGGTCCAGCGCTGCTTCGAGGCCGGCGCGCTGGCGACGGGCGCGACGCTCGATGTCGCCGACGACCACGAGCCCTATGCCGAGATGGAGCACGACCCGGAGATCGCCGGGTTATACCGCCGGAACGCCGAGACGCTCGGGCGCGCGTTTCCCGACCTCGGCATGCTGATCGAGCGGGCCGCCGGCTCGACCGACATGGGCAACATCTCCCTCGCCATCCCGAGCATCCACCCGTACATCGGGATCGATTCCCTGCCCGCCGTGAACCACCAGCCGGAGTTCGCGGCGCACTGCGCGACGGCGGCCGCGGACCGCGCGGTCGCCGATGGGGCGCTCGCCATGGCGTGGACGGCGGTCGATCTCGCGACGGACGCCGCGCTCCGCCGGAAGCTCGTCGCGCGGCTCGGCGCACGCTGATCATGCCGGAGCCGCCGGCCGAGAAGGAATGCTGCCAGCGGACGCGGGAACGCTGGCTCGCGCGCATCGAGAAGTACTTCACGTCCTTTCCGGTCATCAAGGACGTGCCGTGCGACGAGTGCCGCGAGATCCTCGAGATCCGCGTCTACGAGCACCCCGCGGCCTGAGCCGACGCCTCCGTCGGGGCCGCAACGACGCCGACCAGCCCCGGCGCCCGCAGGAGCGCCGTCGCGCCCGCCACCGCGACCATCACGCCGCCCGCGGCGAGCGCCGACCGGACCCCGATCCAGTCACCGAGCGTGCCGAGCACGAGCCCGCCGATCGTGAGCAACCCGAACAGGATGACCATCATCATGCTCATCACCCGGCCGCGCATCCGGTCGTCGACGGCCACCTGGATCGCGGTGTTGAGCGACGCGACGCAGGTCACCTGCAGCGCGCCCATCGCGAAGAAGAGGAGCCGGACGCCGTGGACGGTACGGACGACGGTGAGCGCGGCGAGCAGGACGCCGAAGGTGAGCGCGCTGACCGCCGCGACCAGCCCCTTCCGCGGCACGTCGCCGAAGACGGAGAGCGCGAGCCCGCCGAGCACCGCGCCGGCGCCGACCGACGCCATCAGATAGCCGAGGCCGCTCGCATCGAGGCCGAACGCGTCGCGCGCGAGCGCCGGCATCAGGACGATGTACGGAAAGCCGAAGACGCTGACCGCCGTCGCGAGCACGAGCGCCGGCCAGATGACGGGATGCGTGCGCGCGTAGGCGAGCCCTTCGCGCAGCGCGCGCGCCATCGGCGGCGCCGCGTAGACGGGGCGATGCGGGAGCCGGATGCGCGCGAGCGCGATGCCGAGCACCATGAACCCGCAGGCGTTGAGTGCGAAGCACGTCGCCGGCCCGACGGCGCCGTAGATCGTGCCCGCGAGCGCCGGTCCGACGACCCGCGCCAGGTTGAACTGCACCGAGTTGAGCGAGATCGCGTTCAGCAGGTCGGCGGGATCGACGAGGCTCGGGATCACCGCCTGCATGACGGGCGCGTAGAGCGCGCTCGCCGTTCCGGCGACCATGGCGATCGCGACGACGTGCCAGACGGCGATGTGGCCGCTGGCCGTCAGGCCCGCCAGCGTGAGGGCGGCGGCCGCCAGCACCACCTGGGCGCCGAGCATGACCGCGCGGCGGCTCGCGCGGTCCGCGACGGCGCCGCCGAGCAGGCCGAGGGCGATGAACGGCACGTTGCCGCAGAAGCTGATCGTCCCGAGCAGCGAGGCGCGGCGCGTGAGGTCGTAGACGAGCCAGCCGAGCGCCACGCTCTGCATCCAGAAGCCGACGTTCGACACGAACGAGCCGGACCAGAAGAGGCGATAGCCGGGTGAGCGAAGGGCGCGCAGCACCGCTCGTCCGTAGCCGGGCGCCGGCGGAGAATCAAATCAGCCGGCTCGCCGATCGTGGGCGGGTCAGCGCGCGAACGAGTGCTTTTCCTGGCGGAGCCGCTTGAGCTCGGTCCGGAGCGTCTTCGTGCCGCGCAGGAGAAGGCGCGCACGCCGGCGAACGTCGGCGTAGAAGATGCGCGCGAGCGGCGCATTGTTGCCCGTCGGGACGGTACGGACGAGGAGCCGCAGATCGTGATCCATCCCGTTCAGCAGCGCGGAGGTGAGACGTGCCCGCGCCTGGGCGGGTGTCTCGGTGGGGCTCGCGCGATGTGACGTCGCGCCGGTCACGCCGTCGTCCTTGCCCGCGAGCACGCGCGCCGCGGTGTCGAAGTCGCCCTCGATCGCCTGCAGGCGCGCGAGCATTAGCTCCCGCGTACGCGACGTCATGCCCGTGCCGTCGGGATACTGGGCGATGTCCGCCGAGAGCCCGCGCGCGAGCCCTTGCAGGGCGAGCGTCCAGCGGAAGGCGTCGCCGACCGGCTCACAGGTCGTCTGGCTCGGGACCGGCTCGTGCGTGCAGCGGCCGCCGAGGCAGAGGTCGTTCGTGCAGGGATCGCCGTCCTCGGCGCACTCCTGCCCGTCGGCGCGGCTCGGACCGGGGCTGCATCCCGCAGCGTCGTGCCCCGCGCGCACGGGCGCGCAGGCGGCGGCCGTGCAGTCGTCGGCGGGGACGCAGCGGCTGTCCATCGGGACGTGCAGGCAGCGGCCCGAGGTGCAGACGTCGTCGGTGCACGAGAAGCCGTCGTCGGTGCAGGTCTCGCCTTCGTTGACGGGCGTTTCGAGGCAGCCGCGCTGGTCCGCGCCCGGGTCACCCGGCCGGCACGTGCCGAAGACGCAGAGCCCGGTGTCGCAGCGCACGTCGATCGGCAGATGCCGGCACGTGCCGGCGGCACAGGAGTCGTCGGTGCAGGCGAGCCGGTCGTCGCAGTCGAGCGCCGTCCCGGCGCAGCGCCCGGCCACGCAGCGGTCGGTCGTCGTGCAAGCGTCGCCGTCGTCGCATGTGCGGCCGTCGGCGCTCGCGGGATTGGAGCAGATGCCGCTCGCGGGGTCGCAGGTCCCGGCGTCGTGACACTGGTCC
>VBKG01000127.1 GCA_005879585.1 Deltaproteobacteria bacterium | reverse complement strand
TGAACTGCACCTCGAGCGGCGCCTTCCCGTCCTCGGGCTCGGCGTCCGCCCAGGCGAGGAGCGGCGCGGCCTCCTCGCCCTGTCCCGCCACGGTGGTCGTCGGGCCGCCAGCCGCGGGCGCGGGCGGCGGAGCCTCGGGTGCCGTGGTGGCGGTCGGGCCTTTCGGCGCTTCGCTCGGGCCGCCGCCGCACCCCGGAGCGCCGAACACCACGAGGGTTACGAGCAGGGCTGAGCAGGCGAGTGTTCCCTTCATGAAGCTGCCTCCAGGACCGAAGTAGGTGCGGCGGCGGATTCTCACAAAGGGCCTGGAAGCTGTCAATCTGCTGACCTTGGCGGCCGCGCTCGTCGTCGGGGTCGGCACGAATCCCGCATGGGCGGTCCCGAGCCGGGGGGATCTGCGCCTCCTCGCGATTCTCGCCGATTTTCCCGACCGGCGGCTCGACCACGACCGGCAGTACTTCCTCGATCTCCTCGACCGCTTCGTCGGCTATTACGGGGAGGTCTCGGCAGGACGCCTGCGCATCCAGCCGACGCTCGCCTCCGCCGTCGCCACGCTGCCGTCGCCGCGTGCGACGTACGTGCAGCGACCGGAAGCGCTCGCCGAGGCCGCGGCGGCCGCGTTCGGCGACGCGGAGTCGCTCGGACGCGCGGACGCGCTCGTCGTCTTCTTCGCCGGCCCCGGACGCGAGTCGCACGTGGAGGGCGGCGACCCGAACGATCCGTGGTCGAACTACACGGTGATCTCGCCGGTGGTCTCCGCGTCCCGGCTGCGCGAAGCCTGCGTCATCGCGGAGGAGGAGGTCGCGCCGTTCGGCAACTTCGGCGTTCTCTGTCACGAGTTCGGCCACCTGCTCGGCCTGCCGGAGCTGTACGCGCCCGGCGGAGCGCCGCAGGAGGGCATTGGCGTCTGGGGTCTCATGGGGCAGGGCACGTGGCTCCGACTCGGTGAGCGGCCGCCGCACCCGTGCGCGTGGTCGAAAGCGCGGCTCGGCTGGGTCGACGTCGACACGGTCGAGCGGACGACGCGCGGGATCGTCCTGCCCGCCGTCGAGGAGGGCGCGCGCGTGGTGAAGATCCCCGCGACCGCGGCACGCGCCGAGGAGTACTACCTCATCGAGAACCGCGCGCACGTCGGCGCCGATGCGAGTCTGCCGGCCGAGGGCCTCCTGGTCTGGCACGTGGACGAATCGGTGGGCGGCTTTCGCACCGGCGAGAGCGTCGCCGCACACAAGCTTCTGCACCTCGTCGAGGCGGACGGTCGGGGCGACCTCGACCGCGGACACGCGGCCGGCGGCAACCGTGGCGACCGCACGGATCCCTTCAGCGGACCGCCGCCGTGGCGGCGTCGTGCCGCGGCCGCCGCGGCCCTCGCTGGCGCCATGCTGACCGCCGCCGCCGTGCTGCGCGGGATGCGCGCGCGGCCGTTCCCGGCGGTCGTCGGGCTGCTCGGCGCGGCCGTCATCCTCCTCGCGGCGGCCGCCCGGCTCCGCCGGGCGCCGGTATGCGGCCCCGGGACGCCGGGCATGGCGCCGTACGACGGCACCCCGCCCCGCGTCGTGATCCGCAACATCTCGCCGCCGGGCCGCGTCATGTCGTTCGACGTCCTGGTCGCGCCTCCCGACGAACATTGACTCTCCGCGCGAGGGCGTGACACCCTCCGGCGGGGTGGCGAAGCTCATCATCCAGATTCCGTGCTTCAACGAGGAGGGGCATCTCGCCGAGACGCTCGCCTCGCTGCCGCGCTCCGTCGTGGGATTCGACACGGTCGAGACGCTGGTCATCGACGACGGCTCCGAGGACGGAACGTCGGAAGTCGCGCGCGTGGCGGGCGCGACCTACCTGCTGCGGTTTCCCGTGCACCGCGGCCTCGCGCGGGCCTTCGAAGCCGGCCTCGATGCCGCCCTCAAGCTCGGGGCCGACGTCATCGTCAACACGGACGCGGACAACCAGTACCGTGGGGAAGATGTCGTGCGCCTCGTGCAACCCATTCTCGCCGGCCAGGCGGAGATGGTGGTCGGCGACCGCGCGCCGCATCGCCTGGCGCATTTCCGGCCGGCCAAGCGGCTCCTCCAGGCGGCCGGCAGCTGGGTCGTCCGCCAGCTCTCGGGCACGACGACGCCCGACGCCACCAGCGGGTTCCGCGCCTTCTCGCGCCGGGCCGCGCTCCGCCTGAACGTCTTCACCAAGTTCACCTACACGCTCGAGACGGTGATCCAGGCCGGCAAGAAGCACATCCCGATCGCGCACGTGCCGATCACCGCCAATCCGGACCGGCGCCCCTCGCGGCTCTTCGGCAGCCTCTACGTCTACATGAAGCACTCGCTCGCGACCCTGATCCGCATCTACGCGCTTTACGAGCCGCTGAAGGTCTTCCTCGGCCTCGGCGGGCTCCTTGTCGCGGCCGGCGGCGCGGTCGTCATCCGCTTTCTGGTGTTCTATCTCCTCGGGCACGGCGCCGGTCACGTGCAGAGCCTCATCCTCGGCGCCGTGCTGTTCATCGTCGGCTTCCAGACGATCTCGATCGGGTTGGTCGCCGACCTGATCGGCAACAATCGCTCGTTGCTCGAGGACACGCTCTACCGGGTCCGCGAGCTCGAGCTCAGGTTCGGCGACGGCCCGAATGTCGTGCGGCTCGCCGGTGAGCCCCCCCCACAGCGGCTCGAGGTGCGGCGCGGCCAGCGATGACCGCGTGCCTGTTCGGCACGTACGTCCGCGCCCACAGCGCCAACCGCCTGCTCCACGCGGCGCTCGCCAGGGCGGGCTTCGACGTCGTCGAGTGTCACGAGCCGGTCTGGGAGGAAGAGGGGAACAAGCCGGCGCCGTACTTCGGGCCACCGTCGCTCGCGCGCCTCGCCGTGCGCTATGCGGCCGCGGCGCGCCGGCTCGCCCGGCGCTGGCGCGCGCGGTCGGGTCCGCCGCCGCTCGTCGTCGTTGGCTTCGGTGGCCAGCTCGACGCGCTGCTCGCCCGACGCGTCTGCCGGCCGCGCGCCGGTCTGGTCTTCGCGCCGCTCGTGACACTCGGCGAGACGCTGGTCGAGGACCGGCGGCTGTTCCCGGCGGCGGGACTCCGGGCGCGTGCGCTCGCGGTGCTCGACCGGGCCGCGCTCACGGCCGCCGACCTCGTGCTCGTCGATACCGCGGCCCACGCGGCATACCTCGGCCGGCTCGGAATCGGCACGGACCGCACCGCCGTGTGGCACCTCGGGGCCGAGCCGGAGTTCTTCGCGCCGCGCGCGGCCGAGCCGGCGGGCCGCCGCGTCCTCTTCTACGGGCGGTATCTGCCGCTGCACGGCATCGAGACGATCATCGCCGCCGCCGCCCGGCTCGGGCCCCGGGCCGAGTTCGTCCTGCTCGGGACCGGGCCCGGGCGACGCCGTGCGGAAGCCGTCGCCGCCGCCGCGCACGTGCCCGTCGCGTGGCGGGAGCCCGTCCCGCTCGCCGCGCTGCCCGACGAGCTTGCGGCGGCCGCGGTCGTCCTCGGGGTCTTCGGCGACGGGGCCAAGGCCGCGATGGTGGTGCCGAACAAGGTCTACCAGGCGGCCGCCGCCGGACGGCCGCTCGTCACCCGCGATGGGCCCGCGTTGCGCGAGGTGCTCGCGCCCGGCGAGCATTGCCTGGTGTGTCCGCCGTCCGACCCCGGCGCGCTCGCCACCGCCGTCGCGCGGCTGCTCGATGATCCGTCCCTCGCTCAGCGGCTCGGCCGGGCGGCGCGCGCCCACATGACGCAGCACTTCGGCGCCGAGAGTCGCGCGACGGCCCTGCGGGCCGTGCTCGCCGATTGCCTGGGCGTGGTGCCCGCCGCCGGACTCCCGCGGCGCGCCGCGGACGCCTGACCCGTGCCGGCCGCCGCCGTGGTCGTCACGTGGGAAGGGGGGGCCACGACGGACCGCTGCGTCGACTCGCTGCGCGCGCAGCGCGTGCCGCCGACGGAGATCATCGTCGTCGACAACGCGTCGTCGGCTGCCGAGCGCCGGCGCCTCGGGCAGGCCGTCGCGGCGCGGCCAGGAGTCCGCCTCGTCGCCCTCGACGTGAATCGGCAGTTCGCCGGCGGGCTCAACGAAGGCGCCCACGCCGCCTTTGCCGCCGGCGCGGACCGCGTCCTCCTGCTGAACAACGACACGGTGGTCGCGCCCGATGCCCTCGACCGCCTCGGCGCGGCGCTCGACGCCGTCCCGACGGCGGGCATCGCCGGCCCGCTGGTGCTCGACCTCGGCGACCCGCGCCGGGTGCTGTCGGCCGGTGAGCGTCATCTCCTGCCGCTCCTCTGCGTGCCGCGGACGCTGCTCCGTCATCGCCCTCGTCGGCAGGGCCCGTATCCGGTGGGCGGCGTCATGGGATGCGCGATGCTGGTGACGCGCGCCTGCTTCCTCGCCGTCGGCGGCTTCGATGAGGCGATCGGGGTGTACTACGAGGACGTGGATTTCTGTGTCGCGGCACGGGCGCGCGGCTTCGGCGCTGTCGTCGAGCCCGCTGCGGTCGTCTACCACGACGGCTTGCGCGGCTTCGCGAGCGGACTGACCCCGTGGGCGGCATATCTGAAGGCCCGCAATCCGTGGCGTCTCCTCCGCCGCCGCGGTGGCATCGGGAGCTGGCTCACCTTCATCCCGACGTATGCCGCGCTCGTTGCCACCAGCGCGGTGCTCTACGCGGTCCGCGGTCGGCTCGACGTCGCGCGCGCGCTGGTGCGGGGCGCAGCGGCCGGGCTCGGCGGAACCGGCGCCCCGGCCCCGGCGAGGGACTGAGGTCGTGCGGATCGGGATCGGGGCGGTCGCCGGTATCCTCGGGGGGCCGGCGACGTACGCGCGGCAGCTCGTGGGAGCGCTCGCCCGCGAAGGCGGCCACGAGTACGTCGTCTTCACCGACCTGCCCGACGCCTTCGCGGCGCTCGGCGTGGAAGTCGTGCACGTGCCGCTCCGGACGCCGTACCACCAGCTCGGGTGGGACCACGTCCGCCTGCCGCGACTCCTGGCGGCGCGGCGGGTCGACCTCTATCACGGGACGAAGAACGTACTGCCGTGGCGGCTGCCGGTGCGCGCCGTCGTCACGGTCCACGACCTCGCCGTGTACGCCTGCCCCGAGACGTTCGCCTGGCCGCAGCGCGTGCACCTGCGGCTCCTGGTGCCGCCGAGCGTCGCCCGCGCCACGCGCGTGATCGCGGACTCCGAGCATGCCCGCGGCGATCTGCTGGCGCGCTTCACACTCGCACCCGGCCGCGTCGTCGCGATTCCGCTCGGCGTGGCGCTGCCGCCGGCGCCGGCCGGTGCGGTCGAGGGCCTCCGGCGCCGCTACGGCCTCGGCGCGCAGGTCGTCGCCTGCGTCGGCACGGTCCAGCCGCGCAAGCACGTCGAGCGCGTGATCGAGGCATTCGTCGCGGCGGACGGCGCGGCGCGCGGCTGGGATCTGGTGATCGCGGGTCGCCTGCGGCCGGGCTACGCACCCGCCTGGCTCGAGGCGCTGCCGCCGGGCGTCCGCTGGCTCGGGCCGCTTGCCGACGACGCGCTCGCGGCCCTGTACGCCGTGGCCGAGGTCGCGGTCAGCGCGTCGGAGTACGAGGGGTTCGGTCTCACGGTCGCCGAGGCGATGGCGAGCGGCTGCGCCGTGGTGGCCGTCGGCGCGAGCTCGATCCCCGAGGTGGTGGGCGATGCCGGCGTGCTCGTACCGCGGTCCGATGTGTCGCTCCTCGCCGCCGCGCTGGCACGGGTGCTCGCCGAACCCGAGACCCGCGCGGCGCTGGGCGCGCGCGGACGCGAGCGGGCGGCCCGCTTCACCTGGGAGGCGACGGCGCGGCGGACGCGCCAGGTCTACGAGGACGTCGTGGTGGACAACGGCGCCCGGCCGCCGCTCGGGGCGCTGGCCGCACCGGTCGTGTGCCTGCGCAGCGAGGAAAACCTCGGCTACGCCGGCGGGGCGAACCTCGGGATCGCCGCCGCGCTCGAGCGCGGTGCCGATACCGTGCTGCTGCTGAACAACGACGCCAGGGTCCTGCCGGGAGCCACCGCGGCGGCCGTCGGGGTGCTCGTCTCGGATCCCCGCGTGGCCGTCGTCGGGCCGAAGGTGCTCGCCCGCGAGGACCCGAGCCGGCTCTGGCTCGCCTGGGGACGGGTGACGTATCGCCAGAGCCTCGTCGCCCTCTGCGGCGCGGGCGAGCCGGACGGGCCGCCGTTCGCGCGCGAGCGCGACGTCGAGTGGGTCGCCGGCTGCGCCATGTGGCTCCGCGCCGGCGCCCTCCGCGACCTCGGGCTGCTCGACGAGGCCTTCTTCGCGTACCACGAAGAGGTCGACTGGTGTACGCGGGCGAGGTCCGCCGGCTGGCGCGTGGTCTACTGCCCGGCCGCCGTGGTGACGCACACCGGCCGGGGTACCGCCGGCGGCCCGGCGTCCGTCCACATCCGCAAGTACTTTGCCGCCCGGAACACGATCCTGTTCGCGCGCAAGCATGCGCCCCTGGCGGCACGCATGAAGCTCGCGTTCTTTCTCGCCACGACGCTGCCGCTGCAGCTCGTCTGGCACTGGCCGCGCGGAACAGCGGGCGACGTGTGGCTCAAGATCCGTGGCGTGCGGGACGCGCTGCTCGGCCGGCGCCCGCCGTTCGAGGCCCTCGGGCTGCGGTGATCCAGGTATCATGACCCGACCCGCCGCCGGATCTCGCGGATCTCGGCGAGATCGAGCAGATCGCGGCGACGGCCCGCGGCACGCTTAGCGCGTTCGAGGGTGTCGAGGCTCATGACCCGCACCCGGCGGCCCTGAAGCTCCATCGTCACGGCGTCACGAGCGACGTCCGCGAACGCACCGACGCCCGCCACCTCGCCGAGCAGGTCGAGGTCGCCCGCGGTCGTGCTCAACTAAAAGTGAGGCCGGCACGCAACGTCGCCGCGTCGAGCCGAAATGGCAGGTCGGACGGCGCGCCGCGCAGCGTCGGACTGAACGGCGCGAGTGCGTGTTCGAGCGTGGCGAGGTTGTGCGCTGACCGCGAATAGCAGACGTCGAGGTCCCCTGTCGTTCTCGCAGAGCCGTGAAGCACGAGTGCGACGCCACCGATCACCACGAATTCGACGCCGCCCGCTACGAGGGCGTCAATCAGCCGACCCGGATCCGCCGCCACCCGACCGTCTCGCGGAACCCAGGAATCCGAGGAGCTTTCGCAACCGCTCGAGACGCTCGCTCGGGCTGAGGGCCAGGCACTCGTCGATCAAGGTGCCGTCGAGCTCTGCCGCGAGCTCTTCCGCGAGCTCGTCCTGAGAGCCTCTGCTCGGATCGCGATAGCCCACGCGGGCAAGCTAGCGGCAGCCTCGGATCGGGGCAAGGGCGGTCGTGATCAACCCCGCCACCCCATGCCGGCGCCAGCGTCGCGCACGCTGAGCCGGAATCCCCGGCCGTCGTTCGCGCGGTATCCGCTCGCTGCTCGCCGCATTCTTCGATCGTCTGCCCCCACGTTCCGAGGCCGCGAATGCAAACTGGTGGTGGAGTGATGAGCTCCGACCTGCGCGCCTGGGCCGCAACGCAGCCGGACGTCGGCTTCGTCGACACGATCCACGAGCTCGACGGCGACCGCGCGGCTCGCCCGCCATCCGTGAGCCGTCTGGGCCGCCACGCACGACGACCCGAGAAACACTCGGTTTTTCCAATGCTTGACAGGGGCGAGGAGGCGCAGGTAAGCCTGAGGAGGAGTCGGTCGCGTGGCACGTTCGGGTATCCTCTCGCTGGTCGGTGAGCTCTGGGCCTTCATGCGGGTCCGCAAGAAGTGGTGGCTCGGTCCGATCGTGCTCGTGCTCGCGCTCTTCGGCGCGCTCATCGTCTTCACGCAGAGCTCCGCCGTCGCGCCGTTCGTCTACACGCTCTTCTGAGCGACGCTCCCATGAAGGTACTCTCCTCGGTCGAGCTCCGGCGCTTCGGGCTCACGGTGGGCGGCGTCTTCCTCGCGCTCGGCGTGTTGAGCCGTTGGCGCGGCCACGACACGGCGCCGCTCGTCCTCTGGACCATCGGCGTGCTCCTCGTCGTGCCGGCGGTCGTCGCGCCGCGTGTCCTCGGGCCCGTGCAGCGGGTGTGGATGCGCGCCGCGGCGGTGATGGGCGAGGTGAACAGCCGCATCATCCTGACCGTCATGTTCTACGGCGTCTTCGCACCCTTGGGCTTCGTCATGCGGCGGCTTCGCGACCCGCTCGACCGCTCGTGGCGCGATGGGCGCGAAAGCAGCTGGATCCGGCGGCCCTCGCAACCGGCGGACCGTGCCCGCTACGAGCGGCAGTTCTGACGTGGCGACGATCCTCGGCATCTCGGCCTACTACCACGACTCGGCCGCGTGCCTCGTCCGCGACGGCGAGATCGTGGCGGCGGCGCAGGAAGAGCGCTTCACCCGGAAGAAGCACGACGCGGCCTTCCCGGAGCACGCGGTCGCCTACTGCCTGGCCGAAGGGAAACTCGCGGCGGGCGAGCTCGACTACGTCGGCTTCTACGACAAGCCGCTCCTCAAGTTCGAACGGCTCCTCGAGAGCTACTGCGGCGTCGCTCCACGCGGGCTGCGCTCGTTCCTCACCGCCATGCCCGTGTGGCTCAAGGAGAAGCTCTTCACGCGCGACCAGATCCGGAAAGCGCTCGGCGGCTACGAGGGACCCGTGCTGTTCGCCGAGCATCACGAGTCGCACGCCGCGAGCGCCTTC
>VBKG01000126.1 GCA_005879585.1 Deltaproteobacteria bacterium | reverse complement strand
GCTTCACTCACTTTCGCGCCTTTTCGCTGCTCAACCGCACCAATACCGGCACCGGCTAACGGCTGGCCTACCAACATCGCCCTAGTCGGGAAAGGCGGCGCCGCTTACCATCCCGAGGAAGCCGAGTCCGACGAGCCCCGCGATGTTGCAATCGGGCTTGAGGCGGGCTTCCCGCTCCATGAGTTCGGAGAAGCGGCATTTGAAATTGGCGCGCGGCCAACGCTCGATCAATTGGGCCACGCCGCCGCGTTCGAACGCGTACAGCCGCAACCCCGCGACATCGACTCCGGCTCCGAAGTGACAAAGCCGCACCTCCGGCGAGCCCTCCGAAGCCACCCCGACGGAAGCATGCAGGGCGATCGCCTCGTGCACGACATCGGCGCGCTCCCCTGGGAAGCCCTCCCCGAGCAGGTGATCCCGAGCCGCTCTGGCGCCTTGCAGTTCGAAGGGTTCCGGTCCTGCGCCATGCTCGGTCAGCCCCAGGTCATGCATGACGGTCGCGAGGAATAAGACCTCCCGGTCAAAGCGGATCCCATAGAGCCGACCCAGCGCCGCGCCGAAGGCGTAACATCGCACACCATGGTTGAGCAGGAAGGTCGGCGAGACCTTCGCGACGAGCTCGACCGTACGTGCTCGCTGTAGCCCGTCTGGCGCGACGTCCCCGTGCCGTGTGACACGGAGGCATGCGACGTGAGCGAGTCGGCGAGAGGCTTCAGGCGGCGCGCGCCGCACTCGCCGGCCTCGGGCCGCGCGGTCGCACGACGCGGATTCCGGCGGGCGTGCGGGCACGTGTACTCGCCTACACACGCCGGCAGCGGGCGGCCGGCGCGAGTTGGCAGACCGTCGCCAGCGCCGTCGGGGTGTCGGCGAGTGCGCTCAAGAATTGGTCGCGCCTCGCGCCGCCGGCCCACCGGCTCGTGCCCGTCGTCGTGTCGCCGGCCGGGACGGAGCCGTCCTCGAGCGTGCTCGCGATCGTGTCGCCCGCCGGCTACCGGGTCGAGGGTCTCGACGTCGCGACCGCGACGGCGCTCCTGCGCGCGCTGGCATGATCGGCAGCACGCGGACGCTCCGCGTGTGGGCCTATCCCGCGCCGGCCGACCTGCGTAAAGGCTTCGACGGGCTTGGGGGGCTCGTGACCAAGCTCGGCCACGATCCGCTCGCCGGCGACTGCTTTCTCTTCGTGAATCGGCTGCGCACCCGGGCGAAGGTGCTGCTCTGGGACGGCACCGGGCTCTGCGTGTACCACAAGCGGCTCGAGCAGGGGCGGTTTGCGGCGCTGTGGGCGCCGGCCGGGACGGCCACCGCCGGGCGGACGCTCACGCTGAGCGAGCTGAGCCTGTTTCTCGAGGGCTGCACGTTGCTCACGCGCACGGCGCTCTCGCCGGGCGTCGTGCGGCCGCGGACGTGGACGCCGCCCCCGGCCGCGACTTGACAGTAAGCTAGCAGAGTGATACCAGAAGCGCCGCGGTGGTGGGGCTGGCGACCGAGACGGACCTCGAGCGGCTGCGGCAGATGGCGCTGCTGCTGGAGGCGGAGAACGCGCGGCTCCACCGCCGGCTGGGGGAGCTGACCCGGGCGCTGGCGCAGGCGACGGGGGCGACGCAGGCGCAGCTCGAGCTGGAGGTCCAGCGCTTGCAGGCGCAGCTGGCGGCGCGGACGCGTGCCCTCTTCGGCCCCTCCTCGGAGCGTCGCGGCGGGGACACGCGGGACGACGCGCCGAGTGCCCCGGCCCCGCGCCGCGGGCACGGTCCGCGCGACCAGGCGGCGCTTCCCGTGGTCGAGGTCGAACACACGCGGGCTGACGAGGCGGGCCCGTGTCCGCAGTGCGGCGGGACGCTCGCGCCCTGGAAGGACCAGTACGAGGAGGCCGACGAGATCGACGTCGTCGAGCGGAGCTTCCGGATCGTGCGCCACCGCCGGCAGAAGTACCGTTGCCGGTGCGGGGAATGTGTCGTGACCGCCCCGGGTCCGGCGAAGCTCGTCGCCGGCGGGCGCTATTCCGTGGACTTCGCGGTCAGCGTGGCGGTCGCGAAGTACCTCGACCACCTGCCGCTGGCCCGCCAGGTGCGGCAGATGGCGCGGGTGGGCCTCACCGTTGACACCCAGACGCTCTGGGATCAGCTGCTCGCGCTGAGCCATCATCTCACCCCGACGTACGAGGCCCTCGCCGCCGAGGTGCGGGCGGCGCCGGTGCTCGGCGCGGACGAGACGACGTGGCAGCTCATGGAGCCGGGGCGCTCGAAGACGTGGTGGGTGTGGGCGCTCGCTCGGCCGGATGCCGTTGTGTACCGCCTGCTCGGCACCCGCTCGGCCGCGGGCGCGGCCACCGTGCTCGGCGACTACCGCGGCGTCGTGGTCTGCGACGGGTACGCGGCCTACCGAGCGCTGGCCAAACGCGGGGGCGGGGACCGAGCCGGCCCGACGATCACGCTCGCGCACTGCTGGGCCCACGTGCGGCGGCAGTACGTCGACGCCGAGGCGTCGTCGCCGCCGGCGGCGGAGGTGCTGACGCGCATCGGCGAGCTCTACGCGGCGGAGGCCGCGGCGCAGGAGACGGCTGCGGGGGACGTGACGGTCCTCCTCGCCGAGCGGCGTGCGCGGGTGGCGCCCGTCGTCGACGGGATCCGCACGTGGGTCACGCAGCAGCGGGCGTTGCCGCAGTCGGCGCTCGGCAAGGCGCTCGCGTACACGACCGAGCTCTGGCCGGGGCTGGTGGCGTTTCTCGAGGATGCGGCGATTCCGGTGGACAACAATGCCACCGAGCGGGCGCTGCGGGGGATCGCGCTCGGCCGCAAGAATCACTACGGCTCGCGCTCCGAGCGCGGGACCCGGGTGGCGGCGCTCTGCTACACGCTGCTCGAGTCCGCGAAGCTGGCCGAGGTCGAGCCGGCCGCGTACCTCGCCGAGGCCACGCGCCGGGCGATCGTGACGCCCGGCACCGTCACGCTCCCGCGCGATCTCTCCGCGGCGTAGCGGCCGCCACTGCCGCGGCACCGCCGCAACGACTCACGGAAATTGGACGTCCGTCGACGGGGGACGGCGAGCACGTACGTTGCAGGTGAGCGCGACCGGTGCGCCACAGCTGCCGGTGTAAACGGACAGCACGGTGTCATATCCGCTTTGCGCCGTGTCCACCGTGACGTCGCCGCTCTGTTCCGGGGTGAAGCGATACCACACGCTGTGCCCGTTCTGTCCGCAGGCGCAGCTGCCGAAGGGGTCGTTCGAGTCGGTCGTGGCCTGCGTGGCGTCGACCGCATCCGCGAACTGCGACGAGCCGATCACGGTCGCGCCGTCGCACGTGTCGTTGGCGACCGGGCTCTGCTTCGCAAAGTCGAGGAGGACGTTTCGCTGCTCACTTCCCGCCGACGCGACCAGCCGTCCGCCATGGAGGAACGGCGCCGCGGTCGAATCCGGGGTGACCGCATTGTCGACCGTGAGGACGACGGTGACGTTGGCAATCCCGCCACCGGCCACGGTCACGGAGTTCTGCGACACGGTCACCTGTACGCCCGACGGCAGGCTGCCGGAGGTGACGGCGAGCGAGTAGGTCTTCGCGACGCCGTCGAGGTTGTGAATCGAGAGGCTCCGGGAGGCGCTCCACGTGGCCGGCGTCCCCGGATCGATGCCGAAGTCGAGCGGCGCGGGACTGAAAACGGTGCGCACATCCACGGCGGCGCGCACGTCGAGCCGCCCAGAGCCGCCGGTCGTGAGATCGAGGCCGACGGGCACCGCGCCCTCCTGCAGCATCGCCTTCACCTCGGCGGGCGCGAGGCTCGGGAACAGTCCGCGCACGAGCGCCGCCGCACCGGACACGTGCGGTGTCGCCATCGACGTCCCCGAGATCGACGCGTGGATGTTGTCACCACGGCACTCGTGGCCGGGGAACGCACCCGGAATGGTCGCGGCACAGATGTCGACGCCCGGAGCCGTGATCTCGGGCTTCAGGAGAAAGCCGACGGTGGTCGGCCCGCGGGAACTGAAGAATGCGATCGCATCGCTGTCGTCGGTGGCGCCCACCGTGAGCGCCGTGCGTGCGGTCCCCGGGCTACCGATCGTGAAATACCCGCCGTTGTTACCGGCGGCGACGACGCTCAGCACCCCGACCGCGGTCGCATTGTCGACTGCAGTGGACAGCGGATCGTTCTCGTCGCCACCACCCCCGAGGCTCATGCTGATGACCTGGACGTGGTCGCTCGGGTTGCCGTCGCCATTCGGATCCGTCGCCCGCTCGATGGCCGCGATGATGTTCGAAAAGGAGCCGAACCCGCTGGCGTCGAGGACCTTGTAGGCGAGAATGTGCGCGTCCGGCGCCACGCCGGGCGTCGGCCCGATGCCGGCAGCGGTGGCCGCCACGTGCGTCCCGTGCCCGTGGTCGTCCCGCGGATCGGCGTCGTTGTTGACGAAGTCGAGGCCGCCGATCACCTTGCAGCTGGCGCCGAGGCACCCGCCGAGGTCGGGATGCGTGTAATCGACGCCCGTGTCGATGATCGCGATGGTCGTCCCGGCGCCGCGATAACCGAAGTCGCGCCATACCTCCGGCGCGCGCACGTGTGGCACGCTCACGTCGAGGAGCGCATGAGCCTGCCCGTCGGGAACGACCC
>VBKG01000125.1 GCA_005879585.1 Deltaproteobacteria bacterium | reverse complement strand
GCTGCCGCGCCGCCAGACCTCGGCGATGTCCGCCAGGTCGAGGTCGTACTGGTAGTACTCGGGTGTGCGGAGCGGCGTCGTCTCCGCGTCGGCGGCGCGCGCGCGCTTCCCGACGTTGGCGTGGCGCAGGATGTTGAGCCCCTCGCTGTAGGCGGCCATGAGCCCGTACTCGATGCCGTTGTGCACCATCTTCACGAAGTGGCCGGCGCCGCTCGGACCGCAGTGGAGGTAGCCCTGCTCGGCCGTGCCCGCGCGGCGCTCCCGGCCGGGCGTGCGAGCAAGGGTGCCCGCTCCCGGCGCGAGCGTCGCGAAGAGCGGGTCGAGCCGCCGGACGACGTCGGCCTCGCCGCCGATCATCAGGCAGTAGCCGCGCTCGAGGCCCCACACCCCGCCGCTCGTGCCGCAGTCGACGTAGTGGAGGCCGCGTGCGGTAAGTCGCTTCGCGCGGTCGACGTCGTCCCGGTAGTAGGAGTTCCCGCCGTCGACCACGACGTCGTCCGCGGCGAGCCGCGGAACGAGCCCCTCGAGCGTCGCGTCGACGACCGCCGCCGGGACCATGAGCCAGACCGTTCGCGGCCGCGCGAGGCGCGCCACGAAGTCGTCCATCGACGCGGCGCCGGTGGCGCCTTCCTTGGCGAGGGCGCCGACCGCGTCCCGGGACACGTCGTACACCACGCACGCGTGCCCGCCGCGCAGAAATCGTCGCACCATGTTCCCGCCCATGCGTCCGAGACCGATCATGCCGACCTGCATCCTGCCTCCTCTCGTTACCGTCCTTCGAGCACCGCGCGCGTGTGGCGCGCAATCATTAGATCCCTCTCAGGTTTCCCACGGATGCCACGCCTCCTGGTGCACGGAGATCGCGCCCTCCCGGATGCTCGCGGTCCATCGGCTGCAATCCCCGTCGCGCCAAAAACGCAGGTCGACGCGCGCCTCGCCGATCGCAAGTCCGTGAAGCGTGATCTCGGGCAGCCAGCGCGGCAGCTCCGGGTCGACGTAGAGCCGGCCCCGCGGCGCGTCGCCGCGGAGACCGAGGATCGCCTGCAAAAGATGGAACACGCTGCCGGCGGCCCACGCCTGCGGCACGTTCGCCTGCTTGTAGAGCACCGGAAACGTCCCGGGGCGCCGCTCCACACCCGCGTACAGCTCCGGCAGGCGGTAGTACATGAAGGAGCTCGCCGCCTCCGAGATGTCGCGCGCCACGCGGGCGGCCTCGGCGGTGAAGCCGTATCGCTTGAAGCCGAGAGCGATGATGCCGTTGTCGTGCGGCCAGACCGACCCGCGCTGATACGAGAACGGGTTGTACGCCGGGTTGCGTGCCGAGAGCGTCCGGATGCCCCATCCGCTCCAGAGGTCGGGTTCGAAGAAGCGCTGTACCACGCGCGCGGCGCGCTCGGGGCTCGCGATGCCGCTCCACAGGCAGTGGCCGACGTTGGAGGCGATCGTCCGCACGGGCTGCTTCTCGGGGTCGAGCGCGAACGCATAGAACCCGAGGTCCTCGCACCAGAACCGGTCCTCGAAGGCGGCGCGCAGCCCACGGGCCTTGCCGCGCAGCGCGACCGCCCGCTCGGGCTCGCCGAGCGCGTCGAACACCTCGGCCATCCGGAGCCACGCGTCGAAGACGTAGCCCTGGAGCTCGCACAGCGCCTTCGGCGCCGGCACCTGGCGGCCGTCGGGGTAGACGACCGCGTCGCTCGCATCCTTCCAGCCCATGTTCTCGTAGCCCTGCGGCGAGCGCGTCCGGTACTCCTGGAAGCCGTCCCCGTCGAGGTCTCCCGACTGGTCGATCCACTCGAGGCAGCGGAGCGCCGTCTCGCGGTGCTCGCGGAGCAGCGTGTCGTCGCCGAGCCAGCGCCACGCCTCGTGGAGCGCAATCAGGTAGAGCGGCGTGGCGTCGGCGGTGCCGTAGTACGGCGTGTGCGGGATCAGGTGGAAATGGGCGAGCTCGCCGGAACGGACCTCGTGCGGTATCTTCCCGGGCTCGGCATCGCGCCGGTCGTCGCGCTCCGTCGCCTGCAGCTCCGCGAGCTTCTTGAGGGCACCGCGCGCGAGCGCGGGCTGGACGATCGCGTTCTGCAGGCTCGCGATCAGCGCGTCGCGGCCGAAGAGCGCGACGTACCACGGCACGCCGGCTGCGGGGATCCAGAGGTCGGGGCCGAAGTCGTGGTCGTACAGACGGAGCGCGCCCATATCGTCCACCGATCGGCGATAGACGCGGTAGACGTCCTCGTTGGTGCTCGTCACCTTCGTCGCACCGCTGAGCCAGCGGTCCTGGAGCGCGTCCTCCGAAGCGACGCCGTCGTGCTGGCAGCCGCGTCGCGGCGCGCGCACCGCTTCGCCGCGATCGAGCAGGTAATGACAGCAGGTGTGCCACGTGGCGCCGGGGGCGAGGTCGAGCTCGAAGGTGACCCGGCCGTTGGCGTAACTGGGCGGCGAGCCGCTGTTCAGCAGCCGGTAGACGAGACGCCGGCGGAAGTCGCGGTTGGCGTACGCGGTCTCGAGCTCCGCACGCCACGGATGCCACCGCGTGATGATGCGCCCGCGCCGGACGAGATGCTCGCGCTTCACCTCGAACAGGTCCGCGAAGTCCGAGCGGAGGGCGATCTCCAGGTTGAAGCGCACGGGAACCAGGCCGTGGTTCGCGACGTCGAGGTCCTCGTGGATACCGTCGGACACGGTGCGGTCGATGACGAGCGACAGCGCGCCCTCGGGGATGTCGCCGTCCTCGGTCGGCACGACATCGTTCATGAGATAGACCCGGGCTTCGTAGTAGCTCGTCGCTGCCGAGTTGAGACGCTGCCACGAAAGCCCGTTGGCGAAGATCGCGTAGTAGGAAACGAAGCGGGTATCGTCGGCGAAGACACCCTGGTCCGTGTCGGCCTGGATCTCGCCGCCGAGGTCCGTGACCATGAACGTCGCCCCGTGGTTGATGCTGAGCACCGGAGGTCCGAGCGCGATCTCGACTCCCATCGATCACCCGGCGTCGACCACCCGGCGCGCCGTCTCGGGATGGATGCCGCCGTCCACCTCGAGCTCGCAGGCGGGGCGAACGCGATCGAGCAGCTCGCGCACGCGGCGGATCTTCGGCAGCGTGCTCACGATGAAGTCTCCTCGAGCATCGTGGCAGGCGTCGCAGGATTCAGCGCGAGCCCCACCCGCTTCCCGAGCTTCGCGATCGTCTCGAGCGTCCGGTGAAGGTGGACCTCGAGGTAGCGATCGGGCTCGGCGATCATCAGGTGCGCCTCGAGCGGGAGCCGGGTCACCCGCCTGAGCGAGCGGACGACCACCGGCCCGATCGTGATGTTCGGGACGAAATGTCCGTCCATGACGTCCACGTGGATGCGGTCGGCGCCCGCTGCCTCGACTTCGGCGACCTGCTCGCCCAGGCGCGCGAAATCGGCTGACAGGATGGACGGTGCGAGGGCGATCGGCGTCATCGTGTGCCCCCCTGAGGTCGAATGCCACATCGGACGCGGCCAAGGAATCCCGCACGATGGCGGCGTGAAGGCGCGAGGGGTTGCCGGCGAGTGGCGCGCGGCTCTATTTAGAGGCGCCTACATCGGAGGAGGCGGCTCATGGCTCTGGTCGACAATCTGTTCAAGGGATGGGGCGGAGTGCTGTTGGGGTTCGGCGCCGGTATCGCCGCCCCGTCCCTCTTTCCCGACGCGGGTGCCGCCGTCCGGCCGCTGGCGAAGCGCGCCGTCAAGGGCGTCCTCGCCGCTGCCGAGGCCCTCAAGGCCGCCGCTGCCGAGGCGACCGAGCAGGTGAACGACTTCGTCGCGGAGGTGCGTGCCGAGCGCGCGAACGGCGACCGCACCCGGCCCGCTGACCGCTAGCGGCGGCCATGGAGGCCGCCGACTTCCGCACGGTGCATTCGATCCCCGGTCGGATGCGCGTGAAGATCGGCCCGCTGCGCGGCAACGACGATCTCGCCCGCGCTCTCGAGGCGCGACTCGCCGGCCAGGCGG
>VBKG01000124.1 GCA_005879585.1 Deltaproteobacteria bacterium | reverse complement strand
GGGCGCTCGGCTCGCCCCCGTGGTTTCTCGCACACTACGCGGCGCTGCCATGGAACGTCCCGGAGCGACGGAACTTCGCCGGCTCGCTCGCGTCGCGCCTCCTCGTCTACCTCATGAAGTGCGTTCCCGTGACGCGCGGGGGGGACCGCGGCGCGGTAGCCGGCGTGCTCGGCCGCCTCGTCTACCTGCTCGACCGCGGAGAGGCCGTGCTCGTCTTTCCCGAAGGCGGTCGCAGCCGGAGCGGTCGGGTGGACGTCGAGAACGCCACCTACGGTGTCGGAAGGGTGATCGGCGACCTCCCGGAGTGCCGGGTCCTCTGCGTGTATCTCCGCGGTGAGTACCAGGACGGATTCAGCGACCTCCCGGCGCGGGGCGAGCGCTTCCACGTGCGGCTCGCCGCGCTTCGGCCGACGTCGGAGCAGAAGGGGATGCGCCGCGCACGCGACCTGGCGCAGCAGGTCGTGCGCACGCTCGCGCAGCTCGAGCAGGGCCATTTCCAGGCGCGCACAGGGCCTCTTCGATGATCGGAAATGACATCGTCGACCTCGGCGATCCGGAGAGCCGCGCCGAGGGTCGTCACCCGCGCTTCGACGGCCGCGTCTTCGACGAGACGGAGCGGGCGCTGATCGGGGCGAGCCCGCAGCCCGAGCGGACGCGCGGGTTTCTCTGGGCCGCGAAGGAAAGTGCCTACAAGGCGGCGCGGAAGGAGGATCCGCGTACCGTGTTCGCGCCATCGCGCTTCGTCGTCGAACTCGTGGGTGACGCGCGGGTCAGCGTGGCCGTCGGCGATCACCGGTTTCACGTCGACCTGGTCGCGGGTGTGGATCACGTGCATGCGGTGGCGTGGGGGGCGGGGGAATCCCCCGACGCGATCTGCACGGCGGTCGCGAAGCTCCCGGAGGGCGCGACGGGAAGTGATGCGGCGCGTTGGCTCGCCATCGCGACACTCTCGCGCCGTCTCGGCGTCGCCCCCGAGGACCTCGCCATCCGTCGCGACGGGCGCATCCCTGCGCTCTGGCTCCGCGGTCGCCCGAGCCCCACCGACCTCTCCCTCTCGCATCACGGGCGGTTCGTGGCCTTCGCGTGCACGCTCCCATGACCCACCCCATCCGCTGTCTCGGGATCGTCAACCGTGGCGAGGCGGCCATGCGCTGCGTGCGTGCAGTCCGGGCGCTACGCGCTCGCGAGGGCTCCGGGCTGTGCGCGGTCGTGCTCTTCACCGACGTCGATCGCGACGCACCCTTCGTGCGCCACGCAGACGCCGCCGTGCGGCTGCCCGCGCCAGCCGGAGAGGTCCGCGCCTATCTCCACCACGACCTGGTGATCGCCGCGCTCCGCCGCGCCGGCGCCGACGCGGTCTGGCCCGGCTGGGGGTTCGTTGCGGAGGACCCCGTGTTCGCCGACCGGGTGGTCGCTGAAGGCATGCGGTTCCTCGGCCCGTCGGGCGACGCGATGCGGGCGCTCGGCGACAAGATCGCTGCGAAGCAGGTCGCGGAGAGGGCCGGGGTGCCGGTCACGCCCTGGAGCGGTGGCGTCGTCGACGACGAGGCGGCGGCAGTCGGCTTCGCCGAGCGCCTCGGCTACCCGCTGGTCGTGAAGGCGGCCGCGGGCGGCGGCGGACGCGGTATCCGCGTGGTCGAGAACGCCGCGGCGCTGCCGGCGGCATTCCGCTCGGCAGCCGCGGAGGCACTGGCGGCGTTCGGCGACGGACGCCTGTTCCTCGAGCGCAAGGTCTCCGGCGCGCGGCACGTCGAGGTCCAGATCGCCGCCGACATGCGCGGCCATGTGAAGGCCCTCGGCGCGCGGGACTGTTCCGTCCAGCGCCGCCACCAGAAACTGATCGAAGAGGCCCCACCGCCCGGACTCGAACCGGCGCTGCTCGCACGGCTCGCGACGGCGGCGGTGCGTCTCGCGCGGGAGGTTGGATACGTCGGGCTTGGCACGGTGGAATTCCTGGTCGCGGGCGCCGACGCGCACCTGCTCGAGATGAACCCTCGCCTGCAGGTGGAGCACGGCATCACGGAGGCGATCACCGGCCTCGACCTCGTCCAGCTGCAGATCCGGATCGCGCGCGGAGAGAGTCTGGCCGATCTCCGGGTGTCCGAACGGGGCGTCGCCATCGAGGCGCGCGTCTGCGCCGAGGATCCCGACGCCGGCTTCGTCCCTTCGCCGGGCCGCATCGCGCGCTTCGATCCGGCGCTCGGGCCGGGCATCCGGGTGGACACCGGCATCGCGGCCGGGAGCCTGGTGCCCCCGGTGTTCGATTCCCTCGTTGCGAAGGTGATCGCGACGGGAGGGACGCGGGAGGAGGCGAGGAGCCGTCTCATCTGCGCGCTCCGCGATCTCGACCTCGTGATCCAAGGCGGGGCGAGCAACACCGGGTTTCTCATCGACGTCCTCGGCTCCGCCGAGTTCTGCAGGGGTGGCATCGACACCGGATGGGTCGATCACCGCTGCTGCGACGCGGCGGACGCGGATCCGGACGCGAGCGATGCGCTCGTCGCCGCCGCGATTCTCGCCTACCAGCGCCGCCGCCGGGACGCGCGGCTCAACTTCTTCGCGGACACGACCAACGTCTCACCGGTGCGCGTGCCGCCGTCCGTGGGGCAGGAGGTCGATCTCTCTTTCGGCGGTGTCGGCTATCGGCTCGCGGTCTTCGCGCTCGGATCCTGGCGCTATCGCGTCTACCTCGACGGCCGCGCAGTCACCGTCACGCTCCGGGAAGGCGATCGGCACCTGGCGCGCCTGGAGTTCGCGGACCGAACGCGACGGGTCGTCTACGATGCGACGGAAGTCGGGCTGCGCCTCGAGCTGGACGGCCGCCCCTATCGGTTCGGGTGGGAGACCACGGGGCACGTCCGGGCCGCGACGCCGGCGATGGTCGTCGGCGTCCAGGTGGCGCCCGGCGAGCGGGTCACCGCGGGACAGGTCCTCGGATTCCTCGAGGCGATGAAGGTGGAGATCGCCTTCTCGGCGCCGCTCGCCGGGGTCGTGACCGAGATCCGTGCGCCCAAGGGGCAGCCGGTCGCGGCGGGCGACGTGCTCGTCGTCATCGAGCCCGAGACGGAGCGCGCGGCAGACGAAGGCGCGGCAGGCTCACGGCTGACGCTCGGCCCGGACGCCGATCCGCTCGGTGTCGACGCGGCGGGGGGTGCCGGCGCGTCCTATCTCTCGGCCCTGGACGCACGGGAGGCAAGCGAGCGGCGAGCCGCGATCACTGCGCTGCGTGAGGAGATCCGCACCGTGTTGCTCGGGTACGACGCCGACCCGGAGCGGGCGCGGTGGCTCGCCGCGCTGCTCGACTCCGCCGACGGCGGCACGCTCTCGACGGCGCTCGCCAGCGACCTCACCGCGCTGAAGCACGAGATCGTCGTTTTCGCCGACCTCGAGCAGCTGTTTCTCACCGCGCCGCGATCGGCTTCCGGCGGCCAGGTCGGTCCTTCGAACGCCGCGCGTCTCCGAGGCTTCGTGCGTCGCATGCGCGCGGGGGGTGCCGGGACCGGGGAGGACTTCCGCGCTCTGCTGCGTGCGGCGCTCGGACACTACGGTGTGGCGTCGCTCGTTCACGGCGATTCGCTCGAGCGGGCGCTGCTCCGGCTGTTCGCGACGCAGAACGTCCCGGAGCTGCGGCGCCAGCTGGTGGGTGCCGTGCTGCGCTGCCTCGCCGCGCTCGCGCGCACGGGAGCACGGCTCGCCGACGACACCGCGCTCGCGGACGCGCTCGGCCGCATCGCGGCGATGCGGGCGCTGGTTTCCGATGCGCTGGCCGACGCCGCCGTCGAGGCGCACGCCGCGGTCTTCGAGCGCCCCGCCCTCGAGCAGCGCGCCGAACTCGCCGCCGAGCGTGTTGCTCCGTGGCTCGCGCGCGCGGCCGCTGGCGCGAGCCCACCGCCGCAGGCGGTGCTGCTCGACCTCGCGGCCACGCCCCGGCAGGTCTTCGACCGCGTGGGACGCTGGCTGTTCGAGCCCGACGCCCATCGGCGCCACATCGCGCTCTCCGCTTACCTGCTCCGCCTCTTCGCGCCCGACGAGTTGGTGGCGCTCACGGCGATTCGCTCCGGATCGGTGCGGGCCCAGCGCATCGACCTCCCCGACGGGCGGGTGGTAATCGGGGTGACGAGCACGGTCGCGCGCGCGGCTCGCACGGTCAAGCGGGTATGCCGCGCGATCGCGGCGGGCGAGCTCGTGGCCGGACGGTCCACCGTGTACGCGATCGAGGTGGTGGTGGCCAACGAGGATAGCAAGGATCCGGAGGCCATCGTCGCGACGGTGATGGATGCGCTCGACGCGACGGCACTGCCGGCCGAGCGCTGCACGGTGTCGCTCTGCCGCCGGGGCGGTGGCGACGTGCACCGCACGGTGGTTCCCGGGCCGGCCGGTGCGTGCGAGGACGCGAGCCTCCTCGGGCTGCACCCGGAGATCGCCGCACGCATCGGCCTCGCGCGCCTCGGGGGCTTCGTCCTCGAGCGCCTGGCCGCTGCGGACGACGTGTACTGCTTCCGGGGACGGAGCCGTGCGGTGCCCGAGGACGAGCGGCTGTTCGTGCTCGCCGAGGTGCGCGGTCGGACCTCCGACGAGGCGGACGACGCGGCTGTGCA
>VBKG01000123.1 GCA_005879585.1 Deltaproteobacteria bacterium | reverse complement strand
ATGCCTGGAACATGTTCGCGGCGGCGCCGGGTTTCCCCGGTCTCTCGCCCGGCACCGCGCCCTGCATCGCCGGCAGCCTCGCCGCGCAGGTCCGCGATCTGAGGGGTCGGCTCACGCCCGAGCGGAACCACCGCACCCTCGAGCTCTACGCGCTCTTCATCGCGGCGCTCGCCCTCCCCGACCTCGACCCCGACGGCACGCTGCTCGACTTCGCCGTCACGGCCCTCTCGGAGAACCTGTTGAGCGACATCCTGCCGGACGGCGTCCACCGGGAGCGCTCGACGCACTACCACATGATCACGCTCCGGACGTTCGTCGGCGCGCGGGAGAACGCTCGGCGCTTCGGGGTCACGCTGCCCGACGGCTACGACGAACGGCTGGCGCGGGCCTGCGAGTTCGCGCTCCACTGCCACCGGCCCGACGGCGGCATCCCGGCCCTCTCGGACGCGGACGGCGGCTCGTACCTGGGCCTCCTCGAGCGTGCGGGGGGCCTGCTCGGCCATCCCGACTTCCTGTGGGCGTCGACGGCCGGCGGCCGCGGCGCGCCGCCCGAGGAGTGCAGCCCGAGCTTCCCGCTCGGCGGCTACTTCATGCAGCGCAGCGGCTGGGGGACCAACGGCACGCCGTTCCGCGACGAGCGCTTCCTCGTCTTCGACTGCGGGCCGCTCGGCGACGGCTCCCACGGCCACTACGACCTGCTGAACGTCGAGATCGCCGCCGGCGGCCGGCCCCTGGTCGTCGACCCGGGCCGCTACAGCTACTCGGAGGCCAGCCCGAACTGGCGGCGCTGGTTCAGGGGCACCGCCGCCCACAACACTGTCTGCGTCGACGGGCTCGATCAGACCCCCTACGCTCGCGGCAAACCCGACG
>VBKG01000122.1 GCA_005879585.1 Deltaproteobacteria bacterium | reverse complement strand
GGGCGACGGGGCTCGACGTCCTGCACGGCGAGGTTCGGAGCCCCTGCTACGAGGTGGTCCACACCCGCCGCGTCGTCTTCGTCGCCGGCGAGTACTGGCTCCTCGAAGACCGCCTGCGCGGCGACCGAGCACACCGCTACGACCTCCGCTTCCACCTCTCCGCCGACGCCTGGCAGCGGACGGAGATGGCCGCCGGGCCGGCGAACGCGATCGTCCGCGCGCCCGGTCTGGCGCTCGTCGTCGCTCGCGCGGGGACGCCGCGGCTCGAAGCGGGGTGGGTGGCCGAGTCGTACGGCGTCAAGTACCAGGCGCCGGTCGTCTCCATCGCGGTCGACGGCAGCGCGGAGGTGACGTTCACGACGCTCATCGTGCCGCTCGCGCCCGGCAGGATTCCACCGTCGCTCGCGGTGCACGGCGGCGACGGCGCCACCGTCGTCGAGGTGCGGGGCACAGGGCCGGACGGCCGGGCGAGCGACTGGGTCGGCTGGCGCTCCACCCGGGGACGCCTCGAGCTCGGCCCCCTCGAGGTGCGTGGCGTGGCGGCGTGGCTCCGGCAATCGGAGAGCGGCGAGATCGTGGTCCTCGGCGCCTGCGATACAGCCACATGAGCGCGCTCCTCGCAGCCGATGCGGCGCTGCCGCAGCGCGATTGGCTGCTCGACACCGAGGCCGTCGCGCGGCTGCTTGCCGGGACGCTCGGGGCCGACGGGCCGCTGCCGGTCGGGCCGTGCGAGCTCCTGCGGATCCATTACCGGTTCGGCAAGCGGCTGCGCGTGCTCTTTCGGCTCGGGACCGGGAGGGGGTGGGTGTGGATCGCCGGCCGCGCTTTTCCGGAGGGGCAGGCCGAGGCGGCTTTCCACCGTGCGGCAGCCGCCGCGACGGCGCAGTGCGGCCGGCTCCGCCGCGTGCTCCACGCAACCGACCTCGCGGCCGTGTTCTGGACGTTTCCGAACGACCGGAAGCTCGTTTCCCTGAAGACCCTCGTGTGCCAGGCGCTTGCCATCGCGCGCGAGCTGGGCGGGCCACGCGGGCACACCCGCGTCCTCGGGTACAAGCCGGAGACGTCGCTGGTGCTCGTGCTGCACGAGCTCTCCGGACGCGCTACCGCGTACGCGAAGGTCTACCAGGAGGGTCTCGGCGAATGCGCCCGCCGGATCCATGCTTCCCTGGCCGGGCAGCTCGAGCCCGATGACCCCCACCTCGCGCTTGCCGCTCCGGTGAAGCGCGCCGGGAGCGGACAGATGCTCGTGCTCGAGGCGGTCGACGGCCGCCGGATCGTCGACCTCGTAGACGGGGAGGCGGTCACGGGCACGGGCCGAGGCGCTCGCCGCCGAGCTCCTGCGCCGCTTCGAACCGTCCGCCGACCCGCACGTCTGCCTGCACGGCGACGTGCACGCGAAGAACGGTATCCTTGCCGGGAACCGGGTCGCGCTCGTCGACCTCGACAAGGTCTGTCTCGGAGAGCCGGCCGCCGACCTGGGGAGCTACCTCTCCCTGCTGCGCTACGAGCACCTGATCGGCGGGCTTGGGGCGGCGACCGAGCGGACCCGGGCCGCGGCGTTCCTTACCGGCTACGCGCGGCGGCGGCCGCTTCCCACGCCCCGTGCGCTCGGCTGGCACACCGCCGCCGCGCTCCTCGCCGAGCAGGCGACACGAGTGGTGAGGCAGATCCGTCCTGCGGCCCTGGCCCGTCTCGATCTACTGCTGGGTGATGCCTCCCGTCTCCTCTTGGAGAGCGACGGTGCGTGAGCCCGCCGTCCTCTTCTACTGCCAGCACGTCCTCGGCGTGGGCCACCTCGTGCGCTCGCTGGCGCTCGCCCGGGCGCTGGCCGACCGATTCCGCGTTGTCCTCCTGAACGGCGGCCCCGTGCCGCGCGGGCTGCCGCGACCGGCGGGCGTCGAGTTCGTCGACCTCCCACCGCTCGGCTTCGACGCCACGGAACACCTTGTCAGCCGCGACCCCCGCCGGCCACTCGAGCGTGCGCAGCGCGAGCGGCGCGAGACGATCCTCCGTACCTTTCACCACGTGCGGCCGCGGGCCGTCATGGTCGAGCTCTTCCCCTTCGGCCGGAGGAAGTTCGCCGGGGAGCTCCTGCCGTTGTTCGAGGCGGCGCGCACCGCCAGGGGGCACCGCCCTCTGCTCCTCTCGAGCCTGCGCGACATCCTGACGACCGGACGCCGCGACCAGGCACGCTGCGACGAGCGCGCCTGCACGCTCGCGAACCGCTACCTGAACGCGATCCTGGTCCACGCCGACCCGCACTTCGCTCGCCTGGAAGAGTCGTTCCGCCCCGAACAGTATCTCCGTGTTCCCGTGCACTACACGGGCTTCGTGGTCGCTGGCGCAGCCCGGTCTCCGGCCGGGTGCTGCAGGCGGCGCTTGATCGTGTCGGCGGGAGGCGGGCTCGCGGGTGGGCCGCTCTTCCGCGCCGCCGTCGAGGCGCACGGGCTTCTCTGGCGGCGCGAGCGACTGGAGACGATGGTGGTGGCCGGCCCGTTCCTTCCTGAGGCCGACTGGCGGGCGCTCCGGCGGACGGTACGCGAGGTGCCGGGGCTCGAGCTGCGGCGGTCGGTCCCCGACCTCGGCGCGGAGCTCTGCGGCGCCGCGGCGTCGGTCAGCCAGTGCGGCTACAACACGGCGCTCGACATCGTGCGCGCGCGTGTACCCGCGCTGGTCGTGCCGTGCCGCGAGTTGGGCAAGGACGAGCAGTGTGTCCGGGCCCGACGGCTCGAGCAGCTTGGGGCCGTGCGCGTCCTCGAGCCCGAGCTGCTCGACGGGCCGACGCTCGCCGCCGAGACGCGTGCCCTGCTCGGCTTTCGGCCCTCGCCGGTCGCGCTCGACCTCGGCGGCGCGCAGCGCACCGTCGCGCTCCTGGACGCGATGCTCGCCACCGCGGGCCTCGCGCCGGCGGCGGCCTGCGAGGGGGTGGCGGCCGAGTCCCCAGGAGGACCCGGAGGTTGACGGGCGCGGTCGTCGATCTCGCGCGCGTGCGCACCTTCCTGCGACGGTGGTGCGACACCGAGGTTGCGCTCGACCGTCTCGAGGTGAGCCACCTGACGGTCGGCCCCGACGGGCTGCAGCGCGTCCTCTACGAGGGCCCGGGGCCGGGGGGGCAGGTGCTGCGCCTGGTCGGCCAGCGGGTGGCGCCCGCGGAGGGCCGGCGACTCGAGGCCGAGCTCAACCGAGACTACCGTCGGCCCCGCGCGCCGGCGGCCCCCGGCTTCGTGCAGCCGGCGATCTACGCGCCGGAGCTCGAACTCCTCTTCCAGGTCTTCCCGGCCGACCGCCGGCTCGGCGCGCTCGCCCGAGCCGCGGACGGCCGCGCGGTGGCGACGGCGCTCGAGGCGGCGCTTGCCGTGCGTACGGGGGGCGCGCGGCTGGCGAGCGTTGCCGTCCACGTCGTGCGCTACAAACCCGCCCGGAAGTGTCTCTTCCGCTACGACCTCACATGGGCGGGCGGGGCGGCGCCGAACCGGCCCGGGCTGGTCTACGCGAAGGTCGCGCGGCGGGAGAAGTTCGAGCGCACGCGCGACATCCTGGCGCGCCTCCGGGCCGCGGCCGATCCCCTCTTCTTCGAGCTGCCCGAGCCCCTCGGCACCGTGCCCGAGCTGTGTATGGAGCTCTTCTCGCCGGTGGCCGGCGTGCCGCTCTCCGCCCTCTTCGCGGCCGACAACTTTCCGGCCCTCTGCCAGCGCGTGGCGGCGGGGCTGCACCAGCTTCACGCCCTACCCATCGACATCGGCCGGGAACGCCGCGCGTCGGAGAACGCCGCGCGCGTGGCGGCGAGCGCGAGCGAGTTCGCCGCACTGTTGCCCGCCGAGCGGCCGCGAATCGCGGCATTGGGTCGGACGCTTCGCGCCCGCCTCAGCGCCATGCCATTGTCACCGTCGCGGCTCGGACTGATCCACGGCGACTTCCACGGCGACAATGTCGTCGTCGACGGTACCGGGCTCGGGCTGGTCGATCTCGAATCCTGTGCGACGGGAGACCCCGCGGACGACGTCGGCTCGATGTGGGCTCAGCTCACGTGGCTCGGCTGCAAGGCGGGCGCGGTCGCGTCGACGGCCGGCCGAGACGCCTTCCTCGAGGCGTATCTCCGGCGGACCGATGGCGAGGCAGCAGCGCGCGTTCCCCTGCACGCTGCCATGCACTGCTTCCTTTACGCCTACCAGTGCCTCCGCCACCCCCGCCGACGCGGCCGCGACGAGCATGCCCGCGCGCTGCTCGTCACGTGCGAAGGAATCCTCGCGCACGGGCTGCTATGACGGGGCTTCCATGACGGCGACGGACCTCGAGCGGTCCGCGCTGCTCACCAACGCGGGCCGAATGAAAGACGTCTTCCAAGCAGGGTTGCCCGGGTTCGCCAGCGGCGGCCTCCTGATCAGTGACTGCCGCATCGTGCATACCCGATACCGAACGTCGCGGGCGGAGAGACACGAGGGCAAGCCGTTCCTGTCCGTCTGTTACTCCCTGGACGTCCGGGACGTGGCCCGCGCGCGCCGCGGGACGCAGATCGTCCACGGGAAGGCTTACAGGACCACCCAGACCCGGCGGCGATTTGCCGAGGCGAAGGCGCGGCATCGGTTCGAGCCGGCGTTCGGAGAGGCCGTCGCCCATCTCGCGGATCTGGACCTGGTCGTGTGGGCGTTTCCGAACGATCCCAAGCTGCTGCACCTGCCGGAGGTCATCGATCCTCGGGCCGTGAAGCGGCACCTGCCCTACGACCGCCTGCCGGCGGGACTCGATGCGGCCGAGCACATCTACGAGGTCGACGTGGAGGTCGTCCGCTACAAGCCCGAGGTGCGCTGCATCACCCGCTACCGGCTCGCGGGCGCCGAGGGGCGGACGTTCACCCTCTACGGCAAGACGTTCAAGCACGAGCGGGCACGGGAGATCGCGCGTCGAATCGAGAGCATGTGCAGGCGGTCGGCCGACGACCCCGACGGCTTCATCGTGCCGCAACCGCTCGGCTACGACGATTCGGTGAAGACCGTATGGCAGACCGGCCTCTCGGGCACTCCGTTGATCGACGTCGTGCGTGGCGGTGAGTACGGCGACTTCATCGAGCGCGCCGCGCGCGGCCTGGCGAGCCTGCACCGGATCGACCCCGGAGGTCTGTCACGCATCACGCTGGGCGATCGCCTCGCCCCTGTCCTGGCTGCCGCTGCCGAGCTGGCCGAGGCGTTCCCCCGCCTGCGAGCGCGGCTCGAGGCGCTGGCCTTCCGGCTCGAGAACGAAGCCCCGAGGCTGTCGCCCGGCCGTGACGGCCTGGTGCACGGGGATTTCCTTCTCAAGCAACTGGTGGTCCACGACGGCCGGCTCGGGGTGTTCGACTTCGACAACTTCACGCTCGGCGACCCCGCCCAGGATCTCGCGAACTTCCTCGTTGACCTGCACTACCAGGGCTTCCCCGCAGGCCTGGTGAGCTCGATGACGACCGCTTTTCTCGACGGCTACCGGTCGCACACCGAGGGGGGCATGCCCGCCGATCGCCTCCGCTGGCATGCAGGCGTTCAGGTGCTGAGCGATGCCTACTACTTTCACAAGCGGCGACACTTGGCGCCGGATTTCGAAGTCGAGCTCGAACACATCCTGACACTCGGGCAGGATGTTCTCGGAACCAGCCAGGCCCCATCGAGACCATAGAACAAATCCCCGATCGCGCCCCAGTCGAGCTTGCGGACACGGTATCTGGCCGATGTGTTCATCGCGGTGGTCAGGGACGTGTCTCAGGCAGCCCGCAAACGCGCGCGTCAGAGGGAGCCAAACCTTGGGTGATTTGCCCCATTTCATCGGTAAAGCCCTGTGCGTCAAAATATTCCTTGACAACGAGTCGTCCCTTCCTTTTTTCTTCCTCACGACGGACGCCGATGTGTGAACCCGCCATTCTCTTCTACT
>VBKG01000121.1 GCA_005879585.1 Deltaproteobacteria bacterium | reverse complement strand
TCCGTTCGCATCTCTCGCGCCGCGACGTGCTGGCACCGAGCCTTCGTCGCTTCGGGGTGCCCACGCCTCCCGGCTTCCAGCCGACGAAGGAAATCTACGTCGAGTGGCTCATCGGCGAGATCGAAGGCGTCGGAGCACCTGTCGACCTCGTCGGTCACGACTGGGGCTCGCTCCTCGTGCAACGCGTGGTCTCCCTGCGGCCCGACCTGATCCGCACCTGGGCCTGCGGCGATGGCCCGTTCGACCGCGCGGCCTCCCGCGCGGCGCGAGACGACGTCCGGGACGTGCGCTTGCTCCGCGTACCACCGTATCTGAGGACCCGCAAACGCGGCTAGACTGGCAACCCGATCCGTAGACGCCCTGATTCATTCCCTTGACGGCGGGTTTTCAGTTCGAGTAGAAACCGCGGCGTCTACTTCAAAAGGGGGATCAGATGAGCTCCTGGCTCACGCGGCTCCTCGTTCTCATGGCCGGGCTTCTGCTCGCGCTCACGACCGCGGAATCGTTCGCACCGGAAGTCGCGAAGGCGCGGAAGGGATATGGCGGTTACGGGGGCCGGGGGTACCATTACTGCAACTACGCCTGTCAGAAACGGAAGTATGCCAAGGTTTGCCACGTGTCGTGTGGCCGAGCGAGCAGGACGTGCGTCTTCTGTGCGAAGCAGGACCTGAAGGAGCTGAAGGTCGGTTGCGCGCAGACAAGGTCCGCCGCGCTCGCCGATTGCACCGACGCGTCGTGCAAAAAACAGGCGAAGACGGTCTTCCGCGGCTGCACACAGCAGATCAAAAGCCAGGTGGCCGCCTTGAAGGCGACGTGTCGCCAGGGCACTACCCAGTGCGGCGGCTGTTGCCGACAGAGCCCGCAAGGGAGCTGCACGAGCGCCTTCAGTGACACACCCGGCTACGGGACCTCTTCCCGGACCTCCAGGTCATACGGCCATACATACCGATCTCGGCCCGACTGCTCGGCGGCCGCCGGCAGGAAGGGATCGCCCCCCGGCGCCTTCGTCGACTACCCGGCTAGCTTCCGCACGTGGTTCTTCGAACTCCTCTGGCGCGTCGTGCCGCTGTAGCGTTCGGATCGGGAAGGGTCGCTGCGGTCTGCCTCGGGCTCGCCGTCGCCGGTGTCGCCCGCGGGGCGGCGATCGATCTGCTCCCGTCGCTGCGGGTTGCGGATGTGTGCCCCGGGCGACGGGAACCGTGCTGGCCTGCAAGCGTCTCCGAACGACTCCATCGTCCCGACCGCGAGGCGGCCGTCGTCCTGCCGCCGCGGTGGTGGACCAACCTCTATCTGCGGACGCCGGCCCAGGCGGAATTCACACTCGAAGTCCGCGGTCCGTCACCGGAGCTCACGATCGAGGCGGAGCCGGATGGCGGTGCGCCCGTCGTCGTCTATCGGGGAGGCGGCGTCCGGGCGGACGGCGAGTGGCGCACGGTCACCGCCGACCTCCATTCGTTCGCCGGTACGATCGTGCGGCTCGGAATCCTCGTCGGGCCGGGCGGGAAATCGACCGACGGAGTCGAGGTACGCACCGCGCGACTGCACGCCGACGATGAGGCTTCCCCTCCCGCCCCGCTGCCGAGTGCGACGCGACCGCCGAACGTCGTCATCTATCTGGTCGACACGCTCCGGGCCGACCATCTCGGCTGTTACGGCTACGGGCGTCCGACAACCCCACGGCTGGACGCCTTCGCTGCCAGCGCCGTCGTCTTCGACGATGCGCGCGCGCAGAGCCCGTGGACACTCCCCTCCACGGGATCGCTCCTGACGGGCCTCGTGCCGCCGCGGCACGGCGCCGTCAGCCGAGCGCACGGGATCCGTCCGGACGTCACGACCCTCGCCGACACCCTCCGACGGCGGGGCTACCACACGGCCGCGTTCGTAACCAACTATCTCGGCGCCACGTTCGGCCAGCAACGCGGCTTCGACGAATTTCGCTTCTACCCCGAGGACGAGGAACGCCGGCGCTCCGTATTCGTGTCCGGCGACGCGGCTGTCCGCCGCGTGCGGCGCTGGCTGGTGCACGCAAAGCAGCCTCTCCTACTCTACGTGCACGTGGCCGACCCACACTTCCCCTACGTGCCGCCGCCGCGCGATCTGCGCGCGGTCCTGCCGCCGGCAACGCCGCTGCCCGACATCCGGCGCGCCGTGGAGGCCGCGTGGCCGGTCTACATGCGGTTCGGGGGCGAACGGCCGCCACCGCTCGGCGCCGCAGCGGTCGCCGAACTCGAAACGCTGTACGACGGGGACGTTCACGCCGTAGATGCCGCCTTCGGGCACCTGCTCGACGCGCTGCGGGAGCACGGTCTTTTGGAGGACGCCGCCGTCGTCGTCACTGCGGATCACGGAGAAGAGTTCCTCGACCATGGCGGCGTCGCGCACGGACAGACGCTCTACGACGAGCTGCTTCGCGTCCCGCTGATCGTCCACCTGCCGGGCGGAGCGGCCGCGGGAAGCCGGAGAACGGCGCTGGCTCAGCACGTCGACGTCATGCCGACGATCCTCGAGCTCGCCGGAATCACGCCGCCGCCCGACCTCGACGGCCGCTCGCTGCTCGCGCCCACGCGCGACGACGCCGAGGCGTTCGCCTTCCTTCACCTCGCCGGCCGCGAGCTCCAGGGCATCAGCACCGCCGCATGGAAGGTCGTCGACAATCGCCGAAACTCCGGCGTCCCACGCTTCGAAGTCTATCGGATCGCAGGCGACCCGCACGAGCGCATGAACGTCGCCAACGGCGCGCCGATTCTGATCGGTTACGTGCGCGAACGACTCCGCAGTGCTGCGCTTGCACGGCCGGCGCCCGGCCCCGAGGTCTCCCCCGAACAGCTCGAGCGACTGAAAGCGCTCGGTTATGTCGCCGACTAGTGCGCAGCAGAGCGAGGCGGCGATACGACCGACACACCAAGGATGACGAGCACGAGGAGGAGCCAAGCTTCGCGGTTGTCGGCGGCGAAGGCAACCGCGCCGGTCAAGACGATGGCCCCGCCGGTTGCGACGGCCAACCATCGACCGCGGTGGCACGCCGCCGCGAGCCGATCGATGCCGGCCGCCGCGAGGATCACCATGGGCGGGACGAGGGGGAGCCGGTACCGGCCCTCGACGAAGAAAATCAGCAAGGAGATCATGGTCCCCGCGGTGAAGAGCGGCAGCAACGCCGCACGCCGGCCCTGCCGGACGGCGGCGACGAGGCCGATGACGGCGAGGGGACAGATCGCGCCGAACGTGAGAAGGGGCAGGCGCAGCACCCAGGAGGCGCGGCACGCGTCGTGGAACTCGTCGCCGAAGCTGCCTGCCTCGTCGCCCTGCAGCGCAAGCCACGCCTTCTTCACCTCGAGCAGGGCGTAGCGCCCGGGATGCTGGCGGACAAACGCAAGTCCCTCGCGAAACCAGAACCATGACACGTCGGAGGGCGCGAGCACGCGGCCAACGCGGCGTTCGGCAACCGCGCGCGCGTCGACGATGTGGCCGACGATGTCGTCGCGCACGCCCGGCACGGGGGTGTAGGCGCCGTCGGCAGCGGCGTTCGTGCCGATGTAGAAATGTATCCCCCACAGCGAGCTACCGGCGCCTCGGCGGACGGCGGCCTGCTCGCGGACCGCCATCGGGACCATCACAAGCGCCGCGCCGAGCACGGCGACCACCAGGGCGGACGCCGCGCCGCGGAAAACCGGCGGCCGCCCGCCGAGTACCATCCACCCGGCCACGACGGGCGCCGTCAGGACATTGTTCGGACGTAGTTCGATGAGCGCACCGAGCGCGAGACCGGCGGCGAGGAACCACCAACGGCCCCGCCCCTCCCAGCCGCGCACGGCGCACGCGAGGACCGCGGCCACGACGAACGGGAGGAGCGCGTACTTGACGAGGAGCGTCTCATAGAAGATCGCCGGGGCGTAGATCGCCGCAATCACCGCCGCCAGTGTCCCAACCGTCGGCGCGAAGAGCCGCGCGCCGACATCCCAGACGAGCAGGGGCACGAGCGCGCCGAGCGCAATCTGGATGAGCAGCGGCCCGAGCCATTGGCGGCCACAGATCCGGTAGAGTGCGGCGAGCAGGTACGCGTATCCGGGACTACTGTCGTACGGGGCCGCCCATCCGCCGAGCCAACGACCATCGGCGACCGCGGTCGCGATGTGCATGCTAAGCCAGCGATCCATCCCGACCTCGGGCGGATGGCCGAGCTCGAGCGGCAGGACGGCACGGAGGTGGAGGAGGCGGAGGACAAAAGCGACGACGATGATCTGGACAAGGACACTGGCAGAGCGGGGTCGAACGGTGAGTGATGGTCCCGGGAGCATGAGTCCGCGGAGCCCA
>VBKG01000120.1 GCA_005879585.1 Deltaproteobacteria bacterium | reverse complement strand
GGTTCGAGTCGCGGAACCAAGTGCCGACAGGCGCCTGCGCGGCGAGGAACGGCACCGGCGGGAAGAACTCGTTCCCGCCCTGCCCGAGCCCCTCGACGTCCGCCACCACCCCCTTCACGTAGATCGTGTTGTTGAAGTTGGTCGGGTTGTTGTGGTCGGCCGTGTTGAGGTCCGAGGAGACCTCCATCAGCGCGACGCCGTGCTCGTAGGCGTACTGCGTCGCCGCCTGGGCGAACTCCGTGGTGGTGAGCCCGCCGATCGCCGCCTCGATCACGTCGATGCCGTTGTCGGCGGCGTACAGCATGCAGAGGGCGAAGTTGTTCGTGTCGGCCACGAAGGTGTCCCAGATGCGGATCGGCACGAGCCGGCAGCGCGGGCAGAGACCGAGCGAGGAGAGCCGGTTGTTCGCCTCCGCGACCGCGTCGGAGGCGCGCCCGCTGCCGTGGTTGCCCGCGGAGCTGTACGAGCTGGCGTCGAACGGATTGTTGTCGTCGTCGAAGAAGTCCCAGCCGGCGATGTCGTCGACGAAGCCGTTGCCGTCGTCGTCAATGCCGTCCGAGAAGTGGACCAGGACGTCCTCGCCGTCGAGCTTCGTCGGGTTGCCGTGGGCGCCTTCGTTCGGCTGCACGATGCCGGCGTAGTCGTCCGGCGTGAACATGCCGTCGCCGTCGCAGTCGTACTCGGCGAGCGGCCGTCCCTTCTGACCGGCGGTGACGCCACACGGCACGGGCAGCTCACCCGTGTTCAGCCGGATCCGGCGGCGGAGCTCCTCGCGGTCCCAGCGGATCCCCGTGTCGCAGATCGTGACCCCGACCCGCTGGTCGCCGATCGAGAGCTTCCAGGCGAGGTCGGCCGACACGCCCGAAATCTGCCCCTGGCCGAAGCGCGGGTTCGACGGGTCGAGGTAGCGCGCGGTCATGCTGGTCGAGGCCGGCGCGAAGCCGAAGAGGCGGTTGTCCTCCTCGAACACGCTCGTGCCCGGCACGAAGTCGCCGTCCTCGTCGTCCGGCTCGGCGCTGTCGAAGTCCGGGTCGTTCGGCGTGTTGGCGCGCGGATTCGTGTCGGTCGGCGGGCCCGGAAAGGTGCGCGTCTGGGCGACGCCGAGAGCCACGACCGCGGCGAGGGCGAGCAGTGCGAGGAACGCGATGGTCGGGCGGCGCATCGGGTCCTCCTCCACTACGGCAGCGTCTTCGTGGACGGCACGCAGAGCGTGCGCGGCGCACGCACGCTGAGACTGCCCGCCCCGAACGTGTTGGTGGTCGTCGCGCCGCGGGGCGCGAACTTCGTCTGGCCGCCGACCTGCCGGACTCGATAGCACTGAAGGTGCGTGGTCGGGTCCTTCACCCCGGTCCCGTCCTCGTTCACCGGCGCGCAGAGCGAATCGGGGCGCAGCACGACCGTCGCCTTCGACTCGTAGTCGTCGACGAGCGTGACGGCCCGGCGGAGGAAGCGCGGCGTCGCGTGCGACTGGCGGTAGCAGAGGAAGTGGTCGAGGTTCAGCGCGGAGCTGACGCCGTCGCGCGTCGAGGGCACGCAGAGGCGTCGCGGCGCCAGGATGAGCGACGTCTGGGTCCCGAACTGGTTGCTGACCGTCGCCAGGCGGCGCGGCCCGCGATTCGCCTGCGAGGTCACGTAGCACTCGAGGTGCGCCGTCGCGTCGCTGGTCCCCTCGCTGTTCTTGTCGACGGCGTTGCAGAGCGTGTCCGGCTTGACGACGACCGACACGGTCGTGCCGAACTGGTCGACGAGCGTCACGAGACGCCGGGTGAAGCCGCTCGTGCCGAGCGCCTTGTAGCACTTGAAGTGGTCGACGGCGGGGATCTGCACCACCTGCTGGAACGTCGGCCGGTTGATCCAGTCGATCGGCGGCACCGTCGTGACCCCCACGGCCGAGTGCTGGATCTCGTCGTCGGCCGGGACGCGCTTCCAGTTGGCGACGTTCGGGTCGCTGAACTCCGCCTCGAGATCCGCCGCCGCCTGGTCCATCGCGTGCCAGAGGACGGTGCGGCAGGCGGCGAGGTTGCCGCCACCACAGTACGCGCGCGACAAGGGGTCGGCCTCGGGGAGCCCGAGCACGCGGCGCAGGTCCTTGTTCGGGTGGCTGTAGAAGGCGTCGTCGAACGCCGAGCCGATGTGGTTCATGCGATTGGCGTCGTCGAGCTCGAGGCCGAGGTTGTCGATCGCCGCCCCCGACGCCGAGTCGAACATGCCGTGCGCGAGGCGCGGCCACCACGCGTCCATGATCGCGGGCGATTGCGGGTCGTCGTACGCCCCGTCGTGGTCGCGGTCGCGCCGGTGGGTCTGGGTGGTTACCCACCCGGCGAGCCGGTCGCGCATGTCCTGCGAGCGCGGATCGCTCCCCGGCGGCGCCGTCGCGCCGAGCACCTGGAGCAGCAGCGGCAGGTCCTCCTGGCCGCGCAGATCGCACGTGCCGCCGTCGCCCATCGCGTCGACGAGCTCGGCGCGGTCGATCGGCCCCGCGTTGATCCGAGAACGGATGCGGACGTCGAGCATCTGGCTCCGGAACACCGGGCCATAGGAGAACTGCCGGTCGTTCGACTTGAACTGCGCCGCCTGCTTGTTGTTCCACGAGGTCAAAAATCCCGCGGGCGGATTCAGGTCGAAGGGCTGGGACGCGAGCGGAATGAATCCCTGCCAGTCCCATTGGCCGGTGCCCCAGACGGGCAGGTACGGATCGACGCCCTGCGCGCGCTGCGGGCACTTGCACGAATGCTGGTACCCGATGTCGTGGCCGTCGACGTAGAACCAGTTGAACGTGTAGTCGACGCCTCCGCCCATCGCCTGACGGAACGAGTTGTACCCGTCGGTCATGAAGTTCGGGTTGTTGACGCGGAAGAAACCGCGCGCCGAGTCGAGCTCGTGGAAGTAGGTCGAGCGCAGCGTGGCGATCGCGATCGGCGTGTTGTCGGTGAGCTTTCCACGTGCGACCAGCGGCCCGTAGTCCGGGGTACGCTGCACGTGGAACACGATCACGATGTTCGGGCCGGCGATCGGTGGGCAGCCGTCGTTGACCTTCCCGTCGCCGTCGTCATCGGTGTTGTTCAGGCACTGCGGCCCGACCTCGGGCGCCCCGACGGCCGGACAGCCGTCGTTGACGAAGCCGTCGCCCTCGTCGTCGAGGTTGTTGCTGCACTGCGCGCCCGACTCGCCGACGCCCGGCTGCCCGCCGGCGCTCGGCTTGGCGACGATGGTCTGGTCGAAGGCCTCGATCGGCACGCAGCTGCCGTTGTGCAGGTAGCCCATGGAGTTGACGGTCGGCGGGCCGCCGCCCGGCTCGCAGAGCTTCAGCACCCACTGGTCGACGTTATCGGCACCGGCCGAGGTGGCGGAGAAGGCGTAGTTCCGGCCGCGGCCGAGCTGCACGATCAGGTCCGTCCCCGCGAAGGCGACGCCGCGCGCGTCGATGTCGGGGCCGTGCACGTCCTTCTCGACCAGCAGCTGCGGGATGAAGTAGCCGGTCTGCGGGCCGAAGACCGCGATCGGCCGTCCCGTCTTGGTGTGGTTGCCGGCGACGAGCAGCGCGTTGCTCATCGCGCCCGGCACGGCGAGCGGCGGCGCGGCGCCGCTGATCGCGTCGAGCAGCTGCTGGAGCGGCGGGCCGCCGGGGTCGATCGGCTGCAGGCTCGAGCAGTCGACGTCGGGGTTGGCGGCCGGGTTCACCGGACCCAGGTCGGTCATGTAGGGCGCGGGGTTGTGCGACGTCGTCGGCGCCTCTGCGTCGTTGGCGAAGTGGAGGTCGTCGAACACGGCGCGCGCCGCCGTCGCGCTGCCGAGCGCCGCGGTCATGGCCTTGAGCCCGCAGAGGTTCGTCAGCTCCCCGCCCCCGCCCTTCCCGAAGATGCCGCCGACCAGCGACGCGATCGCGACCGCGTCCTCCGCCTTCCACGGGCCTGGCGTCTGCTGAAGCGCGGGATACTCCGCGGGCATCTTCGACGGATCCGTGTTCGCCTCGTTGATGTACTGGTTGACGCCGTCGGTGTAGGCGAGGAGGTCCATGTAGCCGCTCTGCCCCTCCGCGCCGGAGTTCCGGATCGCGTCGAGCTGCGCCATCAGGTCCGACTCCTTGTATGGCGCGATCGCGAGCTGGCTGCGGTCCATCGCGAGGTTCGACGGCGAGGCGCCGAGGAACTCGGACAGGCGAGCGCGGCCGAGGTGGCGGAGCACGTCCATCAGGAAGAGGCGGTCCT
>VBKG01000364.1 GCA_005879585.1 Deltaproteobacteria bacterium | reverse complement strand
AGGCGTCCAGCACCTCGATGTAATTCGAGAGGCCCGTCTCGTACCGGGCGAGCGACAGCCGCACGGCCTCCTGGAGCGCGACCACCTGCGCTTCCTGCGCCCTCCGCTGTTTGGCGAGCCCCACCTCCGCCGCCAGCGCGTCCGCCACTTCCCGGAACGCCTCGACGATCGTCTCGCGGTACTGGGCGATGGTCTCATCCCAGAACGCCTGCTGCGCCCGGTACGACTCGATCAACCGCCCCCCCTGGAAGAGGGGGCCGCTCACGTTCGCGGCGATGTTCCAGACGCTCGCGCCGTTCTTGAAGACGTTGCCGATCTTCGAGCCCGCATTGCCGTACATGGCGGAGAGCCCGATGGTGGGAAAGAAATTCGCAACCGCCACCCCGACCTCAGCGTTGGCGTTGATCATGTTCTGCTCCGCCTGGCGGATGTCGGGTCGTCGCCGGAGGAGATCGGTCGTCAGTCCCGGCGGTGTGACGGGCGTCGCCTGGTGGACGAGCGGCATGCCGCGGTCGACCGGCCCCGGGTTCGCGCCGAGGAGCACGCTGAGCGCGTCCTCCTGCTGCGTGATCTGGCGCTCGAGGGCGGCGATGTTCGCGAGGCTCGACTGGAGGTTCGCCTCGGCACGCGACGTCGAGATCTTGGTGTCCGTGCCGCCGACGTACCGCCGCGTGAAGACGTCGAGCGTGCGCTGATAGGTCTCCGCGCTCTCGTGCGCGATCGCGAGCTCGCGATCGAGCTCGAGGAGCGCGAAATAGTCCGTCGCGACGTCGCTCACGAGCGTCACCACGATGCCCCGGCGGACCTCCTCGGTGGCCAGGAACTGCGCGCGTGCGGCCTCCGTCGCGCGGCGGATGCGGCCCCAGATGTCGATCTCCCACGCCACGTTGAGCACCCCCTGGAAGGTATTGAAGGTCGTGCTGGGAAAGGTCGGGGTGAAAAAGATCTTCTGGCGCTCCGCCGACCCCTGGTACCCGGCATGCGGATAGAGGTCCGAGGCGGCGACGCCGACCTGTGCCCGCGCCTGCTCGATACGTGCGACGGCGCCCTGGAGATCGTAGTTGCCGACGAGCGCTCGGCGCGCGAGGTCCTGCACCGTCGGATCGCCGAAGACCTCCCACCACGGGAGGTCGGCGAACGAGGCCGCGTCGGCTGGACCGATTCGGCCGCGGAAATCGTCCGGCATGTCGACCGGCGGTCGCCGGTACTGCGGCCCGACCTCGAGTCGCCAGAGCCGGCCGAAGAGTCCCCGCGGCTCGGCCGTCGGCGCGCAGCCCGCGAAGAGGACCACGGCGGCCACGGCGGCGCATGCCCTCCCGATCATCGGCTCACGTGCTCCTGCGCGGGCATCGCACCCGGCGCTCCGGGGCGGGCCTCGACCCGCCGTCGCGACCAGCGCTGAGACACGCGCTCGACGACGACGAACAGCACGGGAACGAGGAAGATCGCGATGCCGGTCGAGAACAGCATGCCGGTGATCGTGACCGTGCCGATCAGCCGGCGCGCCACGGCGCCCGCGCCGAGCGCGTTCCAGAGCGGCAGGAGGCCGAAGATGAACGCGAACGACGTCATGAGGATCGGCCGGAGCCGCCGGCGCGCGCCGTTCAGCGCTGCGTCGACGAGCGACGCGCCCTTCTCGAGCTCCGCCTTCGCGTACTCGACGATCAGGATCGCGTTCTTCGCCGAGAGCCCGATCAGCATGAGGAGCCCGATCTGCGCGTAGACGTCGTTTTCGAGGCCGCGCGCCCAGAGCCCGACGTACGCGCCCGCGACCGCGACCGGCGTGCTGAGAAGCACGCTCCACGGCAATGACCAGCTCTGGTAGAGCGCCGCCAGGATCAGGAAGACGAGGACCAGCGAGAGCGCGAACACCCCGACGCCGCTCCCCGCGATCGACTCCTGGTAGCTCATGCCGTTCCAGGCGTACCCCATGTCGCGCGGCAGGACCTGATCCGCGACCGCCGCGACGGCGGTCATCGCCTGCCCGGTGCTGTAGCCGGGCGCCGGCACGGCGAAGACCTCGACGCCGCGATACTCGTTGAACCGCGTCACGAACTCGGGGCCGGACGACTTCCGGAGGTCGACGAGCGTCGAGAGCGGCACCATGTCGCCGTTGGTGTTGCGCACGTAGAAGAGACCGACGTCGGACGGCTCCATCCGGTACGGCGGCTCGGCCTCGAGGAACACCCGCCAGACCCGCCCGAAGCGATTGAACTGGTTCACGAAGCTGCCGCCGAGGAGGGCCTGGAGCGCCCCGTACACGTCCTGGATCGGCACGCCGAGTTTGAAGACTCGATCCTCGTCGACGTGGGCGAAGAGCTGCGGCGCGGCGGGCGTGAACGTCGTGTTCAAGAACGCGATCTCGGGCCGCTTGCGCAGCTCGGCCATGAAGTGCTGCGCGTTCTGCCAGAGGTAGTCGACGCTGTTGCCGCCCCGATCCTGGACGAAGAAGTCCACGCCGCCGGCCTGGCCGACGCCCGGGATGGCGGGCGGGAGGAGTGCGACCGCCTGCGCCTCGGGAAGCGCCGCGAGCTTCCGGTTCAGGGCAGCGACGATGGCGTCCGCCTGCAGCGCCGGCGTCGCGCGTTCGTCGTAGGCGGCGAGCTGGACGAAGCAGAGCCCGCTCCGCGGGCTGCTCGTCTGCGAGAGGATGCTGAATCCCGCCACCGAGTTGATGTAGTGGACGCCGGGCTGCTCCTTCAGAATGTCGTCGACCTTCCGCATGACGGCGTTCGTCCGCTGGAGCGAGGCGGCCTCCGGGAGCTGGACGTTCACCAGGAAGTAGCCCTGGTCTTCCTGCGGCATGAACGACCGCGGCAGGATCTTCCCGAGACCGACGGCGAAGACCGCGAACGCGGCGAGGACGAGGAGCGAGAGGCCGGCCTTCCGAATGAGCGCGTGAGAGCCCCGGACGTAGCCCTCCTGCGCCGACGTGAAGACGCGATCGAACGCGGCGAAGAAGCGTCCGAGGGGCCCGCGTGGCGCGTCCTTCGCTCGCGGCCGGAGGATCAACGCGCACTGTGCTGGCTTGTAGGTGAGCGCGTTTACCATCGAGAGCAGGACCGAGAACGCGATCGTGAGCGCGAACTGCCGGTAGAGCGAACCGGTGATGCCGAGGATGAAGCCCGCCGGGATGAAGACGCTCGAGAGCACGAGCGCGATGCCGACCAGCGCTCCGCCGACCTCGTCCATCGCGGCGATCGCGGCGTCGTGCGGCGTCAGGCCCTCGTCGATCTTCGCCTGGACGGCCTCGACGACGACGATCGCGTCGTCCACGACGAGTCCGACCGCGAGGACGAGGCCGAGGAGCGAGAGCGTGTTGATCGTGAAGCCGACCATCGGGAAGAAGAGGAAGGTGCCGATCAGGGACACCGGGATGGTCTGGATCGGGACCCACGTCGCTCGGAAGCTCTCGAGGAAGAGGAACACGACGAGGAGGACGAGGCCGATCGCCTCGGCCAGCGTGATGAGGATCTCCTTCGCGCCCTCGGTCACGGGGATGGTCGTGTCGAGCGTCAGGTCGGCGTGCATGTCCGACGGAAAGCGCTCCGCCAGGCGCGCCATGGCGGCCTTCACCCGGTTGGCCGCTTCGAGGGCGTTCGAGCCGGGGACCTGGTAGAGCGCGAACAGCGCCGCCGGCGCACCGTTGGTGTACGCCTGCATGTTGTAGTTCTCGACGCCGAGCTCCAGGCGGGAGACGTCCCGGAGACGGACGAGCGAGCCGTCGGAGTTGGCGCGCACGACGATGTCCCCGAACTCCTCGGCGCTCATGAGCCGTCCGCGCGCCCGTACGGTATACGTGAGCTGCTGTCCGGGCGGTGCCGGCTCGCCGCCGATCGTGCCGGCGGGATTCACGACGTTCTGCGCCGAGATCGCGTTCACGAGGTCGGTCACCGTGAGGCCCATGTTCGCGAGCGTGTCGGGCGTGACCCAGACGCGCATGGCGTAGTTGGACGAGCCGAAGATCCGGACCTGCCCGATCCCGGGCACCCGGGCGAGCTCATCCTGGACGTTGATCGCGATGTAGTTGGAGAGGAACCGCTGGTCCCAGGTCCGGCCGGGCGAGGTGAACGTGTAGACGAGCAGCGGGAAGCCGGCCGTCTGGATGGTGGTGAGGCCGTAGCTGTTCACCGCCGTTGGCAGGTTCGCCTGCGCCTGCGCGAGGCGGTTCTGGACCTGCACCTGGTCCACGTCGATGCTCGTGGCGACGTCGAAGGCGACCTGGATCGTCATCGTGCCGTCGTTGGCGGAGATCGCCTGCATGTAGAGCATGCCCTTCGCGCCGTTCACCTGCTGGTCGACCGGCGTGGCGACCGACTGCTCGACGGTGAGAGCGTCGGCGCCGGTGTACGTGGCGGTCGTCTGGATCTGGGGCGGGGCGATCTCCGGGAATTGCGCGATCGGGAGCCGGAAGATCATGACGGCGCCGGCGATCATCGTGAGGATCGCCAGGACCTGCGCGACGATCGGGTGCTCGATGAAGAATCTCGACACGGGCGTCCTATCCCCGCACCGCGGGCGCCGCGGGTGGGGCTGCGGTGGACGTGTCCGGTTTCGGACTGACGGGGATACCGTCCTTCACCTTCTGCAGTCCCTGCGTCACGACGCGTTCGCCTGGCTCGAGCCCCTTGTCGATGACCCAGAGCCCGTCCACCTGCTCGCCCGCCTTCACGGTGCGGAGCGTGACCTTGTCGTCCGATCCGACGACGGCGACCTGGTACACGCCCTGGGTCTCCTGCACCGCACGCTGCGGTACGACGAGGGCACCATGGAACGTCTCCGTGGCGGCGCGTACCTTGGCGTAGAGGCCGGGGCGAAGGATGGCGTCGGGATTCGGGAAGAGGGCTTGCATCAGGATCGTCCCCGTCTGCTGATCGACCTGGCGGTTCGCGACGTAGAACCGGCCGGGATGGGGATACGTGCTGGCGTCGGCGAGGATCAGCTCGAGATCGGGCTCGTTCCGTGCCCGGCCCTTCTCCTGGTGCTCACGGATCCGATCCGCATAGCGAAGGTATTCGCGCTCGGTGATCGGGAAGGTCACCTTCATCGGATCCACCTGGGAGACGTTCGTGAGCACGGTCGACGGAGTCACGAGATCGCCGACCTGGACGGGCGCGATTCCGGCGATCCCCTCGATCGGCGAGTAGACCTTGGTCCATGCGAGGTTGAGGCGCGCGTTCTCGACGGCCGCCTCGGCGCCCTTCACCTGAGCCTCGCTCGCGTGCGTCGCCTGGACGGCGTCGTCGAGTTCCTGCTTGGTCGCCGCACCCTGCGCCGCGAGCGGCTTGTACTTCGCGAGGTCGAGCTGGTTCTTCCGGAGAGTGGCCTGCTGCTGCGCGAGGTCGCCGAGCGCCTGGTCGAGGGCCGCCTTGTACGGGCGATCGTCGATCTCGAAGAGGAGCTCATCCGCCTTCACGTACGCGCCGTCCTGGTAGTCCTGCTTGAGCAGATACCCCTGCACGCGGGGCATGACCTGGGCGTTCACGAAGCCGACCGTCGTTCCGACCCACTCGCCATAGATCGGGACGTCCTTCTGGACGACGTCCGTCACGAGGACCTCGGGCGGCGGCGCCGTCGGGGGCTCGGCTCGCTTGCAGGCGGAGCCGAGGCAGATCGCGAGCGTGGCGAGCATCGCGGCACAGGGAAGCCATCGTTTCGGAGAAACGGAGTACCGCACCGGGATGCGTGACGTCGCGAGGCGCGCCATGTTCATCGAATCCGGTTGCCCTCGTGCAGCCGGATCAGCGCCAGTGGCGTGTCCATGTTCCCGTGGCGGTCGGTCGCGCTTGGCTTTTCCATGGTCCTGAGAGCGACACCGCAATCGGCGTGCCTGCCGTCGGGTTTCGATGTCGAGGGTCCGCAATGAAGACAACGTGAGCGGTGCGTGCCGAAGCTCGGCACCCGTGCCGAGCCTCGGCAGCATCGCAGCCAGCCGAGGAACGCATCGTGCGCGTCATGCACCGGAGTTGCCCGGGGTTCACGGCGAGTCGCGCGTACGCGTCGGCCGTGCCACCGCTGGAACAACGATCAGGGCGCGGCCGGCCGAATCTCTTCGGCGGCACGCGTCGCCACCGCGTAGCTCCGGGGGAAGCTTACGCCCCCGCTACGAGGCGTGACGCCCGCCAGCGGCCGGCGTGCACGTCGC
>VBKG01000363.1 GCA_005879585.1 Deltaproteobacteria bacterium | reverse complement strand
GAAGCCTTCGTGCTGGAAGGGCCCGCGACCGCCGTACCCGAAGTGCACGGTGAGCGAGCCCTCGGCCTGCCCCGGCGCAACGAGCACCGGCGCCTGCACGGTGCGGCCGGCGAAGGCGAGCTCGACGACGTCCTCGGTGTGCACGCCGAGCCGCGCCGCCGTCGCGGGCGCGACCTGGACGGCGTTGTCCCAGGTGAGGCGGCTGAGCGGCCGCGGCAGCTCCTGGAGCCAGGCGTTCGCCGCGTACCGTCCGTCGTGCACCATCGGGTCCGGCCGAAAGACCACCTCGAGACCCGGCGCCGGGGTCGCCGGCGGCACGGCGGGCGCCCGGCGCGGCAGGACGTAGCGCGTCGTGGCGGCCGTGCCCGGCACGACGCCCGCCTCGAGCCAGCTCCGCCACTGGTCGTCGAAGTCGGCGACCCGGCGCTCGGTCTGCCACCGGCCGCGCACGATGTCGTAGCCGGCACGCGTCGGCCCGTCGGCCGCGACGGCGAGGAGCTCGTGCGCGGACTTCCCGTCGTAGAGCGGGGCGATGAGCGGCTGCACGATCGTCACCGTGCCGTCGAAAGCGCGGACGTCGCTCCACGACTCGAGGTAGTGCGCGGCGGGCACCACCCAGTGGGCGCGCGCGGCGGTGTCGTTGGCGTAGAGCGAGAGGTGGATGCGGAGCGGCACCTTCGCCATCGCGTCGGCAAACGGGAGGTCGACGGGCGCGTTGAACGCCGGGTCGCCGCCGAGGATGAGCAGCATCTCGACGCGCTCGGCCGCCATGTCGTCGACGAGCGCGCGGAGCGACGCGAGCTGGTCCTCCGATCGCACCTCGACCGGCGGAGCGTACGTGAGCGTCTTCCCGACGTTGCCGAGCGCGGCGTTGATGAGGTGCGCGAGCGCCTGGACGTCGGCCGGCTGCGTCTCGCCCGCGATGACGAGGCTCCGCCCGCGGTGGCGGGCGAGGTCGCGGGCCACGGCCTCGATCCACTTCCGCGGCAGCTGATCGCCGGGCGGCGCCGTCGCGCCCGGGACGCCTGCGGCAGCCGCGAGCGCGCGCGCCAGCGCCGCGACGTCGGCGGCACGGAGCGGGAGGCGATGGTCGGCCTTCGCGCCCGTCGGCGTGAGCGCGCTCTCGGCGACGTAGAGACGGTTCATGGCCGATCCGGGGCGCCGCCGGGCCGCGAACTCCCGCACGTGTGCGAGGTGCGCCGGCCCGCAGCCGAGGAAGTCGGCGTCGAGCGCGACGACGACGTCCGCGTCCGCGAAGCGATAGAGCGGCCGCACGTCATCGCCGAAGGCGGCGAGGGCTCCGGCGCGGACCGCGTCCGTCGACGTCGGCTCCCACTGATGCCAGTGCGCTTCGGGGTACTGCTCGAGGACGGCGCGGAGCTGCGCGCCGAGCGTCGGTGACGTGACCGTTTCGGTGAGGATGCGGAGGCCCGCGCCGCGGCGGCCGCGTTGCACGGCCAGCGCGGCGCGACAGGCCGCGAGGAAGTCCGCCCACGTGCGGATGGCGCCGCCGAACGTGACCGCCTGGAGCCGATCCGGGTCGTAGAGCGTCAGGACCGACGCCTGCGCCTGAGCATCGGTGGCGCCGAGGCTCGCCGGATGGCGCGCGTTGCCCTCGACCTTGATCGGCCGCCCGAGGTGGCTCTCGACGAGGAGCCCGAGGCCGAGACCGCCGGGCGTCGGCATCGCGGTGGCGAAGTAGACGGGCCGCCCCGGGACCATGCCCTCGGGCGCGTGGACGTACGGCACGATCGGCTCCGAGGGACCCTGCGTGCAGCCGCCGATCCCGCCGAGCGCGAATGCCGCGGCCATGAGCTTCAGGAACGAACGCCGCTGCATCGGATCGAGCCAGAGCGCCGTCGCTGCGGGCATCTCGCGCGCCACGAGCTCGGCGAAGGCCTCGGAGTCGGCCACCTCCTCGAGTGTCCGCCAGTACTGCGCACCGCGGGCGGCAGCGAGTCGGGCACGGACGGCGTCGAGATCGGTCATCGGTGGCAGACGTAGCAGCTGGTCAGATGCTCGCGGTCCATGATGGCGTACTCCTGCACGAGCCGGCGCCCGAGCGTTGCCTGATCCTCGCTCGGTTGCCAGTCGAGCTCGAAGACGTGTTCCCGCGGGCGGACGAACCGCGACGGGTCCGTGTGGCAGCCGAGACACCACTGCATGTAGAGCGTGTTCGCGCGCCAGAGGAGCGGCATCTCGTCGACGCGCCCGTGGCAGGTGACGCACCCGACGCCCTTGGCGACGTGGATGCTGTGGTCGAAGTAGGCGAAGCCGGGGAGATCGTAGACGCGGTTCCAGCGCATCGGCTGCCCGCTCCGGAAACTCGCGCGCACGGGCTCCAGCATCGGCGCCGCCGACCAGATCTGCTTGTGACAGTTCATGCACGTCTCCGTCGGCGGCATGCCGGCAAACGACGAGGTCTCGACGGTCGTGTGGCAATAGCGGCAGTCGATGCCGAGACCGCCGACGTGGTGGGCGTGGCTGAACGGCACCGGCTGCTCCTGCGGCACGCGCACGCCGGTGAGATACGTCGACTCGAAGAGACCGCCGGCCACCGCGCCCGCGACGCCGAGCACGATGATGATCCCCGCGATCGAGACGCGCGAGATCGTGTTCGTGCTGGGATGGAAGATCTGCGGCATCGGTTGGCGCCGGCGAAGCGCCCGCGTCGCGACGCGCACCTTCGTTAGCAGGTTGACGTAACAGGGGGTAGCCGGGTCGACGGCGGCGACGGTGCGGGATTGACACGGCCAGCAGTCATGCCCGCGAGGTAGCCAGCGGGCCAGCGGGTGGGACGTGGGGCGCGGCCGGGTGATTCATCAGCCGGCCGCGGTGTCCGAGTCTGGCCGGCACATGACGATCGTCGCCCTTTGCGGCGGACACTCGCTCCGTCCCGCCATCCGCGAGCCGACCGACGACCGGCTGGCGCAGCTCCGGTTGCCGCCCGGTTTTCGCATCGCGAAGTTCGCCGAGAAGCTGGGACATCCGTGCATGCTCACGGTCGGCGAGGACGGCACCGTCTACGTCACGCGGCGGACACCGGCGAGGTGCTCGCGCTCACGGACGAGGACGGCGACGGATATGCCGAGGGTCTTCGCGACGGGCCTCCGCGACACGATCGGCTTCGGCTGGCATCCTGCGTCGCACGAGATGTGGGGCATGGACCACGGCACCCGTCATGCTCGTCGTGCCTCGAAGGACTTGACACCAAGCTAACAATTTGGTATTGTCGCCCTATTCAAGTCATGGGGCGGGTGCCCATCCAGCTCGAGCTACGCCCGCGGACCTGGGGCGGGAAGCGTCGCGGCGCCGGTCGCAAGCCGTCGGGGCGGAAGGTCGGGGTTCCGCATCGCGCTCGCCCCGCGCACGACGCTCGGCATCCCCTGCACGTGACGCTGCGGGCATCGCAAGGGCTTCCCTCGCTGCGCACGGACACGGTCTTCTATGCAATCCGGCGCGGCCTGGGCCAGGGGTCGCGTGGCGGCCTACGCGTGTTGCAGTTCTCGGTGCAGCGCGATCACGTGCATCTTCTCGTCGAGGCGCTGGATGTCCGCGCCCTCTCGCGCGGCATTCAGGGACTCGCCATCCGCATCGCGAAGGCAGTGAACCGGATCCTCGGGCGGCGGGGTCGCGTCTGGACCGATAGGTTTCACGCCCGAGCGCTGCGGACGCCGCGCGAGGTCAGGAATGCCCTCGTTTACGTGCTGCAAAATTGGGCCAAACACGTACGTGGCGCACGCGGGCTCGATTGGCGCTCGTCCGCGATCTGGTTCCAAGGCTGGGCGACTCCGATGGAGTTGTTGATGAAGGGAACGTGCCCCGTGGTTGGACCACGAACGTGGCTTGCGGCCGTCGGTTGGCGGCGGCTCGGGCTGATCCATCCCGACGAGCGGCCGGCGCCAGCTCGTGGAGGCCTGGATGCACGAGGCCGCGTGACTTGATGACCGAGGCGCGCGCCGGCGACGTCATATGCTTCGCCCGCGGAGCCAGGGCCGTCGTTCGACGCAGCCCCTGACGTCAGACCGTCGCCGCGATCTCCGCCGCTTCCTCCGCTGCCTTCGCCGTCGGCACACCCGCGGCGTTCAGCATCAGGAACGTCGCGAAGCCGAACCACAGCAAGTCATACCAGCGTGGCGCGGCCACCTCCTTGGCGGCCAGGAGGCCGCGGACGCCGAGGAGCAGCAGGGCGAGCGGGACGAGCAGCGTCAGCCCGGGACCACCCGTCGCCGACCGGACCTGATCGTTCATACCGCGGAAGAAACCCATCACGTGATGCGCCTCGATGCCGGCGGTTCCATTCGTGGCGGTGGCCCGTGGGACCGCGAGCTGTTCGGCGATATCCTCGCGGTCGAGCTGGGGTGCGATCGGGCTGAGGTGGCCGCTCAGCGCGACGCTCGGGTCGCGC
>VBKG01000362.1 GCA_005879585.1 Deltaproteobacteria bacterium | reverse complement strand
TGGCCGGCGGCGTTCTCTACGTCGTCGCGACGCCGATCGGCAACTTGGAGGACCTTACGTTGCGGGCGCTGCGCGTCCTGCGCGAGGTCGATCTCATCGCGGCGGAGGATACGAGGCACACGCGCGTGCTCCTTTCGCGCCACGGGATATCGCGGCCGGTCACGAGCTACTACGACGCAGTGGAGCGGGCGCGGGCACCGGGGATCGTCGAGAAGCTGAAGGCGGGGGCACGCGTCGCGCTCGTGTCGGACGCGGGGACGCCGGGGATCGCGGATCCGGGATATCACCTCGTGCGAGGCGCATTGGCCGCGGGCGTGCCGGTCGTGCCGGTGCCGGGGGCCTCGGCGGTGACCGCGCTCGTCTCCGTCGCCGGGCTCGCGGCGGAGCGGTTCGTCTTCGAGGGGTTTTTGCCGAGCCGCCCGGGGCCGCGCGGCGCACGCCTCGCGGCGCTCGCCTCCGAGCCGCGGGCGATCGTGTTCTTCGAGGCGGGCCGCCGGCTCGCGGCGTTCCTGGCCGCCGCACATGCGGCGCTCGGCGAGCGCGATGCGGTCATCGCCCGCGAGCTGACCAAGCAACATGAAGAGATCCTGCGAGGCACGCTCGGCGAGCTCGCGGCGCGCGTCGCGTCGATGGAGCGCGTCCGGGGCGAAGTGACGGTGCTCGTCGGGGCGCGGATGGGGCCGGAAGTCACCGCGACCGCCGTGGACCTCGACGCGCGCATCCGGGCGGCACGGGCGGCGGGGCGGAGCGTCGCCGACCTCGCGACGGAGATCGGCCGCGCGACCGGCGTCTCCCGCCGCGTGGTCTACCGGCGCGCGCTCGCCCTCGAGCGCGAATGACGCCGGCGACCGCTCCACGGTCGGCGAACCGCGGCTTGCACGGGTGCCTCGCGCCCGCTAGCGAACTCGGGAACGTCGATGCGCCGCGACAGCCACGGGTCGCTGAACCCCGCGTGCCGTGCTCTGCTCGCGGTCGTCGCCGCGCTGGCCGTCGTGCCCGCCGCCGGCGGCACACTGCCGTGTCCCGAGAGCCGGCCGATGCTGCCGCTCCTCGCCGGCACCCGCTGGGTCTACCGCGGCATGGTCGTCAGTACCGTCGGTGGCGAATACAGCGACGCTCACGTCGTCCGCGGTGTGCGCACCCGGACGATGGACGTGCGTACGGTCGAGTACGAGGCAGGGACGACGGTGGCTCTGGTCGAGGGGTTCCCGGCCGAGCTCGACTGGTACGAGGACGAACGGCCACGCGAAAAGTACGTCGTCGTCGCGCGCGAGCATCGCGGGTTCCGCCTGGTCGATGACGGCGACGAGTGCGAGTTCGATCGATGGCGCGAGAGCTGCCTCGGGCCGTTGAGCCCCGAGAAGACGAGCTTCATGCTCCCCGGCATCCTGAGGGTCGGCCGGACGTTCGGAGGCGAGCGGTCTGCAAGGCACCGGCCGGACAAGTGGTACCGGTGGCACGTCGAAGAGGCCCGGTGCGTGCAGCTACGGGGTGTTTCGGGAATCGACCCGGCGCGCCAGTGGCGAGAGTATCGGATCGGCTATCGGACGAACCCGGCGCACGTGCTCGTCTACTTCGTGCCGGGGCTCGGGATCACGCGCTACGTGTACCGTCATCACGGCACCCCCGCGTCGACCGATGTGCGCCTCATCGAGTTCGGGCGCAGCAGGGTGTCGGCCGGAAGGGTTGGGGTCGCGCGGCGGGCGCCGAGGTAGGGCACGGGGGAAGCGCGCCCGTGCGCCCGCCGCGCGAGGTCGTTACTCGCTGGGGTCGCCCTCCGGTTCGGGGAGGAGGCTCCGCATCTCCTGGCCGAGCTCCCGGAGCCGATTCTTCTTCTTCGCGGCTTCCGCGAGCTGTTCGGGGGTCAGGAGCTCCCGGACCTTGAGCGTCGTGGCGAGCGCTTGGTGTACCAGCTGGTCGCGTAGAGCGGCCATCTTCTTTACCTGCGGGTCGAGATCGGCAGCGGTCAGCTTGCCGGACGCGAACACCCGGTCGGCGAGCTCTTCGTGTGCGGTTCGCATCTTGTCGACGAGGCTTCGCATCGCGGGCTTCTCCGCCTTCATGAGCTCTCCGACCTGTGCTCGCTGGTCGGGCGTCATGACGGACAGGAGGAGGGGAAGCGGCAGCATGCCCGCGCCATCGCCCATGCCCATGCCCGCCCGTCGGCCCATACACCCCCCCGGCCCGCCATGCCCGAAGGCGTGCGCGCCGCGCAGGCCGGGTGCGAGGACGGCGGCCATGGCGATCGCCAGCAGTGTAGGTCGCATTACGCTGGTCCTCCGTTCATGTCGGCTCCGTCTCGGTGCACGCCGTCGTCCTATCCCACCTGAAAGAACGATTCATCGAGACCAATGGTTGACCGGCCGCCGGCCGCCGGGTCGACCGGCGGCGTCCCGGTCCGGCCCTGCAGATCTGCGTCCCCGACGCCGCCGAGCGGCTCGAGCGCGTCCTCGGCCCCGTCGTAACCGGCCAACGGGTCGAGCGCGTCTTCGACATCGTCGAGGAAGACCACGACCTCGGGGTCGTAGGCGGCCGCCGGTGCCGGTCCCTGGCCATGCGGGTACAGGAGCACGACTGCGAGCGCGGCCATCGCGGCGAGCGTGAGGGGTGCCCAGACGAGGACGCGCGGCGAGCGGGTGCGGCCGGTGGGCGGAGGGGGCATCGCCAGGTGGGCGTCGATCTGCGCGAGGTCCGCGCGCAGCCGCCCGAGCTGCCGCATGCAGCGCGGGCAGTCCTCCAGATGCCGCACGTCGGCGGCTGGGGCCTCGCCGAGATGCAGAGCGAGGAGGGCATCGTCGCGAAGACACGTGGTCGTCATGATGGTTCTCCGAGCGCGCGGCGCAACGCGTGCACCGCGCGGAAGAGATGGCGCTTGACGCTCCCGGATGCAATGCCGAGCAGCGCGGCGACATCGTTGGTCGTGAAGCCCTCGAGATGCCGGAGCACGAAGACCTCGCGCTGGCGCGCGGGAAGGCGGCGAAGTACCGCCCAGACACGTCCGTGCTCCTCCCGCCGGACGGCTTCCTGCTCGGGGGTGGCGCCGGGGCCGGGCGTCTCGTTGGGATCGAGCTCGACGCCGTGACGGCGCCACCAACGCCACCAGCCCGACCGCCGCCGATCCCGACAGACGTTCACCGTCACCCGGGTGATCCAGGCGTTCCAGTCGTCGGGCGGCGCCGCGTCGAACGCGCGCGCCACCCGGAGGAACACGTCGTGGACGGCGTCGGCCGCCTCGTCGGCGTCGGCGAGCAGGAGCCGGGAGAGTCGAAGGACCCCCTCCCGGTGCGCCCGGTAGAGGGCGTCGAGCGACGGGGGGACGCGGGCGGCCGTATTCACCCGCAGTTCTGACGAAGGAGCGGCTCGATCGGTTGACCCGCGAAAGACGGGAGAGGCATCTACCGCATCTTGGCGACTTGGCTCGCCAAATTGCGAACGCTCGGTCGAGGCGCGGGCTACGCCGCAGCCGGCAAAGCGCTACGGAGGGTCAGCTGCGGGCCCGCGGGCGGCTCGCTGCCGGCGGGGGCGCGCGATGCGCCCCCGCCGGTGAGCCTCAGAACGTGCCGCTCAGGATCGTATTGCCACCGCCGTCGGCGACGATGACGGGGCCAATGGAGCAGACCGGATCCGTACCGGCCGGCAGGACGCTCGGCGGTGGCGCATTGGCCACGGCCAGCCTGCCATGTCCGAACGCCATGGTGATCGTGCCCGCCGGGAGGCCGTTGGCGAAGACCATGAAGGTCGTGCCATCGGGCACGACGGCGGCCATCTCCACCACGAAGTCCTGGTTCAGGAAGCCGGCGTTGAGGCTCGCCCGGACGCGCGCCTTGCCGGACGCTCCGATCAACGTTCCGGCCGGCGAGGCCGTGAGGTTGATGCTCTTTCCGCAGCCGCCCACCGGTTGCACCGGCGGCAGGCCGCCCTTCGCTGCCGCATAATTCGCCACGCCGAGCAGCATGACGAGGCTTGCGATAGTTGCTGTAAACCGCT
>VBKG01000361.1 GCA_005879585.1 Deltaproteobacteria bacterium | reverse complement strand
CGCTCTCGAGTCCGCCTTCCACGTCCTTCTCGGCGCCGGGTGCCGGCGTGTCATCGCATTCGATGGCGACAGCCCCCATGTCCCCGCGGAGACCTTGTCCCGCGCCTTTGCGCTCCTCGAGCGCCATGACCTCGTGGTCGGGCCCACGGCCGACGGGGGGTACTACTTCGTCGGCGCGACACGTGCGCATCGAGGGCTCTTCGACGGCGGCGGGATCGGGACGGGAAACGCGCTCCACGCGCTGCTCGGCCGCGCCCGCACGCTCGGGCTGTGCGTTGCGCTCACCGAGGAGTGGTACGACGTGGACGACAGGGACGACCTCGCCCGGCTGGCGGCCGAGCTTCGGGAGGCGCCATCCCGTGCGCCGCGGACGGCTGCATGGCTCGCGGCGCGCCGCGAGGTGCGGTGAGGCGTAGCGGCGCGCTGAGCGGAGCGCCGCGGGCCGTGCACGGCCTTCTCGCGTGCGGCGGCGTGATCGCGGTTGCCATGGTCGCGCTCGCCTTCGTCGATGTGCGCCGGCGGCCGGTCCTCTTCGTTATCTGGGCGATCGTCGCCGGCGGCGGTTACCTTGTCGCGCTCCGACTCCTCGGGCGCCTCCGCGAAGGGGAGAACCGTGGCCTCGCGCTCTGCCTTGTCCTCGGCGCGCTCTGGCGTATGCCGCTGCTCGTTCAGCCACCGCAGCTCTCCTCCGACGTCTACCGCTACGTCTGGGATGGGCGGCTCCAGCGCCTCGGCGAGGATCCCTACCGGCTCGTCCCCGACGATCCGGCCGCGGCGGCTCTCCACACGCCCGTCACACGCCAGCTCAACAACGGTTGGGTTCCGAGCCCCTATCCCCCGGGCGCGGAACTCTTCTTCCGCGTCGTGACGGCGGTCGAGGAGTCCGCACGCGCGATGAAGGTGGCGCTCGCGCTTTGCGACGCGCTGGTGGTCCTCGTCGTCCTGCGCTTCCTCGCCGCCTCGGGGCGGTGCCTCTGGTGGAGCCTCGCGTACGCGTGGAACCCGCTCATCGCCCTCGAAGGCGCGGGCAACGGCCACGTCGATCTCCTCGGCACGCTCGCGGTCATCATCGCGGCGTGGGCGCTCGGGCGCCGGTGGCGTATAACCGCAGCGCTCGCCTTTGCGCTCGCTGTCGGGATCAAGTTCGTCCCGATCGTTCTCGCGCCGCTTTTCTGGCGTCGGCTCCGTGTCAGGGATGGTATCGCGGGGACCGCGCTGTTTCTCGCGCTCTATCTCCCTTTCGTGCACCAGGGGGGCATTCCCCTCGGCTCGCTCGGCGCGTACGTCGCTGAGTGGCGCTTCAACGGCCCGCTCTTCGCCGCGCTCCAGCCGCTTGCCTCGCCGACCACGCTCGCCGGTCTCGCCGTGCTCGCAGGGCTCCTCGTCGCGATCTGGGCCCGCGCCCGACTGAGCGTCGACTCGGCCGCCGCGTGGGCGTGGCCCGTCGCCACGGCCTTCGCGCTCGCACCGTCGGTCTATCCTTGGTACCTGCTCTGGCTCACGCCATTTCTGTTCACGCCGGCCACCCGGCCGCTCGCGGTCTGGACGGTCACCATCCTGCCCACGTACGTCGCGGTCTACCTCGAGCGCGTCCACGGAACCTGGGGACTTCCGTGGTGGCTCGTCGCGGCAGAGTATGGTGCCGTGGCGGCGGCCGCGATGGTTGGCCTGCGCGTCGCGAGGGTGCCAGATGCGACGTGCGCGTTCGGGGTGGCGTCGGACCCCCTGAAGCGGGCCTCGGGAAGGGGCGATCGATGATCTGCCGGCGTGATCGAGGCGTTCCAGGCGTATCTTGGTCCTGCCAGCCCATGAGAGCAGGTCTCGAGCGCTTGGTCGGTGCCGCTGCTGGCGCGCGCGTTGTCACGAAGCGGCAGCGGGTGTGGTGTCAGCTCGGACTGGGAATGCTATCGCCTGCCATCCCGCCCCTGTGGAGCGACCAGCGGGACGATGGACTCGCGTGCGATGCCCTTGTGGGGTGGAGGCCCAATGCGAACGGGTGAGGACACTCGGCGCTACCTCGAGAATTGGCAGGAAGAGATCGACAGCGCGGCGGAGTATCGTGCGATGGCCAAGAGTGAGCCCGACGCCAGCCTGGCCAGAGTCTATGGCAACCTTGCCCGGATGGAGGAGGCGCACATCACGTTCTGGGAGGACAAGCTGCGCCTCGCCGGAGTCGAGGTTGGCGCCCGCCGACCATCGTGGCGGAGCCGCGTGCTCGGTTGGATCGCGCGACGGCTTGGACCCGATCTGGTCCTCGCCACCATCGCCGCACGCGAGCAAGCAGACCAGAACTATTACGTCACCCAGCCAGAGACCGCGGGCACGCGGATGCCGGCCCAGGAGCGCTGGCATGCGAAGGTGCTCAAGCAGCTCGTCCTGACACAGCCGCGGGGTGTGCAGGGGAGCTTTCTGGGTCGGCTCGAGGGCCGGCACCGCGCCGTGGGTGGGAACGCGCTGCGGGCGGCGGTCCTCGGAGCGAACGACGGTCTCTGCTCGAACCTGAGCTTGGTCATGGGCGTGGCCGGAGCCGCCACCGACGCGCAGCTGATCCTCGTCACGGGCCTGGCGGGCCTGCTCGCTGGCGCGTGCTCGATGGCGCTGGGGGAGTGGGTCTCGGTGACCAGCTCTCGCGAGCTCGCGCAGCGCGAGATCCGGATCGAGTCGAGCGAACTCGCCGAGGATCCCGAGGGCGAAGGTGAGGAGCTCAAGCTGATCTACGAGGCCAAAGGCCTCTCCTCTGGCGAGGCCGACACGATGGTCCACCACCTCCTGACGGATCGGGCGACCGCGCTCGACGCGCTTGCCCGCGAGGAGCTCGGGATCGAACCGAGCGAGCTGGGGGGATCGGCGTGGGAAGCGGCGGCGTCATCGTTCGTGCTCTTCAGCGTTGGGGCCATCGTGCCGATTCTTCCGTTCCTAGTGACCCGGGGGAATGCCGCGGTCGTGTCGAGCGGCGCCGTGAGTGGGCTGGCCCTCTTCGCCATCGGCGCGGCGATCACGCTGTTCACGGGCATGCCGGTCTGGCGGTCGGGCGGACGGCAGCTTCTGCTGGGGCTCGCGGCGGCCGGAGTGACCTTCGGTCTCGGGAAGCTGATCGGCACCGTGGTCACTGGATGACGACACGGGCCGTGGCACATCCAGGCGTTCACGACGACATCGGGAGGGAGACCAGGATCGCTCCCAGGGCGACGAGCGCCGACCCGAGGCCCACGTGCCACGTCGGTCGCTCTCCAACCAGCAGCACGGACAGCACCACGACGAGCACCACGCTCAGTTTGTCAACTGACACCACGCCCGATACGGGACCGATCTCCAGGGCGCGGAAGTAGCACAGCCAGGACAACCCGGTTGCGATTCCCGACAGGACCAGGAAAATCATCGAACGCGCGGGAAGCTCCTGGGGCCGCTGCCACTCTGCACGCATGCTCACGATGAGCACCGCGACCAAGAGGACGACCACCGTCCGCACGACGGTCGCGAGGTCCGAGTTCAAGTCCGACACGGCGAGCTTCGCGAAGATCGCCGTCAGCGCGGCAAAGAAGGCGGACCCGAGGGCGAAGAGTAGCCATGATTGGACAGTGCCGTGCATGAAGTATGCTCTACCAAGTCAGAGCGACGGTCGCACCTGGCCCGGGAGTCTCGGGCCGCTGACCGCGTCATCGTGACTTTCCTCAGCCTGCATCCGCTTGGAACCTGCCGCCGGCCGAGTTTGCCCTGCGCACGCTGACGCTGGTATTCGCCATTCGCCCCCCGACGCAGCCAGTTGCTCACGCAGCGGCCGTTCGGAGGACGCGGCCGCGAGCGGCGCCTGCGCCTGCGACGAGGGCGTGAAGCAGGCAATCGTGCCTCGACAATGCACGCGCACACTCGTTGACCGGGCATTCCTCGTTGCGCTCGTGATCAAGGCGATCGACGGGGCCCTGGAGCTAATCGGCGGCGGGCTCCTCCTCGTAGTGCCGCCTTCGGCGATCACCGTCCTCGTCCGCTCGCTCACCCAACACGAGCTCAGCGAGGATCCGCAGGACTTCGTCGCCACCCACATTCGGGCGGCCGCCGAGCACCTCGCTGGCTCCGCCGCGGCCCGCGGGTTCGGCGTGCTGTATCTGATTGGGCACGGCGCAATCAAGCTGCTGCTGGTCGCCGCGTTGGTCCGGCGGATCCGGCCGGCGTACCCGGTGGCGATAGTCTTCCTCGGCTCATTCATTCTGTACGAGTTGTACCGTTTCGTCCTGGACCACTCGATGGTCCTCCTCATATTCGCCGCACTCGACGTGGGTATCACGACGATGGTGGTCAGGGAGTACCTCGAGCGGCGCACCGACTAGCCAACTTGGGTGTCACGGTCACACGGTGAGGAAAGACGCGCCGTGTATGACGCAGGCCTGGCAGGCTGGATAGGCCAGCCTCTCAGAGCGAGGGGTCATGTGCGAAAT
>VBKG01000360.1 GCA_005879585.1 Deltaproteobacteria bacterium | reverse complement strand
TGCAAGCGTGCATGGAGAGGGGAGACCTGAGCGGGACCGTGCGGCTCCTGCAGACGTTGGTCCCGCACTACCAACCGAGCGCCTTCCTCCTGCAGACCCTGTGCGAAACCGAGGCACAGAGCACACACGAGCGGGAGGCGGCGGACGACCTTCGCAGCCACAAAGGGCCCGTCGCGCTTCCAACCCGCAGACCCCACCGCAGCGTGCCCGCCTGACGGCATGCCGACGCGCCCATTTCGGGCGCTCCCGGCCGCCGCTCCCCACCCCTCGTCCCGCCGGCCGACTTCGCCCGGCCGGTTACTGGCTGTTCTCCCAGCCGAGGGCGTCGATCAGATCCGGGTGATTCTCCAGGGTGTCGATGCCGTACGCCCACGAGAAGACGACGTAGCCCTCCATGCGCGACTGCCGCCAGTGGCGGAACTCCTCGTGGACCTCATCGGCCGTGGGCATGCGATAGTAGGAGTCCGCGAAGGCCTGGATGAAGGCCCAGTAGTGGGGCACCCCTGCCTGGTCGAGCAGGGCGAGCGTGTCGTCGATCTTCGAGAACACGCACCCGTTCACGTACGAGCACGGGTAGCGATCGACCCCGATGATGTCGACCGTGCCGACGTAAGGCGTGTAGGGGTTCTCCGGCCAGTGCGGCTCGATGACCGCCATCGTCGGGTGGGCCGGGTCGAGCGACTTCACGAAGTCGGAGCGCGCCTTCAGGTGTACCGCGGCCAGCGGGCAATCCCAGAGGTGCGGCTCGTCCGCGATGTAGTACGCGGCGATCGCGGGGTGGCCCGCGATGGCCTCGACGTGCGTCCGGATCCAGTCGTCCGACTTCTCCCACGTGCACGTCGTGTTGTCGTAGTCACCGAGCCACACGAGCGCCTTGACGCCGGCGGGCAGCCCGTCGAGGTAGTCGCGATACGCCGCGCGGTCGAGCGCGGTGAACCCCGCGGCGACGATACGGTCGTACTGCGTCGCGCTCGAGTCCTTCCCCAGACAGGCCCGCACGGCCATTCCTCCGGACGCGGTCGGCGTCGTGGTGGTCGTGGTGCTGGTGCTCGTCGTGGTCGTGGGCGGCACGGTCGTCGACGTCGGGCAGGGCGGCGTCGTCACCGTCACCGGCACGCTCGGCAGCGACTCGTTGCCGGCATTGTCGATGGCGGAGACGGAATAGCCGTACGACGTCATGGGGGCCAGGCCCGCGTCCGACGTGGAGGTGGCCGGCGACAGCACCTGCGCCACGCGGAGTCCGTCGCGATAGAGGTCGTAGCCCTTGAGGCCCGAGGTGCCGCTGTCGACCGAGGCGGTCCAGACGAGATCGACCTGCGCGCAGCTGACCGCCGTGGCGTGCTGCAAGGTCGGCACGGTGGGTGCCACCGTGTCCGCCGCGGGTGGCGTCGTGGCGCTCAGGATGTTCGACGGCGGCGAATACGTGCCCTTCCTGCTGATCGCGCGCACGAAGTAGCTATACGTCGTCCGGTCGGCGACGCTCGCGTCCCGGAAGGACAGCGGGCTCTGCGAGACGATCGCGATCACGACGAAGCCCCCGGACGGATCGGTGCTACGCTCGACAGCGTAGCCCGTGTCGTGGGCGTTGCTGTCGGTCCAGCTGAGATCGATCTCGTTGCTCGACCGGGCCACCGCCGTCAGCAGGTCGGGAGGGACGAGGTTGCCCCCCGGGTCTCTCGTGGCCTCGAGGACCTGCGCGCGCTGGCAGACGCCGAGGCCTTCGTGCCGACAGCGCCAGAGCGTCAGCCTCGCGCAGCCCGCGCGCGGCTGCCCGGACGCGATGCACGACGCGATCTGCTCCACGCACACCGCGCGGCACAGCTTCGCCGAGGGAGCCGCCTGGCTCCACGCCGGGACGAGCGTTGCCCACAACGCCACCGCCGCAATCCACCCTCGGCTCATCCTGACTCCCCGCATCTCCGCCCCCTCTTCGCGTCGCACGAACGGCCCCTCTGCCTTCGTCGAGCTGGTAGGTTAGACTTCCTGCGCATAGTCATCCTTCTTTATTTTCCCGGCGCACCTGACTCTCCTCCGAGCGGGGCAGCTTCACGGGGGAGCCGTTGCGGCTCATGGCCCGGGGTCCCACTGCAAGTTCCAGACCGGTCCGCGCGGCGGTGTCGGAGAAATGGAAGATCACAGAGAACGCAGCGTGAGAGGGCGGTGGGGGGATGGGAGGCGTGTCAGGAACGAGTCACTGGCCAGACAATTGCGTACAGCGTCCTAGACGCATCCAGCCGGCATCCGTGCGGCATCGGCGAGCCCGCAAGGATCACGGACTCGCTTGCCCTACGTCAGTCCACCACGCTCGCACGTTGGTCGTGGGGCACGAGTAGGACCGCCGCCCGAGGGGTAGCACGCCGATGCGGCAGGTCTGCCGGCTCCCACGGCGCCACACCGAGCGCGCGCACCGATCGGCGCCGGGCAACCCGCGCGAGGCGCCCGTCGGCCGTCGAGAGAGCGGCCCCCTCGCGCGCGGCCAGAGCAAGGTACACGCAGTCGGGAACCTCGTGGGACAGTTCGGTCTGCAGCGCGTAGCGCCCCGGGAGGAGCACCCCGCGCCCGCGTCTGGCAGGGCGCGGGGTCAGAGCCCGAGGATGCGGTCGTACCGCTTCGCCAGGACAGGTCCTGGCCGGCGAATCACTGCGCGCAGTACGCGTCGGCCGCAAGACGGTCGACCGCCGCCTTCACCGCGTCGCGAAGGAGAGCAGAGTCGAGACAGGCGGGACAGCGCTTGATCCGTCCGACCGCCATGACGAACCTCGTCTCGGCTGCGCCTGCACAGGCCTCGGCGTCGAACGGCGCCATCCTGAAGGCCGAGTCGGCGGCCTGGATGCGGCAGGCGACGAGGGCCTCGACGAGGCTCGCCGCATTCCTCGTGACCTTGATCCCGCACTTCAACGAGGGCTGGTCGGCCGGCGCCGACCCGGCGTCGTCTCCGCCGAAGGGCGCGCCAGCGGCACAGAAAGCGGCGCCGGTGGCGGCGTCGAGCAGCGACTCCACCTGGTCGCGGAGAGCCGCGCGCGCGCCGAGAAGGCACGCAGGACAGGTGGCCGCGGGCAGCTTTCTCGCCGCCCGGTCGAACTGCGCCTTGGCCCTCGCCTCGCAAGCCTCCTCGTCGAATGGCTCTTGCTTGAAGCCGCGCCTGGCGGCCCTGGCGTGGCACTTGACGATCGGCCCGCTGAGCCCGGCAAGCTTCCTCATCGCCGTATCCTCGCACCTGAGCGCGGGCGGCAGCGTCGTCGTGGTCGTGGTGGTGGTGGTGGTCGGAGTCAGGGTCGAAGTGGTCGTGCTCGCACCAGCCGGTTGCACGACCACCGTGCCGGTCATGCCGAAGGAGACGTGCACGGTGCAGATGTATGGAAACGTCCCCGGGACCATGAATTGCTGCGAGAACGAGAACGGCGTCGACTGAACGCGGGAGTCCCACGTCTCGGGAGCGTCGAGGCGCGTCGTCGAGTGGGTGCCCGAGACCCACTGCCAGCGCACTGTGTCACCCGCGGCCACGGTCGTCGTGCTGTCGCCGCTCTCCATGTCCCGGAAGGTCAGGGTGTTGTCGGGTCCGACCAGCACCGTCTTGGTGACTGCCGAGGCGCGCGCCGTCAGCTGGAGCACCGCGACGACGAGCAGGAGCGCCCCCGACCTTCGTTGCACGTGCATTCTGCTCGCCCTCCTCTACCTCTGCAGTTCGAAGCGGGCTCCGGCCGCAGCACGGGTTCCCGCGCAGACGGCCTGCGGCGCCGGTGAGGTGCGCACGCACTGGCCCGCATTCGTCGCCGGAACGCGGCACCTGTGCGGAGGTTACGCGTCGGCCGAGAGTACCATCTGCCCTTCCGGCGGTGCGAAACCGGGCCGTGCCGTCGCGTGCCGAGCGCGACGGCCAGACGAATAACCCGCCCACGTGGACGTGAAGGCCCAGCTCGTCAACCCGCCTGCGCGAGCTGCGGCAGCATGGCCCGCGCCGTGATGAGTGCACCAGTGCACCGAGGTCCGGTGGAAGACGACCGGCCACCCGGCAGAGCCAGCCGATGGCTGCCCGGCGCGTGATCGGCGGCCCACCGGCGGAGCCACGCGACGTGGTGCCGGGTCAGATCTTCCCCCTCGCGGTAGCTCCGGGCCTCGGCGAGCGCCCGCTCGAGAGGCCAGCCGTCGATCGCGTATCTCACCAGCGCGGCCATGACGCCGGTTCGATCCCTGCCCGATTTGCAGACGATGTGAACGGGCCAGTTGCGACGATCGCCGACGAACGCGAGGAACTCCTCGGCATAGCCGTCCTTCGGCTCGTCGCGCGCCTTGAAGGGCAGCAAGAGGACGTGCTCGAAACCGAGCCGCGCGTAGTCGACGTCGTCCCCGACGCGGAAGCTGACCACGGACTTGACACGCCGCCGCCGCAGCCACGTCCATCCCTCCTCGCTTCTCGGTTGCCCAGACCGCGTGAGTCCGTTCTCCCAGACCACCCCGTAGTTCGGGACGGCCTCGCCCGCGGCTGCTTTCGCGCCATGCCTGCGGGCCCTTGCCGGTGGCCGACAAGGGAGGGGGAGCGAGATCGCCCCTGCAACCAACACGAGCGCGATCAGGCGCCGCTGGCTCGCGCACGATTGGAGGCCGGCCGCGGCGAACCGCTGCTCGGTCATCCTTCAAACGTGATTGGGCCGTCGTCGAAATCGTGCAATCCCGCGGAACGCCGGCCGCAGATCCCGGTTTGATGGGCTCGTATCTGCGATGTGCGGATCTGTCGCGCCTCGGGCTAACAACGGGGAGCATCACACGCGAGGACACTTCAATCATCGACCTTGACGAAAGCGAACATTCCATTGAGAAAATGGGTCCGGACGTTACAGATGACCAGGTACATCCCTTTCTCGGCAAAGGAAACTGATTCCACGCGATTCTGGGTGTTGGAGAAGCCGGTGGGGGGTGGACCTGCCGGACTGAGCCCCTGGAAGAACAGGCCGTCGAGGTCGTTGATGAATGTCCCACTTGGAGGCACCGCGATGTCCTTCGGTCTCTTCCCGGGTTGATAGACGAAGATCTGATGGAAACCAGCGACGACGAAATTCACTACTCCACCTTCTTTAACGTGAATTATTCCCGGAAGGACGTGATGATTGGCCGGCCCGCCGGTATTGAGGCCCGCGCCAAACGCGACGGTTACGCTCAATTTGGGACTACCGCGGTCGTCATCGTCATCGCCCCACACGGAAGAAACGGTCACGCCAGCGAAAAGAACGGCCACGAGGGAAATTGTCGGCACCCAACGCTTCATTACGAGCTCCCTTCATCGTGAGTTTTAACTTGCGCAAGCTCCATCCGTCCCGAAGACGACGGATCACACCCTCAACAGAACGAACTGGGTGTCCTGTCAAGTAGGTTAGACGCCACTAGCGTGATTTTTCGGTTGTTAAACGTCGCGAATGATCGGCACGGTCGTAACACGTGCTTGTCTCATCGCAGGTGCCATGGCATCTGCGTTCGCGGCGCGGGAGCGCGCTGCTTCGGTTCAGGTAGAGCTCATCTCCTAGGAGCGACGGTCGCGAACAGCGACTGGTCACCCTCGTTGAGCGTCCGTCCCCGGTGGTGCTCGAAGACCTGGCCCTCGCGGAAGTCCTCGAAGGGGCACGCCGGCTAGCTAGCTAAGCTAGGGTGCGAAGGCGTAGACGCCCTCAGCCTCGCCGCTGCCCGGAAGCACGCCCACGCCGACGAAGACCATCCCGTCGGCGATCACCGGGCCGCTCGCGATCGGGCCGCCCGCATCGAAGACGAAGAGCGGCAGGCCGCTGTCGAGGTCGCGCGCCTTGAAGGCGCCGAGGTTCTCGCCGGCAAAGACGAGGCCGTTCACGATCCCGACCGGCGAGAGCGAGCTGGCCGCGTCGGGCGCGTCCCACTTGAGGCTCCCGGTGAACGCGTCGAGCGCCGTCTCGAACCCGGGGCCGCTGAAGGTGGTGCCAAAAATCGCGCCGGCGGCGAAGCCGGTCGAGCCCTCGAAGCCGCCGGCCGCGCTCGCGACCGACGTGGTCGTCTTCCACACGAGCTGCCCGGCGCCCGGGCCCCGGCCGGCCGTCACGGCGTAGTACGTGCCGTCCTTGCTCCCTGCCCCGACGAGCACGGGCACCCCGGCCGCGTCGGTGATGACGTTCGGCGACGAGCCGAAGTCGAGGTCCTGGAGCTCGCCGTTGGGATGCGCCTGGAAGCCCCACGCCGGGTTGCCCGGCGTGAGCGGATTCGGCGGGTAGGTGACCGGCGGCAGGCCGGGGCACGAGCCGTCGACGGATACGCCCGAGCAGCTCGCGTCGAGCGCGATGATCGACTCGGAAAGGCCGCTCGACGCGTTGTTCACGCAGTCGCCGGTGTCGACGTAGACCAGGTTGTTCGCGGCGTCGATGGCGGGCGTCGACCAGACCGCGCCGCCGATGGCGGAAAGCGGCACGGTGTCGAACCGCCACACGATCTGTCCCGAGAGCGCGTCGAGCGCAAACAGGGCCCCGTGGATGCAGGGGCTGTCCTGATGCGAGGCCGCGCCGACGTAGAGCATGCGCCGCCCCTTGTTCGGGCCCGCCGTCGGCGTGAACGGCATCGGCGAGGAAAAGATGTCGGTGTTCACCCCATCGGCCGGGTCGGGCAGCGCCCCGCCGAGGTCCACCGGAAAGCCCGGGGCCTCCTTGCCGTTCGACGCGCACCCACGGTTCCGCACGGTCATCGCGGCGGGCGCCTTCGGAGGCGCACCGGCACCGCTCGCGGGATACGCGTGCAGGTAGCCGCAGGAGTCGCCGAAGTAGACGCGGCGGTTGGCAACCGTCGCCGATGACTGGATGCCCGGGAACTTCGAGTCTCCCTGGGGCGTCGCCAGAGCGACCTTCCACTTGACGGCCCCCGTGCGGGCGTCGAGCGCATAGAAGCTGTGATCCCAGGAGCCGACGTACACCACGCCGTCGACCTCGCTCGGGGTGGCCGTCACGGGTCCGCCAGTCTGCAGGAACCAGACCTGGTGCAACGAGCCGACGGTCTGCCTGCTGATCGCGGTCTCGGCGGCGTTGAAACGCGACTGCCGAATGTCGTGGCCGTACATCGGCCAGCCGGCAGCGAAGGCCGGGCCGGCACCGAGGGCAGCCAGGACGAGCGCGAGCCTCTTCATACGTTGGACCTCCTCCTGGGGCGGGTCCGAGCGTACCGGCGCCCCGCTCCGCGGCAATCGCGCCGACACAGGACGACGGTTGCATGGGCAGACGTGAGGCCGTGTCCCGTCCTACCGGCCGTTGAAGGTCGGCGGCCGCCGCCCCCCGGCTTCGCCGTCTCGGAGGCGTCGGCGGCGACCCGACCCGAGGCATGCCAGTGCCGTAACGGCTACCGCGGCTCGAGCTGGAGCGGCAGGCTTGTGACGCCGCGGAAGACGAAGCTCGGGTGCAGCGGGAGCGGCGCGTCGTCGATGCGCCGGATGGCACGCGTGCGGGCAAGCAGCGCGCGCAGCGCCGTCACCGCCTCGAGCGTCGCGAGGCTGGCGCCGAGGCAGTAGTGCGGGCCGAAGCCGAAGGCCAGGTGGCGGCTGTCGCGCCGCGCGATGTCGAACTCGTCCGGCCGCTCGAAGACCGCCTCGTCGCGGTTCGCCGACCCGAGCCAGGAGAGCACGATCTGCCCGGCCTCGATGCGGTGTCCGCCGATCTCGGTGGTCCGGCCCGCGCGGCGCGGGTCCATCTG
>VBKG01000181.1 GCA_005879585.1 Deltaproteobacteria bacterium | reverse complement strand
TACCGCACCGGTCTCGACCTCACCTGCGAGGCGGCGCTCGCTGCGATCGCCGACGCGGGGCTCGAGCCCGCCGACATCGACGGCCTCGCCTGCTATCCCGGACCGGTGACCGGCGACGTCGGCTTCGCCGGTCCCGGCACGCCCGACGTCCAGGACGCCCTCGGGCTCCAGCTCGGGTGGCACGCCTCGGGGCTCGAGGGGCCGGCGCAGATCGCGCCGGTCATGCATGCGGCGCTCGCCATCGCCGCCGGGCTCTGCCGCCACGCGCTCGTGTATCGCACGGTCACCGAGGCGAGCGCGGCGGCGGGCACCGGGCGGCTCGGCATCGGCGCGGGCGCCCGTGCGATCCCCGGGTTCGCGCAGTGGCTGATCCCCTTCGGCGCGATGTCGGCGGCCAACTGGGTGGCGTTCCACGCCGTCCGGCACATGCACGAGTTCGGCACGACGCGCGAACACCTCGGCGAGATCGCGCTCGCCGCACGGGCGCACGCCGCGCTGAACCCGGCTGCCGTGTATCGGGAGCGCCTCACGATGGAGGAGTATCTGGGCGCTCGCCTGGTCACCTGGCCGTTCGGCCTCTACGACTGCGACGCCCCGGTCGACGGCTCGACGGCGGTGGTCGTCTCGAGCGCCGACGTCGCGCGCGACCTGCCGTCGGCACCCGTCCGCATCCACGCGATCGGCAGCGCCATCCGCTCGCGGCCGGTCTGGGATCAGTCGGAGGACCTGACGACGATGGCGGCGCGTGACGCCGCCGAGCAGCTCTGGGCGCGCGCCGACGTCGGCCCGTCCGACGTCGACACCATCCAACTCTACGACGGCTTCAGCTGGCTCGCGCTCGCGTGGATCGAGGCACTCGGCTTCTGCAAGCGTGGCGAAGGCGGACCCTTCGTCGCCTCGGGCCGCATTCGTTTGGGGGGCGAGCTGCCGCTCAACACCTGGGGCGGGCAGCTCTCTGGCGGTCGCCTGCACGGCTTCGGGTTTCTCGCCGAGGCGATCCGCCAGCTGCGCGGCACGTGCGGCACGCGACAGGTGCCCGACTGCGAGGTCGCGCTCGTAGCCGCCGGCGGCGGCCCGATCGCCGGCTGCCTCCTCCTGACGCGCTGACCGGCGGTCTTGTCCCGATTGAACGCCCTGTCGTAGCTTCCGCCGCCATGCGGACGTTCACGGACAAGGTCGCCGTCGTCACCGGAGCCGCGAGCGGCATCGGCCAGGCGCTCGCCACCCGCTTCGCCGCCGAGGGAATGAAGGTGGTGCTCGCCGACGTCGACGCGCGGTCGCTCGCCGAGGTCGAGCGCCAGCTCGTGGCGACCGGCGCGCGCATCCTCGCGGTGCCGACCGACGTCGCCCGCGCCGCCGACGTCGAGCGGCTCGCGCGTCGGGCGGTCGACACCTTCGGCGCCGTGCACGTGCTCTGCAACAACGCCGGCATCGCCGGCCGGCCCGGTCCGATCTGGGAGCAGTCCCTCGACGACTGGGAGACAACCGTCGGCGTCAACCTCTGGGGCGTGATCCACGGCCTGCGCGTGTTCCTGCCGATCATGCTCGAGCAGGACAGCGAGGGGCACGTCGTGAACACGGCATCGATGGCGGGGCTCGTCTCGTTGCCCAACCTCGCACCGTACCACGCGACGAAGCACGCCGTCGTGACGATCTCGGAATCGCTTCATCACGAGCTGGCGCTCGCGCGCAGCAAACTGCGCGCATCGGTCCTATGTCCGGGCTTCGTCCGGACGCGCATCATGGAGGCCGTCGCGCCGGCGTCGAGCGACGCTATGCGCCGCTGGGAGGCGGGCTATCGCCGCATGATCGCCGCCGGCATGCCCCCGGAGCAGATCGCGACGCGCGTCCTCGAGGCGATCCGCGAAGAGCGCTTCTGGATCCTGCCGCACCCGGAGACGAAGGTCGGCGTCGAGATCCGGGTGCGGTCGATCCTCGAAGAGCAGAACCCGGCGTTCCAGCCGTTCTTCGACTGACGGCGGTCAGACGCCGGCCGCGGCCAGGACGCGCGGTATGACGACGCGGGTGGCGAACACGTCCTCGGCGAGCGCGCGCGCCGCGCGCGCCGCCGCGGGGTAGTCGGCCTCGACCGCTGCGAGCGCATCCACCGCTTCGTCGGGGGAGCGGAAGAACCGGAGCCCCGCGCTCGGCGGGAGGTGCCGCTCGGCGCCGGTCGCCTGCACGACGCACGGCCGGCCCGTCGCCAGGTAGCAAACGGTTCGGTCGCTGACCCAGCCCGGTCTCGCCCGGACGTACGCCGGCTTGGCCGCGCTGAACTCGCCGCGTGAGCCTTGCACGTAGCGCCGAAAGGCCTCCGGGGTGCCGGCCACGACCTCGGGGTCGACGAGGTGCCAGCCGTTCGCGGCGAGGAGCGCCCGGTCGTCCGTCTCCCCCGGGTGGACGTTGGCGGCCAGCTCGATCGCGAGGCCGGTCCGGCGCGGGACGTCGAGCACCTCGAGGAAGCCGGGACGCTTGTTGCAGTCGTAGGTCTCGCCGTCGAGGAACGCGTACTGATTGGTCCACCACTGCGTCACGGTCGTGTAGCCGCCGCCCGCCTCTGCGGGGCGGTCCGGCCACGCCGGGAGGTGCACGGCGGGCCACACGCGTTGCCAGGCGACGTCGTCGAGGGGCACCGGCGAGTCGGGGGCGCCAAGGTTCTGCCCGATGGTCAGATAGACGTCGTGACCGCCGACCCCGAGGTCGTACTCGCGGGCCCAGATCTGAAACGGTCCGGGGTCCAGGTCGAAGAGCGCGGTCCGGGCGAAGCCGACGCGCAGCGGCGGCGTGACGCTGGCGGCGAGGTTCAGCAGCAGCGCATCGCGCGCGCGGGCGGCGAAGTCCGTGGCCGTTGCCCCGAAGTACTCCGCGCGGCCCGGCGGGTCATCGCGCGAGCAGTCCGGAAAGAATACGAGGATTGCGCGGTCGGCGACGCCGAGCCGTTCGACGTGACCGCGGAAGGCGTCGATGAACTGGCGGTCGCGCGCGGCGTCGCCCCGCGTCCAGAGCAACTCCAGCCAGTAGGCGTCGACGCCGAGGGCGCGCAGCCCGAGGAGGTACTGGAGCGGCACCCAGAAGTTGCCGCCCCCGGTCGGGTACTGCGCCACGAACGCGGAGCCGACGAAGACGGGGCACGACATGATCGGCGCGATGCGTCACCTCAGCTAGCACGTCGGCACGTGCCACCCAACCCGTTTCTGCGATCATTTTGTTGCGTTAACCCGATTTTTTCTGTAGCGCTGAATCGGGGCAAGCGAATCGCGTCAGAGGGGTGATGGGGGTGCTGGAAGCATCATTGGAGCCGCGACTGCGCGGCATCGTCGCGGACCTGCTGGGCGTCGGGCCGGAACAGCTGGCACCCCACGTGTCGCTCACCGACGATCTCGCGGCGGACTCGCTCGATCTGGTCGAGATCGCGCTCGCGATCGAGACCGAGCTCCGGATCGAGATCCCGCAGCGCGCGATCGAGAAGGTGCGCACCTACGGCGACCTCGTTCAGACCGCGCTCGCGCACGCCGAGCCCGCCGAGGTCGCCGCTGCCGAACCGTCGGCACCGGTGCCGGTCGTCTCGGCGCGCGTCGTCCGCGCCGGCGGCGATCCGGCCCTGCCGCTCGTCGAGCGCTCGGGAAAGCTCACGCCCTACGTCGTGCAGGACATCACCGACGACGCGCTCTGGGCCGGTCACGGCTCGAGCCTCGAGGTGACGGTGCAGGCGACGGCCACCGAGGCGAGCGTCGACCTGGTGATGGATCACTTCGCCTGGCTTGGCGAGCGCGGCGTGAAGGTCAGCGTCCGCCGCGACGCGGACGCGCTGGCCGCTCCTCCTCCGGGCGCTTGATCGCCTCCCGGACCTAACATGAAGGCGACGTCCTGGGTCGCGCTCGCCGTGCTTGCCGTCCTCGGAGCGTTGATCGTGTACTCGAGCCTCGGTCAGGGCGGCGTGCGCTGCGAGGTCTGCCTCGAGTTCCGCGGCCGCGACGTCTGCCGGTCCGTCGACGGGGCGAACGAGCACGACGCGCGCATGGCGGCGACCACGAATGCGTGCGCGTTCGTCGCGTCGGGCGTCACCGACAGCATGGCGTGCGAGCGGACACCGCCGCGAAAGGCCGAGTGCGCGCCGCGGTAACGTGGGGCATGCCGGGTGGACGGGCCTCGTCGCGGCCGGTATTCCAGGCGGCCGGCGCGGGGTCACGTGGAGGAGTGGTACCATAGTTTCCGAGGCGTCCTGATCCATACGGGCACGGCGGGCCTGCTCGTCATGGGCGTGCTCGACGCCTCGCTCATCCCGACGCCCGGCGGGCAGGACTTACTCGTGGTCGTGCTCGCCGCCGCGCACCCCGAATGGTGGGTCTACTACGCCCTTGCCGGCACGATCGGGTCGGTCTTCGGCGCGTCGCTGACGTATCGGCTCGGCCGCGGCGGCGGCACACGGGAGCTCGACACCAGGCTGTCGCACCGAATGCATACCCGCGTCTCCGACGTCTTCGAACGTTGGGGCGCCGGGGCACTCTTCCTGGCGGCCATCCTTCCGCCGCCGATGCCGATGGCCCCATTCCTGCTCGCGGCGGGGGCACTCGGATACCCCTGGCCGCGCTTCGCGGCGGTGCTCACCGTCGCAAAGGCGATTCGCTACGTCGCCGCGGCCTATCTCGCAGCGGTCTACGGACGGCGCGCAGTGGTGGCGCTGCTCGCCCAGGACTATCGGATCGTCCTGCTCGCCGCGGTGGCGCTCGGCAGCACCGTATGGATCGCAATGATCGCTTGGCGCCGGTATCACGATGCGCCCCGGTCAGCCGAGCGGTGAGCGCGCCGCTTCTCTCATCCGCCGCGAGGGGCTGGCAGCTCCCAAGGTGCGACCCGACGGTGCGCCAGGAGCAGGTAGAGGAGCGGCACGCCAATCAGCGAGAAGAGGATCGCCAGCGAAACGCCCCCGAGGATGGCAATGGCGAGCGGCTGTTGCATTTGTCCGCCCGCGCCAATCCCGAAGGCGAGGGGCGCGAGGCCTGCGACCGCGGCGAGGGAGGTCATCAGGATCGGCCGCAGGCGCACGCTGCCGGCGCGGACGAGGGCAGCGTTGATGTCATCGGTGCCGGTGGCGTCGCGGGCGGCGAAGTCGAGGAGCAGGATGCCGTTCTTGGCGACGATGCCGACCACCATGATCATGCCCACCATCGACGATACATTGAGGGCGGTGCCGGTCGCCCAGAGGGCGGCGAGGCTTCCGGAGAGCGCGAGGCTGCTGCCGATCACAATGGCGAGGGCCGCGGCGACCGAGCCGAACTCGATCAGCAGCACGGCCACGACACACGCGATGGCGGCCAAGAATACCTCGACGAGCTCCGCGAAGGCCTGCTGTTGGCTTGCGTACAGGCCCCCATACTCCAGCCTGACGCCGGCGGGCAGGACGAGCTCGCGCGCGAGCGCGGCGCGCACGTCGCGCGTGACGGATCCGAGGTCGCGACCTTCGAGCCGTGCCGTAACGCGCACCAGCTGGCGCAGGTTCTCGCGCGCCCGCTGTACGGCGACCGGGCCGGGACCCAAATGCGCTAGGGCGGCGAGCGGCGCGAGCTGTGCCCCCGGCGCGATGAGCGTGAGATCCTGGATCGCGCGCATGTCGGTACGGACGGGCTCCGGGTAGCGGAGGCGTAGCGGAATGGCACGATCGCCCTCCAGCACCTGCCCCACGACGCTTCCCGTGATGGCCGTTTCCAGCCATGCCTGCACTGCTACGGCACTGAGGCCGACCATCTTGGCGCGTTGCTCGTCGACCTCCACGTGATAGGTGGGGCCTACGTCGGTGATGCCGTCGAAGTTGTCCACGACGCCATCGATCCTCTCGACCAAGCGGTTGGCGGCGCGCGCTGCCCGCTCGAGCGCAGCCTCGTCGGGCCCGAAGAGCTTCACCTCGACGGGATTTGGGTTGCCGCTGAGGTCTCCGATCATGTCCTGTAGAATTTGCACGAACTCGACCCGCAGGCCGGGCGAGCGGACGTGGACCTCCTCCCGCACGCCCGCCATGATCGCTTCGATGGGTCGCCGCCGTCCGCGACGCAGGCGCACCGAGTAATCGCCGCGATTGGTCTCCGTCAGGAAGAAGCCGAGCTCAGCGCCCGTGCGGCGGGAGAAGGCGGTCACCTCGGGGGTATGCGCCAGGATTACGTCGACCGTCTCGAGCATGTGCACGGTCTCCTCGAGCGAGGTCCCGGGCGGGGCCCAGTAGTCGAGGACGAACGCCCCCTCATCCATGACCGGCACGAAGCCGGTCTCGACGTGACGGTAAGCAACCCACGCGAGTGCGACGAAGCCGGCGCCGACGAGAACGGCGACCCAGGCGTGCGCGAGCGTCCAGCCGAGGCTGCGCGCGTAGAAGCGGACGAGCCAGCGCGTCAGGCGGTCCCCCGGGTTGCGGCGGACGGGCCGGATCCTGACGGGCTCCAGGGCGGTGGCGAGCGCCGGCGTGAAGGTGAGGGCTAGTGCGAGAGAGACGAGAAGGGCCACCGACATCGTGACCGCGAGCGGCCGGAAGAAGGCACCCGCCACGCCACCGAGGAAACCGAGTGGCAGAAGCACGACGACTGGCGTGAGTGTCGAGCCGAACAGTGCGTGTGCGATTTCCCCCATCGACACTTTCAGGACATTTTCTCCCGCCTGGCCTGAGGCGTGGTGACGGTGGAAGTTCTCCACCACGACGATCGCGTCGTCCAGGACGAGGCCGATCCCCGCGGCGATGCCCCCGAGGGTCATCAGGTTGAAGGTCATGCCGAACGTGCGCAGCACGATGCAGCTGATCAGCACCGTAGCCGGGATCACCGCTGCCGCGACCAGCGTCGCGCGCACGTCGGCGATGAAAAAGAAGATCGTCGCCACCGCCAGGACCAGCCCGATCGCGATGCTGTCGCGCACGCTGCCGACCGAGTCGTGCACGAGGTCGGCCTCATCGTAGAAGACCGAGAACGCGTAGTCGGGGTGGGCACGGGCGAGCGACCCGATCCGGTCCCGTACACCGTCGGAGATGACGACCGCGTTCCCCGTCGGCTGGCGCGATATCCCGATGAGAGCCGCCGGCTTGCCGTTGGCCGCAGCGCGGGTGAAGTCCTCGCGCACGGCCGCCTCGATCTGCGCCACGTCGCCGAGCCGGACCGGTGCCCCGCGGTCCTCGGCGACCACAATGTCCGTCAGCGTGTCGGCGCGGGCGCCCCGGCCGTGCACGACCGTCAGCACGAGATGATAGCCGTCGCGCACCTGCCCGCCCGCGATGATCACGTTGGCGTCGCGGACCGCGCGCTCGACGGTCCCGAGCTCGAGGCGGTGCGCCACCAGGCGTTCGGGATCGACGGTCAGCGCGTATTCCCGGATCTTCGCACCGTTGAGCTCGACCCGGTACACACCGGGAATCGTGCGGAGCTGCGGGACCGCCTCGTAGATGACGAAGTCGGAGAGTTCCGCGAGCGTGCGCTGGCGGGACGTGACCGCCACGCCGACGATGGGGAAGGCCGAGGTGTCGAGCAGCCGCGCCTCCATCCGGCTATCGGGGGGGAGACTCGGCCGCACCTCCTCCATCGCCGCCTGGACGAGCTGGAGCGACCGCAGCATGTCGCCCTTCCAACCGAACGTGAGGTCGATCTGGGTCCCACCGCGGGTCGTCTGCGAGCGGATGATCTCCACGCCGAGCACGCCCGCGAGGACGTTCTCGAGTGGTTGCGTGACCGCAGTCAGGGTCTGCTCGACGGGTAGGTTGCCGGACCGCGCGATGACGGTGATGCGGTGGAACGCGACCTCAGGGAAGACGGCGAGCGGCATGGTCAACGCAGCCCACCCCCCGGCCGCGACTAGCATCGCGGAAAGGCCGAGGATCGCGGTCCGGTGCCGCGTGATGAATCGACCGAGGGTCATTCCTGAGCGGCGACCGGCTCGATGGCGGCTCCGTCCGGGAGACCGTACTGGCCTGCGGATAGGACCTGCTCATCACCGGTAAGCCCGCTCAGGACCTCGGCTGTGTCGCGGCTCACGACACCCAGGCGGACGGCCCGCCGCTCCGCCCGGCCCTGGTCGGCCACCATCACGACACCATGGTCGTCTTCGGTCGGGGAGATGAGGGCCGTCCGGGGGACGAGGAGCGCCTCCGGATGCTGGGCCACGGTGATCGCGCATCGCACCGGGGCATGGAGCAGGGGCCGGTCGGGCACGGCGTCGAACCCGACCCGGACGGGTACGGTGAGCGCCTGCGGCTCGAGCGCGGGGACGAGCGCGAGAATCTTTCCGGTGGCTGTCAGTCCGCTCCCGCTCACCTGGACCGTCATGCCGGGCTGCACGCGTGCGGAGGCGTCGAGCGGCACCTGACCGAGGACGTAGAGCGAAGTCGGGTCGAACAGCTCGAGCAACACGTCCCCGGGGGCAACCTGCTCTCCCTGATTGCGCGGCCTCGCCGCGACCATGGCGGCGAACGGCGTGGTGAGCGCAATATCCTGACGGCCGAGCCGGTCGCGCAGCCCCGCGACGGCACTGGACTCGCCGCCCCCCTCGAGGAGAGCGAATCCGTGGAGTGCGGCCTCATTCGCCAGCGGCAGGACACGCGCACCGACCTGGCCCGCGGCGAGGCGGTCGCCGGCCAAGGCGGCCAGGAACGTGACCCGCCCCGCCACCGGGGACGTGAGGCGGAGCGACACGCTCGCAGCTGTCTCGCCGGGTACCTCGACGACGTCCGCGATTGGGCCGCGATGGACCGCCGTCACCTCGACACGCACTGGACCACCCGCCGCGGCTTCGGGCGCCGCGTCTTGCTCCTTGCAGGCGTTCGCCCCGAAGACCAGGACCAACACCAGCAACCGGCAGCGGTTCAAGGCTCCGCCGTCCGTCCGAGTAACTCCCCCTCGGTCGCGACGGCGAGGCGATAGGCACGCTCAGCGCGCGGCACACCCAGGCGGGCTTCTACGTGCTGGGTGAGCGCGTCGAGGACCTCCAAGAGCCGCACGTTTCCGCCACCGAGGTAGCGGGCGCGCAGGAGCTGGAACTGTTCGACCGCCAGCGGGACGGCCCGCTGTGCCGCCGCCACGTCGGCCTCGGCGCGTTCGGTTTCAGCACGGGCCCGCTCGAGGCCGAGAACGAGGATCCGCCGCGACTCCGCCATCTGCGCGGCAGCGGCATCAACGGTCGCCAGCGCAGCCGCTAGGTGGCTCGCCCGTACACCGCCGTCGAAGAGAGGCACGGCGAAGCCGAACAGGAACTGCCCCCCGCCGTGATCCCGGAAGGTGGAGACGAAAGGCACGCCGAGTGCGCCCGCATCCGCCGTGAGCTTCAGCTGCCCGCGCTGTTCGCTCCGCACTGCGTCGGCTTCGCGCCGAGCCGTTTCCACGGCGGCGCGGGCGTCGGCGACGATCGGGGCCGCATCGATCGCCTCTGGCGTCGGTGTAACCGGCCGCCGCATCACCGCCGGCTCGACGAGGGCCGAGGCATGCAGTGGGCTCCCGGTGAGCGACCCCAGCTCCTCGACAGCCGTTGAGAGCTCCGTCGCTGCAGCCCGGCGCGCAGTCTCCGCATCTTTCACTGCGAGCTCGGCCCGAAGCACCTCATCGTGGGCCGCAAGGCCCATCCCCACCTGTCGTTCGAGTAGCATCGCATAGCTTCGCAGGGTGTCGATGGCCTCGTGACGGGTGCGCTCCTCTCCCCGGGCGGCGAGCGCCGTGAAGTAGGCAGACCGGGTGGCGAACGCAATCTCCGCCCGTCGCTGCTGCTCGATGGCGGTTGCCGAGCGCAGGCGCGCACGGGCAGCCGCGAACTCTGCATCACGCAGCCCGCCGTCGAGCAGGGTCGCCTCGACGCCAACGAGCGCGCTCGTGACGCCACCGTTCGTGACCCGCTGGTCGAAGCCCGCCGATCGACCGATCTCGCCCTTTGCGGAGATCTGCGGTGTATACGCGGCACGCGCAGCGCGCTGTCGTGCGGCAGCAGCGGAGGTCCCGAACACCGCCGCTTGCACGGCGGGCGAGCGCCCCAGAGCCCGGCCGACGGCCTCCTCGATCGTGACGGTCTCGGCTGCGGCCGCCGGCACGGCGGCAACGAGCAGCACCGTCACGAGCATGCACGTCACCGCTGCCCCCCGCCCCAACAGCCGACTGGCCATGCATCCGACCATTACATCCGGTCGACGCGGCGGTAGCGCCGGGCGACCTCCTCCCAGTCAAGATGGTCGAAGAACCGCGCCACGTACTCCTCGCGCCGCGGGTAATCCTTGGCCCAGGCATGCTCCGCAACGTCGCAGACCACGAGCGGGTTGGCGCCGATCCAGACGCCGCCGAGATCGTCGTCCATGACGACGTTGTGCCAGCGGTCGTCGTACGGATCGTAGACGAGCGCGGCCCAGCTGTGCGCCGCGAGCGCACACGCCGTGAAATCTCCCCGCCAACTCGCGAGCGAGCCCATGTGCTCGCTCATGTTGCGCTCGACGTAGCTCGGCACCGCGACAGCATGCGGTGCGAGACCGCGGAAGTAGAACTCGTGCAGAAGGACCTCGTTCGCGGAGGCCACCTGCCTTTGCCGGAGCGTACGATACGCGGCGAGACCGGCAGGGCTGCGATCGGCCTTCCCGAGCGCGGCTTCCGTCGAGCGTAGCGTGTCGACGGCCTCCACATATGCGTCGTGGTTGGCGGCAAGCTGCGCCTGAGTGAGAAAGCCCGGCAGCTCCGCATGCGGCAACGGGGCCACCGTCCGGGGTTGGAAGCCGGGCTGCCCCACCAGCAGCCCCTCGCTCGAGAGCCCGGTCTCTCTGGGCGGGGCGGGCTCCTCGGAGGCAGCCCATAGCCGTCCGCTCGCCGCACCTCCTGCAGCGATCGCCAGGCCAGCCAGCAGCCGGCGGCGCGAAAATCCCCGCCCTCTCGTCACCTCGGTTTGCTTCATGTCGTTCACTCGACGTTTCCCGGGGTCACTTCTTCTGCGTGTCGAGGGCCGATTTGACGCCTCGGGCGAGTTCCTCGGCGGGGCCCTTTGCCCAGAAGTGCAGAAACATGATGCGCGGTTGCTCGTGCGTCATGTGGTTGTGGATCGCGACGATGTTGATGTTCGCGTGACGCAGCGCCTTCAGGACACCCTGGAGCTCGTCCTCGAGCATCGCGAAATCGCCATCGACCACGGCGGCTTGCTGGCTTCCCGCGAATGCTGCCCAGGTGTTGACGCCCATCGCCTCCCCGACCTCGGTGCCATGCATGGACGTCTTGCGGCCAAAGGAGAACTTCGCGATCCCGTCCTTCGCCTGCGCGGACGCAGCGAGAATCGCCTCGAGCGGCTTGGGGTCGATCGTGCTCTTCGCCGGGATGCTCACGCCCCCGAAGCCGGTTCCCTGCGGCGCCGCGTTCGCGGCGTCCAGAGCTTTCCGAACCCCCGTCGCGAGTTGCTCGGTCGTCCCCACGCCGCCGATGTGCATGAAGAAGACGTGCGGGCGGTCGAAGAAGAAGTGGTTGTGCAGCGCGGTCACCTGGAGCCCGTTGTCCAGGGCAGCGCTCATCGTGGGATTCACCTGTGGCTCGGTCAGGGTCATGTCACCCATGACGATCGTCTTGTCGCCCGCGGCCTGGAACGCGGCCCACGACGTGAGGCCCTGAAACGGCTGCATCTGCGCCCCGTCGATGACCGCCCCGAGATCCCCGCGTGGCACGCTGATCTTCGCGATGCCGTTCTTCACATCCGCCTTGAGGCCGGTGATCTTCGCGATCAGCTCCGCGTCGGGCTCCTCGGCCACGGCACTCCTCGCTATGGCCACGGCGAGGATCAGCAGCAACACACGCATCGTCTTCATGACGTCTCTCCTTTCCTTCCTCATCGTTCGTGTCATCGGTGGGAGATGCCGCCCCCGACCTGGCCTCCACCGAAGAGAACCCAAAGACCGAGCAGCGTGACGAGGGTGAAGGCGATTCGCTGCCCACCCCGTAGGATCCGATCGCCTGCCCACGCGCGCCAGGCGAGCCGCCCGCCTGCGATGAGCGTCACGGCAAGCCCGAACAGGACGTGCAGTGAGACGGAGCTCTCCAGACGGAACAGATGCGCCAACCGATCGTGCAGGCCGTTCCAGAAGGGCGAGTCCGGGCCGAGGTCGGCACCGGCGTCCCGGATACCCGTGAGGATCGTCGGCACCAGGCTCACGACAGCCGCCCCGAGGAGCCAGGTCGAGAACTGCGCGACGCGCTCGTTCGGTCGCACCAGGAGCGCGCACACGAACACAGCCTCCAGAACAAGAAGCGCAATGGGGAAGTGGACGAGAAGTGGATGCCACTGCGCCCACGGTGCGGGGATCAACGCGAGGAGCGGCCGCTTCTCCCATGGGGGATGCCGTCCGACGCCACCAGACGGAACCGGCGAGGACGGCGGCGCGGTCGTGGCCGCCGCCCCTTCCCCGGCAATCTCCAACGCTGTCTCCCGCAGCTGGTCGACCGGCTGATAGCCGAAGAGGGTCGTCGAGAACGTGCCATCCGCCTTGACGAAGTAGGTCGCCGGGAATCCTTCGTACCCGAACACGTCCCGGAGCGCCGGGACCATCATCACGACGGGGAAGGGAAGCGGATTGCGTGCGAGCTGCTGCCGGGCTTCATCGACGGTGTCCGGCGTCTCTACCGGATCGACGAGCACTTCGATGACTGAAACCCCCCGTTGCCGCAGCTCTGGCTGAAGGGTCTGCAAGTCCTTCAGCTCCATCGAACAAACCGGGCACCAGCTCGCGAAGAAGTTCACGATGATGGGCTTGCCAAAGAGACTTTGCGACGAGAAGGGCTGGCCATCGAGCGTCTGCGACTGGAAGCTGGGAAGGGGGCGGCCCCGGAGCTCTTGCGAAACAGACGAGATGAGCGCCGCGTCCGCGCCATCGACGGTCAGGACGATAGCGAGCGTTCCGGCGAAGAACAGGGGCCGCCAGCGACGGCTCCAAGTATTCTGACGCGCCATGCGCTCAATCGAGTCTTTCCGAAACAGTCTTTAACTCGTCACCCTTGATGAGGGTCACGTCCGCGACGGGATGGCCGTCCTTCAGCGCGGGGCTCACGCTGACGGGCCGAAACCCTGGATTCTTCTTGAGGGCGGCATCGATTGCTGCCTGCAGTGGCGTCTTGGCCTTGGCCATGGCGTCGGCCTGTGCCTTGGCCGCCGTAAGATCTTCACCGCCTTCGATGGCCTCGACCTTCGCAACGCGTCCGCTCTTCGGATCGACAACAACCTCGGAGAACCCGCCACCCTTCGCCGTGTAGACCGACAGTTGTAGCTTCCCGTCCTCTACCTCGAACTTCCCGGAGATCGGTTTACCTTTGGGCGCGCTCGCGACGATGCCTTGCTCCAGGGACACCTTGGCTCCTTTGAGTGCTCGGGCGAGTTCGGCACGTTCCTTCTCGTCATACTGGCCGGCCCACCCCAGACCAGAACCGAGCAGCAACACCAACGAACCCACCAGCGGCAACAGGGCGCGTCTCTTCATGACTCCTCCTTCCTTTCAGCTGACTGTGGTTGCACCCGGCACAGAATTCGATCCTTCCGCATGCACCAACGTGATCCGGAACGTTGATCCGCGTCCCTCGACGCTTTCCAGATCAATCCGCCCGCCGTGTGCCTCGACCGCCCAACGAGCGATGGCGAGCCCAAGGCCCGCCCCGCCAAGATCACGCGACCGCGCCTTGTCGATTCGATAGAAGCGATCGAACACGCGGTCCCGATGCTCCGGCGGTATGCCAGACCCGGTGTCGGTGACTTCGATGGTCGGCCCGGGTCCCCCGTCCCGTACGGAGATCCGGATGCTGCCACCGGGCGGCGTGTACTTGACGGCGTTGTCGACCAGGTTGATCAGCGCCTGCCGGATCACGAGGCGATCCACCCATGCCGGGACCGGCCCCGACGCTTCGACCGCAAAGGACTGCCGCTTCTCCTCCGCCAGCACACCGAGGTGCCCCGCGACGTCACGCGCCAGCACGGCGAGATCGACCCCCTCGCGCTTGAGCGACACGTTGCCCCCGTCGGCGCGAGAGAGCGTCAGGAGCCCTTCGACCAGCCGTCCAAGTCGGTCCGTCTCCTCGAGCATGCTGCCGATGATCTCCCGATACGCCGCTGCGTCGCGATGCTCCCGCAGGCCGACCTCGCCGACACTCCGCATCGCCGTGAGCGGAGTCCGCAGCTCATGTGAAGCATCCGCCGTGAAGCGGCGCAGCTGATCGAAGGAGCACTCGAGCCGGGCGAACGCATCGTTGAACACGGCGGCCAGCTGCCCGAGTTCGTCTCCCGGATTCTCGACGGGAAGCCGCTCTCCGAGTCGCTCGGCGGTGATCGTCCGTGCGCGGTCGGCCATGCGGCTCACGCCGGCGAGCGCCCGACGCGCGAGGAGGTAGCCGCCCATCGCCGCGATCCCGACCGCGAGGGGAAGCCCCGCACCCATGATCATCACGAGCTCGCGCAACTCTCGACGGAGCGGTTCTTCCGACCGAGCCACCTGGATGACAACGGGGAGGCCGTCTACCGTGTACGGTGCGCTCAGACGCCTGACGCGGACGTCGGCGGGTATCCCGGACGGCCTCGCATACAGCAGGGTCCCATCGGGGCTGCGGACCTCGAGCCAGCGACCGGCGACCGCGTCGTCGTCATCGTCGTCGGGCTCGGCTCGCCAGCCGACTCCGCCAACGGGCGTCCGCTCGAGCATCTGTTCCGCAACCTCGCGGTCGTCGCGGAGCCCGCCGTCCAAGTCCGCGGAGAGACTGTGCCGCAGGAAGACGAACACGCCACCCGCGTACAGCGCTAACAGCCCGCTCAGGGCCGCGGCGTACCAGAGCGTAAGGCGAACGCGGATGCTCAGGTGGCGCCACCAGCTCGTCACGGCTCACCCTCGCGTAGGACGAACCCGACGCCCCGCACCGTGTGGATGAGCTTTGTCGGGGCGTCCTGATCGACCTTTTTCCGCAGGCGGGCAATGTGCACGTCGATCACGTTGTCGAGGGGGGTCGCCCGGGAGGGCTCCTTCCAGACATCGCGCGCCAGCATCTCCCGCGACACGAGGCGCTGATGATGACGCACCAGGTACTCAAGGAGGTCGAACTCGCGGGACGTGAGCTCAATCGGCTTGTTTCCCCGCGTCACCCGTCGGCTGATCAGATCCAATTCGAGGTCGGCTGCCTTCAAGCGCAGGACCTGATCGGGCCGACCACGGCGCAGCAGGGCACGGACGCGGGCCAGAAGCTCGGGGAAGGCGAAGGGCTTCACGAGGTAGTCGTCCGCACCGCTGTCGAGCCCGAGCACCCGGTCCCCGACCGTATCCCTGGCCGTCAGTATGAGAACCGGCGTGCCGAGGCCGCGTCTGCGCAGGGTCGACAGGATCTCGATGCCGTCGCGGCCGGGAAGCATCAGGTCGAGCACGATCAGGTCGAATGTCTCGGCGTTCACACGAAAGAAGCCGTCCTCGCCGGTTGCCGAGACGA
>VBKG01000359.1 GCA_005879585.1 Deltaproteobacteria bacterium | reverse complement strand
CGCCGCCTCGGTGCAGCGCCCGTTCGGGCCGTCGTCGAAGGTGAGAGCCACGGCGGGGACGGCAGGGGAACCGCGCACGAACACGTCGCGCAGGAGGTTGCCTTCGGGTAGAAGGACGCCCGGGACGCCGCAGGCCGCGATCGCGACCGCTGCGATCGCCGGGAGGACCCTACCGCTCGACGCGCGCGACCCGGTCGCCGTCGAAGTAGACCTGCATCGTCGCCCAGCGGTTCTGCCAGTACGTCCACACGGGCGCGTCGAGGGCCGGTGTCCGATGCGCAGGCGGATAGCCGAGCGCCATCAGCACCTGGTCGCGCGTCATGCCGACGTCGACGACCCCCTGGTCGATGAGCTTCACGACCCGATCGCTCGAGCGCTCCGGGTTCGCGGCCCGCTCGCCCTTGCGCGCCTTCTGCGGGGCGGCGTCGGCGCGGGTGTGCGCGAGCTTCGCGTGCGGGTCTTCGGCGAGGAAGAGGCGGTCGAGACACTGATCCATGGGAAGCACCTTGTCGCCGTACTTGAGGACGAACGTGATCGGCGGGTGACCGGCGGGCTGGAACTTCACGGTCTTGCGGCCCACCTCGAGGATCTGGACGCGCGTCCCGAACGGGATGAGCGTACCCTTCAGGTAGTTCGCGTCGCTCACCTCGGGCTTCTCGTACCGCATGTTGCAGCAGAGGTACCGCGTCTGGCTCGTCAGCGGATGCGGGACGCTCGGACCCTTGCAGGCGCTCGCCAGCGCGAGCGCGCCGAGCGCTACGAGGGCGCACAGCTCGTCCTTCGGCATACCTCCTCCTCAGTCTGCAGGGTGCGCCCTACCAACTTCCTGCGGCGCGATCAATTCTCGCTGGCGCCTGCGGGCACCGCGCGGGGTTTGCGCGGCGCACGGCGTTCGGCTATGCCGCGCGCGTGTACGCGGCCGGAGAGCGGGCCGACGACGCGGTTCGCCTCGCACCTCCCGAGCCGCTGACGCTCGAGACGCTCGCCCGCATCGCGGCAGGTGCGCCGGTTTCGATCGGCGATGGAGTTCGAAGCCGGCTCGAGGCGAGCCATGCGCAGCTGGTGGCGCTCGCGCGCTCGGGCCGCACCGTCTACGGGCTCAACACCGGCTGCGGCCCGCTTTGCGACCGTCGCGTCTCCCCCGAGGCTTCCTCTCGCTTCCAGCGGAACCTCGTGCGCAGCCACGCGACCGGGCTCGGCCTGCAGCACCCCACCGACGTCGTGCGGGCAACGATGGCCGTGCGTGCCTTCTCGCTCGCGCAGGGACGGTCCGCCGTGCGCCCGGTCGTCGTCGACACGCTGGTTGCGATGCTCAACGCCGGCGTGCATCCGGTCGTGCCGGAGATCGGCTCGGTCGGTGCGAGCGGAGACCTGGTCGAGCTGGCGCATGTGGCGTCGGCGGTTATGGGCGAGGGCGACGTCGAATGGCGCGGGACGCGGCAGGGCGCGGCCCAGGCGCTCGCCGCTGCCGGCATCCCGCCCATCGTGTTCGAAGGTCGCGAGGCCCTGGCGCTCATCAACGGCACCGCCTGCGAGACGGCGCAGGCGGCGCTCGTCGTCCTCGGCGGCGAGGAGCTGGTCGCCGCGGCGGAGGCCGCGGCGGCGCTCGTCCTCGAGGCGCTCGGCGCGAACCCGGAGGCGCTCGATGCGCGCGTGCACGCGGCGCGGCCCCATCCGGGTCAGACCGCGTCGGCGGCCCGCCTGCGGGCGCTCCTCGCCGGGAGCCGGCGCCTTCGCGACGCGAGCGCCCGTGACGGCCATGCCGTGCAGGACGCCTACACCCTGCGCTGTGTCCCGCAGGTGCTCGGTGCGGTGCGCGATGCGCTCGCCCACGCGCGCCGGGTGGTGACGACCGAGCTCAATGCCGTCACCGACAACCCCACCTTCTTTCCCGAGGAGGGCGCGGTCCTCCATGCGGGCAACTTCCACGGCCAGCCGATCGCGCTCACCATGGACCACGTGAAGGTGGCGCTCGCCGAGGTCGCGCTCTTCTCGGAACGACGGCTCGCACGTCTCCTCGACCCGGCGGCGAACGGCGGCCTGCCGCCCTTCCTCATCCGCGACGATGCCGGGGTGCGCAGCGGTCTCATGGGGCTACAGTACTGCGCTAGCTCGACCATCGCCGAGAACGCCGTCATGGCGCATCCCGCGAGCCTCGGTTCGGTCCCCACCAATGCCAACAACCAGGACGTCGTTGGCATGGGCACGGTGGCCGTCCGGCAGGCGCGCCGCCTGCTCGAGAACGGTCGCCGCGTCGTGGCGATCGAGCTCCTCGCGGCCGCCGAGGCGATCGACCTGGTCGGCCGCGAGACGCTCGCCGCGGGGACGCGCGCGGCCCACGACGCGATCCGCCGGCTCGTGCCCCCGCTCCTCGAGGATCGGCCGCTCAGTCACGATGTCGAGCGGCTGGCGGACGCGTTCGGCGCGTTCGCGTCCTGAGAACCATGGCTGACTGGCGCCCCGAGCTGTGACCTGTAACGTTGGCCGAGCGGCAGCTCGGCTCGGGACGGTTGCGGGCGTAGGTTCGTTTCATGCCCCGCAGGGGGAGTGCCACCCTGAACGAGCGGCGGCCGGCCGCGTTTGAGCGCCGCGGCGCCTGACGGCGTTTCGCCGCGGATCCCCTTCCGCTATACGGGAGACGCCGCATGCGCCCGCAGAGCGTCGTCTTCGTCGAGCCGCCGTACGTCTGCTGGGACCGGCGCATGGACCGAGTGCGTGAGGGCGAGGAGGACATCCCCGGCATCGGGACGCTCGTGCTCGCCGCGGTGGCGCGGGCGGCGGGGCACCGGGTGCACGTCGTCGACGGCAAGCGCACGGGCACGCCGCTCGGCGACGTGGCGCGGCGCGTGCTCGCCCTCGCCCCCGACCACGTCGGGTTCTCCGCCACGACGATCTCGATCCACAACGCCGCACGGATCGCGGCCCGGGTGAAGGCGGTCGCGCCCGCGACGGTCACGACCGTCGGCGGGCCGCACGTGAGCGCCGTGCCCGCGGAGACGCTCACGCGCTTTCCGGGCTTCGACTACGGCGTCGTAGGCGAGGGTGAGCGCTCCTACCCCGAGTTGATGGCCCGGCTCGGCGCGGGCGAGGATGCGCGGCCGGTCGCGGGGCTGGTCTACCGGGAGGGCGACGCCGTGCGCGTCAACCCGCGCGCGGCCTACCTCGACGGCGACGCGCTGGACGAGCTCCCCGAACCCGCCTGGGACCTCGTCCCCGACTTCCCGGTCCGCCTCCAGCCGAACGTCTTCAACTACCGCGCCGCGCCGCTCGCGAGCCTCGTCACCTCGCGCGGCTGTCCGTTCTCGTGCTCCTTCTGCGATCGCTCCACCTCGGGCCGTAAGGGACGCTTCCACGGCGTCGACTACGTCGTCCGCCTCTGCCGGCGCCTCGCCGACCTCGGTGTGCGCCACGTCCTCTTCTACGACGACCTGTTCACCGTGAATCGGCCACGGGTCACCGAGCTGTGCGAGCGCTTCCTCGCCGAGGGATTCCGCTTCACGTGGAGCTGCAACAGCCACCCGAACCTCCTCGACCCGCCGACCCTGCGCCTCATGCGGCGCGCGGGCTGCTGGCAGATCGCCTACGGCATCGAGTCCGGCTCGCAGCGGATCCTCGACGTCGTGAAGCACGAGGTGCGGCTCCCGCGGATGCTCGAGACGCTCCGCCAGACGCGCGCCGCGGGCATCCGCGTGAAGGGGCTCCTCATGATGGCGCACCCGACGGAGGGCGAGGACAGCCTCGAGGAGACCGTCCAGTTCCTGTGCACGGCGCCGCTCGATCTCGTGCAGATCACCAAGTTCACGCCGTATCCCGGCACTCCGTCGTACGCGACCATCCGGCAGCACGGTCGCTTCGCCGAGGACTGGGAGCGCATGAACGCGATGAACTGGGTCTTCGTGCCGCACGGTCTCACGCCCGAGGTGCTCGAGGGGTATTTCCGCCGGGCGTACCGCGCGTTCTACACGCGGCCCGACGTGCTCTGGGGCCTCGCGAAGACCCTCGCGGGCGAGCCGCGCTTTCTCGGCCCCGTCGCGCGCTACATCCGCG
>VBKG01000180.1 GCA_005879585.1 Deltaproteobacteria bacterium | reverse complement strand
GAGCTCGGGGTCGCGGCGGCACGGGCGGCCGGCGTGAGCACGCCGGCCCTGCGGACGCTCGTCGCGGCCGGCGTCGCGGAAGCGGCCCTCCGTCCGCGCCGGCGCCCGCCGGCGATGCCGAGCGATGCCACGCCGCGCTTGCCGCTCACGGCGACCCAACGCGCCGCACTCGACGCGATCGCCGCGCCGATCGCATCCGGTGAGCCCGCGTCCTTCCTCCTCCACGGCGTCACCGGGAGCGGCAAGACCGAGGTCTTCCTCGCCGCCGCCGAACGAACGCTGGCCGCGGGGCGTGGCGTCCTGCTCCTCGTGCCCGAGATCGCGCTCACGCATCAGCTGGTCGATCGCGTGCGCGCCCGCTTCGGCGATGCCGTGGCCGTCCTGCACAGCGGTCTCGGACCCCGCGAGCGCTGGGACGAGTGGCGACGCGTCCGCCACGGCAGCGCGACGGTGGTCGTCGGGGCACGCTCGGCGGTCTTCGCTCCGCTTCCGCGGCTCGGCCTCGTCGTCGTCGACGAGGAGCACGACGCCGCGTACAAGCAGGAGGACGGGCTCCGCTACAACGCCCGCGACGTCGGCATCGTGCGCGCCCGGCTGGCGCGCGCCGTGGTGGTGCTCGCATCCGCCACGCCGTCGGCCGAGACCTACCACGCCGCGCACGACGGCCGCCTCGCGCTGCTCGAGCTGCCCGAGCGGCCGACGGCGCATCCGCTGCCGCCGATCCAGATCGTGCCGCTGCGCGGCCGGCCGCCCGACCTCGTGACCGAGGAGCTCGCCGCCGCGCTCGCCGCAAACCTCGAGCGCGGGGGCCAGACGCTCGTGTTCCTCAACCGGCGGGGCTTCGCGGCATATCTCCAGTGTCCCGCCTGCGGCACCGCCGCCACCTGCCCGCACTGCAGCGTGACCCTCACGTGGCACCGGGCGGCGCGCGCGCTCGTGTGCCATCACTGCCATCACCGGCGTCGTCCGCCGCCGGCGTGCCCGGCGTGCGGCGGGCCACCGCTCGCGGCGTTCGGCGTCGGCACCGAGCAGGTCGAGGCAGGTCTCCGCGCCGTCCACCCGCTCGCCGCCGTCGACCGGCTCGACCGCGATGCCGCGCAGCGCGCCGGCGCCCAGCGGCGCATCCTCGGGCGCTGGCAGGCGGGCGACACCGACATCCTCGTCGGCACGCAGATGGTGAGCAAGGGCCACGACGTCCCCGGCGTGACGCTCGTCGCCGTTCTGCTCGCGGATCTCGCGCTCAACGTGCCGGACTTCCGCGCCGCCGAGCGGACGTTCCAGCTCCTCGTGCAGGTCGCGGGGCGCGCCGGCCGGGGCGACGCGCCCGGCCGCGTGATCGTCCAGACGTTCCGTCCCGACCATCCGAGCATCGCGGCCGCGGCCACCCACGACTACAAGGGCTTCATGGCCCGGGAGCTCGAGCGTCGGCGCGCGCTCGGCTACCCGCCGTTCTCGCGGCTGGTGAACCTTCGCCTGGACGGCCGGGACGGCGGCGGCGTCGAGCGCGCCGCGCACGACCTCGGCACCCGGCTGCGGCGCGAGGCGGCGCGCCTCGGGCTCGGCGCCGACGCCGTCCTCGGTCCGGCGCCGCCGCCGGTCGAGCGGGTGCGCGGCCGGTACCGCTGGCACCTGCTCCTCCGGGCAGGCGACGTGCGCGCGCTGCGCACGCTCGCGCGGATCGCCGCCGCCAGCGGAGCGACGCTCGGACGAGCGCACGTCCGGCTCACCGTTGATGTCGATCCGTACAGCATGTTATGAGTTGATGTTGGCCGGCCGCCCCCCCGCCATGGCCCTCCGCCCGATACTCACGTACCCCGATTCGCTCCTGAAGAAGCGCGCTGCTCCGGTGTCGCAGATCGGCTCCGACGTCGCGCAGCTGATCGAGGACATGACCGAGACGATGTACGCGGCGCCCGGCGTGGGGCTCGCCGCGACGCAGGTCGGCGTCGGCCAGCGCGTGATCGTGCTCGACGTCCACGACGACGAGGAATCGCCGGGAAAGCGCCTCCTCAAGCTGATCAATCCCGAGATCGTCGAGCGCGACGGCACCATCGTCTGGGAAGAGGGCTGCCTGTCCGTGCCCGATCTCACGGCGCCCGTGACACGCGCCCGTCGCGTCCTCGTGCGCGCCTGGACGCCCGACGAGCGCGAGATCGAGATCGAAGGCGAGGAACTGCTCGCGGTCGCGCTGCAGCACGAGATCGACCACCTCGAGGGCAAGCTCTTCCTCGACCGTTTGTCGCGCCTGAAGCGCGACCTCTACCGCGCACGCCAGCGCAAGCTCGAGCGGCAGGGGCGCAAGGGCGCGGCCGGAGGGCGCCCCGTCCTCATCTAACGACGGTCACCCGCGGCACAGCCTTGGCCCCCTGGCGCATCGTCTTCTTTGGTACGCCCGCCTTCGCGTGTCCGAGCCTCGAGCGGCTGCTCGCCGGTCCGGACGTGGTCGTCGCGCTGGTCTGCCAGCCGGATCGGCCCCGGGGCCGGGGGCTCGCGGTCGTCGCCCCCGAAACGAAGCAGCTCGCCGTCGCCCGCGACGTGCCCGTGCTGCAGCCCGATCGCATGCGCGACCCGGCGTTCCAGGACGAGCTCCGGCGGCTCGCGCCCGACCTCGTCGTCGTCGCGGCATACGGCAGGATCCTGCCGCGCGCCGTGCTCGACGTCCCGCCGCACGGCTCGATCAACGTCCACGCCTCGCTGCTCCCGCGGCATCGGGGCGCCGCGCCCATCCAGGCGGCGATTCTCGCCGGCGACCGGACGACCGGCGTCACGATCATGATGATGAGCGAGGAGATGGACGCGGGCGACATCCTGCTCCAGCGCTCGACGCCGATCGCGCCCGACGACACGGCGGGAAGGCTCGGCGAGCGCCTGGCGCTGCTCGGCGCCGAGGCCCTCGCCGAGGCGATCGAGGGGCTGAAGCACGGGACCGTCCGTCCCGCGCCGCAGCCGGCCGACGGCGTCACGTTCGCGCCCCGCATCGACCGTGCCCAGACGCGGCTCGACTGGGCGATGCCCGCCGAGCAGCTCGAGCGCGCCGTCCGCGCGTTCGCCCCGGCGCCCTCCGCGTTCACCACGCTCGGCAGTCGCGTGCTGAAGGTGCACCGCGCCGTCGCCGAGCAGGACGTGGAGCCCACGCGGCCACCGGGCACGGTTCTCGAGAGCGGACCGGGCGGCATCTGGGTGTCGACGGGCGCGGGGCGGCTTCGCCTGGTCGAGCTGCAGCTCGAAGGGAGGCGCCGGCTGTCCGTAGCGGACTTCCTTGCCGGCCATCCGGTGCCCCCCGGCACATGCCTCGGAGCCGGCTGACCGGCGCCGGCGGCGCGCGCCGCCTCGCATTCGAAGTCCTGCTGCGCGTCGAGGCGACGGACGCGTTTGCCGACGTCCTGCTCGCGCATCGGCTCGCCGATACCGCGCTCCCGCCGCGCGAGCACGCGCTCGCGACCCGCCTCGTCTACGGGACGCTCGCGTGGCAGGGCCGCCTCGACTTTCACCTTGGCACGCTCGTCCGCAACGTCGCCGTCGAGCGTCTCGATCCGCCCGTCCGGGCGGCCCTTCGTCTCGGCCTCTACCAGCTGCTGTTTCTCGACCGCGTCCCCGCATACGCGGCGGTCGACGCGAGCGTGCGGCTCGCCCGCGTGGCGGGTGCCGGGGCCGGCGGGCTCGTCAACGCGGTCCTCCGCCGCGCCGCCACGCTCGGCCGAAGCGGCCTGGCGCTGCCGCCGGCCGATGCCGACCCGATCGCGCGCCTCGCCGTCGAATGGTCGCACCCCGGCTGGCTGGTCGCCCGCTGGGCGGACGAGTTCGGCCTTTCCGAGCTGCCCGCGCTGCTGGCGGCCGACAACGAGCGGGCGCCCACCACGCTGCGCGCGAATGCGCTCGTCACGACGCGCGACGCGCTCCAGACGGATCTCGCTGTCGAGGGCGTCGAGACGCGTCCGGGTGCCTGGGCTCCGGAGGCCCTGCGCGTCGACCGCCACGCGGCCGCGCTCCGCCGGCTGCGCGCCTGGGGCGCGGGCCGGTTCGCGTTCCAGGGCGAAGTGTCGCAGCTCATCGCTCCGCTGCTCGGAGCGGAGCCCGGGCGGCGGTTCCTCGACGCGTGCGCCGCGCCGGGCGGAAAGACGGCGCACCTGGGGGCGCTCGCCGGCGGCGGCACCATCGTCGCCCTCGACCGTCGCCCCGCCGGCGTCCGCCGCGTGCTCGCCGAGACCCACCGTCTCGGCGTTTCCACCGTCGTTGCGGCGGCCGGCGACGCGCGCCGGCCGCCCGTCGCCGCGCCGTTCGACGCCGTGCTCATCGACGCCCCGTGCAGCGGGCTCGGGACGCTCCGCCGCCATCCGGAGCTGCGCTGGCGCCGGCGACCCGAGGACGTGCCGCGCTTCGCCGCGCTCCAGCGGGAGATCCTCGCCGGCGTCGCGCCGCTCGTCCGTCCGGGGGGCGTCCTCGTGTACGCCGTATGCACCCGCACGCGCGAGGAGAACGAGGAGGTCGTGGCGGCCCTGACGGACGCCCATCCGCAGCTCCACGTCGAAGATGCGCGGGAGCATCTCCCGCCGCACGCGGCGCCGCTCGTCGACCGACGCGGATTTCTGCGCACGGCGCCGCATCACGACGGCCTCGACGGTTTCTTTGCGGCGCGGCTCCGCGCCCGGGCTTGAAGCGCGGTGGAATCGCGCCCGGGGTTCCGTTAGACGCCACGTCGTGCGCACGATCGCGGCCTCCATCCTGTCGGCCGACTTCGGCCGGCTCGCCGACGAGGTGCGAGCGGTCGCCGCCGCCGGCGCCGACTGGATCCACGTCGATGTGATGGACGGAAGCTTCGTGCCGCCGATCACCATCGGCCCGCGCGTCGTCGAGGCGCTGCGCCGTGCCACAGCCCTGCCGCTCGACGTGCACCTCATGATCCAGCATCCGGAGCGGCAGGTCGCCGAGTTCGTGCGGGCGGGCGCGAGCGGCATCACGGTGCACGTCGAGGCCGAGACCGACGTCGCGGCGACCGTCGCGGCGATCCGCGCCGCCGGCGTCCGCGCCGGTCTCGCGTTGAACCCGCCGACGCCGCTCGAGTGGGTACGGCCCTTCGCGCCGATCATCGACCTGCTGCTGGTGATGAGCGTGAACCCCGGCTGGGGCGGCCAGCCTTTCGTCGACGGGTCACTGGAGAAGCTCGCCGAGGCGCGCCGCCTGCGTTCGACGACCGGCGCCGCGTTCGTCATCGAGGTGGACGGCGGCATCAAGGCCCACAACGCCGCGCGCGCCGCCGCGGCGGGGGCCGACGTCCTGGTCGCGGGATCGGCGATCTTCGAATCCGCCGACTACCCCGCGGCGATCCGCGCGCTGCGCGTCACGCCGTCCTGACGTCAGGCCGGGGGGACGGGCCGCCCGCCCTCGTTGTCGGCCCGCCCCCGGTTCCGGCCACACGCCGCGGCTCAGCCGCCGCGGCCCTTCGACACCGGTTTCTGCTCACCGACGGTGATCTGGTCCTTCAGCCGCTCGAAGAGCTTCTCGCCGACTCCCTTCACCTTGATCAGGTCTTCCGGCTTGCCGAACGGCTCCTGCGCCCGATACTCGATGATCGCCTGCGCCTTCGCCGGCCCGATGCCGGGCAGGCGTGCGAGCTCCTCCGCGCTCGCCGTGTTGAGGTCCACCCGGTGCACCTCGTCGACCGGCGCGGCGCCGGCGGCGACGGCGCCGCGCCCCTGGCCGATGACCACGAGCCCGCAGAGGAGCCCCGCCGCCACCGCCTTGTTGAACCGTTGCATCTCCACCTCCTTCTGGCGCCCTCCGCGGCGCCGCTCGACGGCACGACGAGGCAAGCCGCATGCCGGCGAAAGCCGTCGGAAACCATTGGCGGCCGCGCACCCGTCGGAACGCGCCGATGAAACGCGCCGTCGCAACGCCCGTCATGACCTTCCTTTTCCGAAACGGGTGTGTTAACCGATCCCCCTCCGACAGCGTGACCCTCCGCGGGGTGTAGCTCAGCCTGGTAGAGCACTGCGTTCGGGACGCAGGAGCCGCTGGTTCAAATCCAGTCACCCCGACTGTGGCGGTACGCGGCACGGAGAATGGGGCGGGCTGGAGGTGTCTCGGGATGAAGGGTTGGCGCCGATGCGTCGGCTTGGCGCTGGCGCTCGGTCTCGCGGGCAGCATCGCGCGGGCCGCGCACGCGAAGGCCGCACCCGCCGAGGTGGTCGCCGCCGAGACCGCGCCCGCCGGGGCGCTCGACGAGCTGCGCGCGCTACGGGCGGAAATCACCCAGCTGCGCGAGCGGCCGGAGCCCGCGACGGCGGCGGACATCGAACGGCTCCGCACCGAGGTCGAGCGGCTGGTCACGGTGGACCGGGACCTCTCCCGCCGTCTCGACGCGCGGCCACCCGCCGCCCCCGATCCGGCGGGCGATGGTGTCGGCGGCATCCCGTGGACCGGCATCGCCGCGGGTATGCTCGCGGGGTGGGGGCTCTCTCGCCTGACCAATCGGCGACGAGAACGCCACCAGCGTGGTCGCCTGAGAGTCTGAGCCTCGGCTGCGAGCGGGCGCTTCTCCGCCTCGGTGCCCAAAAAGCAGGCTTCGCCCACGCCTTGGGCAGCGTGATTTTTCCGGTGCGCCCGTCCCGTTCGGCCTTCTCTTGCCAGCGAACCCTGGACCGTGGCACCAGGGTTGCTGCTCGAATCGACGAGCGACCGGGGGGTACCAGCATGGCGATCATGAATCGGTCGTGCAGGGAGACACTGCCGTGGCGCGCGGGCGTCTTCGTCGGCGCGCTGGCGCTCGTCGGCGGCGCGGTTCCGGCGCTCGCCGAGGATGCCGCCAAGATCGACTCCGGCGACACCGCGTGGATGCTCACCTCGTCCGCCCTCGTGCTCATGATGACCGCGCCGGGGCTCGCGCTCTTCTACGGAGGGCTCGTCAGGGGGAAGAACGCGCTCAGCGTCCTCATGCAGAGCTTCATCATGATGGCGTTGATCAGCGTGCAGTGGGTGCTCTGGGGCTACACGCTGGCGTTCGGCCCCGATCACGGGCACGTGATCGGCGGGCTCGACTGGCTCGGACTGCGTCACGTGGGTCTGACCCCGAACCCCGACTACGCGCCGACGATCCCGCACCAGACGTACATGATCTATCAGGCGATGTTCGCCATCATCACCCCGGCGCTCATCACCGGCGCGTTCGCCGAGCGCATGAAGTTCAGCGCCTTCGTCGTGTTCTCGCTCCTCTGGGCGACGCTCGTGTACGACCCGCTCGCGCACATGGTGTGGGGCACCGGCGGGCTCGTCGGCAAGGTCTGGGGAGCGCTCGATTTCGCCGGCGGCACCGTCGTGCACATCAGTTCCGGGATGTCGGCGCTGGTCTGCGCCGTCGTGATCGGCAAGCGTCTCGGCTTCGGCCGCGAGTCGATGCCGCCGCACAACCTGCCCTTCACGGTGACCGGCGCCGCGCTGCTGTGGGTGGGCTGGTTCGGCTTCAACGCCGGCAGCGCCGTCGCGGCGAACGGGCTCGCCACGAGCGCCTTCGTCGCCACCAACACCGCGACGGCGGCAGCCGCGCTGTCGTGGATGACCGCCGAGTGGGTCGGCAAGGGCAAGCCCACCGTCCTCGGCGCCGCGAGCGGTGCCGTCGCAGGCCTCGTCGCAATCACCCCCGCGTCGGGCTTCGTCGAGCCGATGCCGGCGCTGATCATCGGCGCCGTGGCCGGCGTGCTCTGCTATTCCGCGTGCAACCTGAAATCGGCGCTCGGCTGGTACGACGACGCGCTCGACGTCGTCGGCGTGCACGGCGTCGGCGGCACGTGGGGTGCGATCGCCACCGGCCTCTGGGCGACGGCGCGCATCAACCCCGACGTCTTCGCCCCGAAGGGACCGGCCGTGAGCGAGGGACTGTTCATCTCGGGTCACTGGGGGTTGCTCGGCTATCAGCTGCTCGCCATCCTCGTGACGTACAGCCTCGCCATCGTCGGTTCGCTCGTCTGCCTCGCGATCACCAGCGCGGTGACCGGAGGACTTCGCGCGACGGAAGACGACGAGTTCGCGGGTCTGGACCTCTCACAGCACGGCGAGAGCGCGTACGCGTTCGGCGCGGGTGGCTACGGACCGATCGGGCAGAGCGCGTTCGCCGCGCGGCCCGTCGAGCGTCACGGGACGCTCGCCGCGAAGGTGGCGGAGTGACGGTAACGATCTTTACAAAGAACGACGGCTTGGCATAAACGAGTGACCCGCATTCCGACCGCGCGGAGGCATCCATGAAGAAAGTCGAGGCGATCATCAAACCCTTCAAGCTCGACGAGGTGAAGGAGAGCCTCTCCGCCATCGGCGTCCAGGGCATCACCGTCAGCGAAGTGAAGGGCTTCGGACGGCAGAAGGGCCACACCGAGCTCTACCGGGGGGCCGAGTACGTCGTCGACTTCCTGCCCAAAGTGAAGCTCGAGATCATCGTGCGCGACGAGCAGGTGACGGACGTCGTGGAGACGATCGAGAAGGCGGCCAAGACCGGACGCATCGGCGACGGGAAGATCTTCGTCCTTCCGATCGAGGAGGTGGTTCGCATCCGTACGGGAGAGCGCGGCGGCGACGCGATTTAATTTTTGAGCCGGAGGAGGGGCTCGGTAATGGCAACCCAGACACCAAAGGACGTGCTGAAGTTCGCGAAGGACAACAAGGTCGAGGCCGTGGACCTGAAATTCCTCGACCTGCTCGGTCTCTGGCAGCACTTCACTATCCCGACCAGCGAGCTGACCGAGGAGCTGTTCGAGGAGGGCAACGGATTCGACGGGTCGTCGATCCGCGGCTGGCAGCCCATCCACGCCTCCGACATGCTGGTCGTCCCGGATCCCACCACCGCCGTGATGGATCCCTTCACGGCGCTGCCCACGCTGAGCCTCATCTGCAACATCGTCGATCCGCTCACCAAGGAGGACTACTCGCGCGACCCGCGCAACATCGCCCGCAAGGCCGAGGCCTATCTCAAATCGAGCGGCGTGGGCGACGTCGCGTACTTCGGCCCCGAGCCCGAGTTCTTCGTCTTCGACGAGGTCCGCTACGAGCAGAACCAGCACACCGGCTTCTACCTGATCGACTCGGCCGAGGGGCAGTGGAACACGGGACGTGAGGTCGACACACTGAACGACCGCAGCGGCAGGCTCGTCGAGAGCAAGAACCTCGGCTACAAGCCGCGCTACAAGGAGGGCTACTTCCCGGTCCAGCCGACCGATACGCAGCAGGACATCCGCACCGAGATGGTGCGCGAGCTCGAGAAGCTCGGCTACCGCGTCGAGAAGCACCACCACGAGGTGGCCACGGCCGGGCAGGCCGAGATCGACCTGCGCTTCCTGTCGCTGGTCAAGATGGGCGACGCGCTCATGTGGTACAAGCACGTTGTCAAGAACGTCGCGCGCCGCTACGGCAAGACCGCGACCTTCATGCCGAAGCCGATCTTCGCCGACAACGGCAGCGGCATGCACGTCCACCAGTCGATCTGGAAGGGCGAGAAGCCGCTCTTCGCCGGCGACAAGTACGGCGGCATGAGCGAGCTCGGCATGCACTACATCGGCGGCATCCTGAAGCACGCCCCGGCGCTCGCCGCCTTCACCTGCCCGACAGTGAACTCCTATCGCCGCCTGGTCCCCGGCTTCGAGGCGCCGATCAACCTCGCCTACTCGAGCCGCAACCGCTCGGCGGGCGTGCGCATCCCGATGTACTCGCCGTCGCCCAAGGCGAAGCGCATCGAGGTCCGCTTCCCGGATCCCGCCTGCAACGGCTACATCGCGTTCTCGGCGATGCTGATGGCGGGTCTCGACGGGATCGAGCGGCGCCTCAACCCCGGCAACCCGCTCGACAAGGACATCTACGCGCTCACGCCCGAGGAGCTGAAGGACGTGCCGAAGATGCCCGGCTCGCTCGACGAGGCGCTCGAGAACCTCAAGCGCGACCATGATTTCCTGCTGAAGGGCGACGTCTTCACGGCCGACGTCATCGAGACGTGGATCGAGTGGAAGATGGCGAACGAGGTGAGCGCCATTCGCCTGCGGCCGCACCCCTACGAGTTCGCGCTCTACTTCGACGCCTGAGCCATCCGGACCTAGAAAGCTGAACGGCGGAGCGGGCCATGAGCCCCTCCGCCGTTGCTTCTTCCGTCCCGCGCGACGCGAGTCAGGTCTTCTTGGCCGCCCGACGCTTGCCGCGATGGGCCGGCGCAGGAGCCGTGCAGCTCTTCACGCGCGTGGCTGTTACATTGAGATCCTTCTGCACGTCCTCTTCGGATTTGCCGGCGGCGATCGCGTCCTTGATCTGCTTGCACGAGACGGTCGCCCGCGCCATCCGTTTGTGCGCTGCCGACGCCGGCGAGCCGACGAGCACCGCGGTCGCCGCGGCAGCCACCACCATCACACCGATCCGCTTCACCTGAGCTCACCCCCTTTCCGGTCCGTTCCGGTCTCGGTCGTTTCGGCGCGGTCTGTATCATGAGCCTCGGGTGGGTGCCATAGAGTGCGCGCATGGGAACGCTGCGGCGTCGCGGTTTTCTCGTCGTCGAGAACTATGCGATAACCGTTCCGGTATGCTGCGCGTCGATGGCGCTAGCTTTCCGGCATGAAGCAGACTCTCGCATTCCTGCTCAAGTTCGCCGTCACGCTCGGGATCTTCGTGGCCATCTTCCTCGAGTTCGGCGGCGGGTACGCGCCCGTGCGGACCGCGGAGCTGACCGCGCCGGGCACGTTCGAGGCGGCCAATCCCGACTACCCGGGTCTCGTCGGGCGGCTCCGGGCACGCGTCCGGGGCACACCGCTGCCGTCGCCCCGAGTGCCCCTCTCCCTGCACGACGTCTGCCTGGCCGCCGCCGAGCGGCCCGTCTTCGTGCGGACCGCCGACGGGTCGACGCGCCGCTTCAAGCCCCTCCGGCACTGCGGCGAGGGCGGCCTCGTGACAGTGTTCGCGGCGGCAGCCGACGGCAGCTTCACCCCGGTACCGCTTGCGGAGGCTCCGCGGGATGCCTATTTCCGCCTTCAGGGCTTCCAGCTCGTGCCGGCGGAGCCGACGGAGCTGTGGGCCGAGATCCGAAGCCTCCGCCTCGGCGTCTTCCTGCCCTGGTTCCTCGCCGCGATGGCCATCAAGCTGGTGGGCATCTTCGCCAACGTGCTGCGCTGGCAGCTACTCCTTCGCGGCCAGGGCATCGAGCTCGGATTCGGCTTCCTCTCGCGCAGCTACTTCGTCGGCCGCTACTTCGGCATCGTCACGCCCAGCACCATGGGGCTCGACGCCTGGCGCCTCTACGACACCATTCGCCTGACCCGCCGGCCGGTCGAGTGCACCACCGTGCTGGCCGTCGAGCGCGTCATCGGCATGGTCGGGCTGTTCGCCGTGATCCTGCTCTTCATGCCGTTCGCGGGCCGCATCACCCACGGGGGGTCGATCGGCGAGTTCGTGGCCGGTATGAAGATGCCGCTCGTCGCCACGGCCGTCTTCGGCGTCCTCATCTTGCTGCAGCCGGGCTGGTTCCGCGGCTGGCTCCGCCTCCTCCCGAGCGAGCGCGCACGCCGTTTCGCGACCAACGCGATCGACGCGGCGAGCGCGTACCGCGAGCGCCGCGGTTATCTCGTGCTGGCGCTCGTCCTCGCGGTCATCGGCCAGCTCACGACGACCCTCATGTACTTCGCCAACGCGATGTCGCTCGCGGCGCAGCACGTGCGCGCCAGCGAGGTGCTTTTCGCCTCCGCACTGATGACGGGCGCCACGTTCATCGCCCCGTCGGCGTCCGGCGAGGGCGTACGCGAGCTCGCCTTCGTCTACCTCCTCGGCAGCCGTGCCGGCGCCGCCAAGGCGTTCCTGATCGGCAACCTCGGCTTCTGGATCGAGAAGATACCGCTCTCGGTGCCGGGTGGCATCCTGCTGCTCCTCCGCCGCGACCGCGACGCGCGTCCGGTCACCCGCGACGACCTGGTGCGCGTGCGCCGCGAGGCCGAGGCCGAGCTGCCCGTCCGGCCGCGCGCCACCGGCTGAGCGGCGCACCTTGACTCGCAGCCGGGGCGCTTCATGATCGGCTGCATGCGGCGCCTCGCTCTCGCGCTCGTCCTCGCGGCGCTCGCAGGTGTCGCCTATCTGATGCTCGGCTGGACGCGTCGGAGCGGCGACGGTCCCGACTACGTCACCGCGACGGTCGACCGCGGGCCCATCACGGCGACCGTAGCGGCGACCGGCACGTTGAACCCCGTGACGACGGTCCAGGTGGGAACGTACGTCTCGGGCCCGATCCAGGGGATATTCGCCGACTTCAACACGCCCGTTCATCGCGGCGAGCTGCTCGCCAGGATCGACCCGCGCCCGTTCCAGGTGAAGGTGGACGACGCCACTGCCGCGCTCGCCAACGCCCGCGCGCGCCTGGAGAAGGACCGGGCCGACGCGGCGCTGAAGCGCATCACGCTCGCCCGCACGCGCTCGCTCCGCGCCGGCGGCATCGTCGCGACGAGCGATCTCGATCTCGCAGTGAGCCAGGAACGGCAGGCCCGCGCCCAGGTGGCCCTCGACGAGGCCGACATCCAGTCGGCGCAAGCGAAGCTCGAGGAAGCCCGGGTGAACCTCGCCTACACCGACATCACGTCGCCGGTCGACGGCGTGGTGGTGGCGCGGAACGTCGCGGTCGGCCAGACCGTGGCGGCCACGTTCCAGACGCCCACGCTGTTCCTCGTGGCCGGCGACCTGACCAAGATGGCGGTCGACGCGAGCGTCAGCGAATCGGACATCGGTGTCGTCGCGACGGGCCAGGACGTGTCGTTCACGGTCGACGCCTTTCCGGCCGACACCTTCCATGGCCGCGTCGAGCAGGTGCGCAACGCGCCCGTGACGGTGCAGAACGTCGTCACCTACGACGTGCTCGTCGGCGTCGAGAACCGTGAGCTCCGGCTGAAGCCGGGGATGACGGCCAACGTCACCATCACCACCGCGAGCCGGCCGGACGCGCTCCGCGTGCCGACGAGCGCGCTGCGCTTCCGCCCACCGGCGGTCGCGGGCGACAGCGGCGCGGCCGCCGCCGCGGACGCGCCGGCCGAGGGCGGCGCACGCGTCTGGGTGGCGGGTACCGACGACCGTCCGCGGCCCGTCGGCATCACGGCCGGAGTCGCGGACGACCGCTTCACGGAGGTGACGGCGGGGCTTCGCGAGGGCGACCGGGTGATCACGGCGCTCCGGCGCAGCGCTCCCGCCGCAGCCACGGGCAACGCGCCGAGCTTCGCGCCCGCGCGGCGTGCGCACTGACCGGACGTGATCGCCGTCCAGGACCTGCGCAAGACCTACGATCTCGACCACGGCTCGAACGTCGTCGAGGCGCTGCGCGGGGTGAGCCTGGTGGTGCGCGCCGGGGAGTTCCTCGCCGTCATGGGCGCGTCGGGCTCCGGGAAATCGACGTTGCTGAACGTCCTCGGCTGCCTCGACCGGCCGACCGCGGGCCAGTACCTCCTCGACGGCGAGGACGTCGGCTGCCTCGACGCCGACCGGCGCGCCGAGCTGCGCAATGCGAAGATCGGCTTCGTCTTCCAGAGCTTCAACCTGCTGCCCCGCACGACGGCGCGCGAGAACGTCGAGCTGCCGCTCGTGTACGGCACGGCGCCGATCGCCGAGCACCGCGGCCGTGCCGAGGCGGCGCTCCAGGCCGTCGGCCTGGGTGACGCCGCGGGCCGGCTGCCGAACGAGCTCTCCGGTGGGCAGCAGCAGCGGGTTGCCATCGCCCGCGCGCTCGTGAACCGTCCGCGCCTCGTGCTGGCCGACGAGCCGACGGGAAACCTCGACACCGAGACCTCGCGCGAGATCATGGAGCTGCTCCGGTCGCTGAACGCCAGCCAGGGGCTCACCGTCATGATCGTGACCCACGAGCCGGACATCGCCGCGGCGACCGATCGGGTGATCGTCATGCGCGACGGACGGATCGTCTCCGACACCCCGACCGCGGGCCGACGGGCGCCGTCGTGAAGCTCGCCCGCATGACGGTGCTCGCGGCGCTCCAGGCGCTCGGCCGCCATCGGGCCCGCTCGGCGCTGACGGCGCTCGGGGTCGTGATCGGCGTCGCGGCGGTCATCGCCATGGTGAGCGTCGGGCAGGGAGCCGATGCCTCGGTCGAGGCGCAGCTCGCGAGCCTCGGCCCGAACATCGTGATGATCTTTCCCGGCGCCACGACCGCGGGCGGCGTCCGCTCGGGCTGGGGGGGTGCGAGCACGCTCACGGTCGGCGACGGCCGCGCGATCGAGAAGGAATGTCCATCGGTCGCGGGGGTGACGTGGGTGAAGCGCGACATCGCGCAGGTCACGTACGGCAACCAGAACTGGTCGACGGCGATCCAGGGCAGCCCGCCGTCCTACACGCTCGTCCGGGACTGGCCGCTCGCGAGCGGGCGGTTCTTCACGGCGTCCGACGAGGACGGCGCCGCGAAGGTCGTCGTCCTCGGGCGCACCGTCGTCGAGAAGCTCTTCGCACCGGACGAGGACCCGCTCGGCGCCACGATCCGGGCGAAGAACGTGCCGCTGCGCGTGATCGGCGTGCTCGCGTCCAAGGGCCAGACGTCGTGGGGACAGGACCAGGACGACGTGGTCATCGTGCCGTTCAGCACCGCCGAGCGACGCGTCATCGGCTCCGCGTTCCTCGGCACGGTGAACCTGATCATGGTGTCGGCGCCGAGCCCCGCGGAGGCGATCGCGGCGGAGCAGGAGATGCGCCGGCTCCTGCACGACCGTCATCGGACACCGCCCGGTCAGGACGACGATTTCACCGTCCGCAACATGGCGGAGCTGTTCGAGGCGTCGCTCATGGCGAGCCGGGTGATGACGAAGCTGCTCGCCACGATCGCGTCCATCTCGCTCGTGGTGGGCGGCATCGGGATCATGAACGTGCTCCTCGTCTCCGTGACGGAGCGGACGCGCGAGATCGGCATCCGGCTCGCCGTCGGCGCCAAGGCGCGGCACATCCTCCTCCAGTTCCTCGTCGAGTCGGCGGTGCTCAGCATGACCGGCGGGGTGCTCGGCGCGGGGCTCGGCGTCGGCGCGGCGCTCGTGATCGGACGGCTCGCGGGCTGGCCCATTCTGCTTTCGCCGGCGGCCGTCGCCCTCGCCTTCCTGTTCTCCGGCGCGGTCGGCCTCGTCTTCGGGGTCTATCCGGCCAGGCGGGCCGCGCGGCTCGACCCCATCGTCGCCCTCCGCCACGAGTGACGGCCGAACGAGCGTGGAAACGAAGTCCTTGCATCATCGTCGCGCGCCGACGTACAAGGGAAGTCGGACGGGAACCATGATGCGCACGAGCCAGCCGACCGCACTCTTTCTGATGTGTGAGCATCAGCCGGTCGGCGTCGTGCGCGACGCCGTGAGCTGGCACGGCCCGAACGCGTGCGCGACCAAGCGGACGCGAATTCGGGCCGGTGGCCTGGCGACGGCGGGAGGTGTCCCAGCCTAAGACTCGGAACCCCCTCCGCCGAACGAAAGGCCACCGGCCCGCAAGGACCGGTGGCCTTTTTTTTGGCGGGGCAAACCGAAAGGAGAGCCGTCATGAGCACCGTCAGCGTCCCCACCTTCACGCGGAAGCTCCGCGAAATCGTCGCCGACGAGCCGAAAGCCTTCGCCTACGACCTCGGGTTGAGCCTCTCGGCCGTCTACAACTACTTGAACGGCCGGATCCCGGCGACGGAGGTCCTGTTCCGCATCGCGCGCTACGCGGGGCGTCCCATGGAGTGGTTCCTGGTCGAGGACGAGGCGGTGGCGGCGGTCGGCGGCCTCGGGGAGGTCACTATCGCCGAGCGGTACGTCGCCGCGCCGGGTGGCGGCGACGGAACGTGAGCCCGGAGCCCGGGAGCTCAGCCGCCGAGCTCCCGGGCCAGCTCTTCCGCCTCGGCCAGATAGGCGTCGACCGACCGGTCCATGAACGCGGTGAGCGCGGCCGCGGCCGCCGGCGTCCGTCCGCCACGGCGGGCGGCCTCCGCCTCGGCTTCGACGCCCGCGGCTTCCCGCGCGAGCGCGGCCTCGAACGCATCCCAGCGACGGCGGGCGATTGGACCGAAGCGCCCGAAGTCCCGCGCGACGAGGACGAGCAGCCGCCGCATGCGCCACCACGGGCTGTCCGCATCGGCCTCCTTGCCGCCACGGGCGAGCCGATCCGGGACCTTCCCCGCGAGATAGCAGGGCAGGAAGGCGCCCACGCACGGGCTGCCGAGGCACACCCACGCGGCGATGCGTCTCGTCCGTCGCACCGTCGCCGTCTTCGGGCTCGCGCTCGTCGCGGCCCGCACGGAGGCCGCGAAGCCGCGCGTCTACGACTTGATTGCCGGAAACGAGCACGAATACACCGTGGCGTCGGGCGATACGGTCTGGTCGATCACCGGCCGCTTCACCATGAACCGCGACCTCTTCACGAGCCTGAACGCCCTCGCCGAGAGCGATCGGCTGCGCCCGGGCATGCGCCTCAAGGTGTCCGACCGCCACATCGTGCCGCGACGCAACCGGGACGGCATCGTCATCGACCTCGCCGATCGGACGCTCTACTGGTTCGAGCACGGGAGCCTGAAGAGCCGGTTTCCCGTCGGCATCGGCCGCATCGACTGGGCCACGCCACCCGGTCGCTATCGCATCGTCGGCCGGCGGGAGGATCCCATCTGGCGCGTCCCGGCGTCGATCCAGGCGGAGATGCGCGCCCGCGGCGAGCCGGTCGTGGCCGTCGTCGGCCCGGGGCCCGACAACCCGCTCGGCAAGTACTGGATCCAGCTCTCGAGTCCGGGCTATGGGCTACACGGGACGAATGCGCCGGCGAGCGTCGGGAAGTACGCGAGCCACGGCTGCATGCGGCTCCTGCCGGAGCACGCCGAGCGGCTCTTCCGCGAGGCGTGCGACGGCACGGTCGTGGAGGTCGTCTACGAGCCGGTGAAGATCGCGCGCGACCGGCTCGGCTCCGTCTTCCTCGAAGTGCACCGCGACGTGTACCGCGGAAAGCCGGTCGATTTCGACGGTGTGCTCGCGCAGCTCCAGGCGGCGGGACTCCGGGACGCGGTCGACTGGTCGCGCGTCGCCGAGGTGGTCGTGCGGACGTGGGCGACGCCGGAGGACGTCACGCGGCACGCGCCGCCCGCGGCCGAACCGACGGCCTGGGACGCCCCCGCCCCGGCCGAGTGAGGATCCTTTCGTCGGCCGTTCAGGCCGGGAGCAGCACCGTGAACGTGGACCCGATGCCCGGCGCGCTTTCGACGTGGATCTGGCCGCCGTGGGCCTCGACGATGGTCTTGGCGATGAAAAGGCCGAGACCGGTCCCCTCGGTGCGGTGCTTGTCGCGCACCCGGCGGTACTTCTCGAAGAGATGGGGCAGCTCGTGCGCGGGGATGCCGCGGCCGGTGTCGCGGACCGCCACGGTCACGTGACCGTTCTGGCGCCCCATCATGACGCGGATCGCGCCACCCTCGGGCGTGTACTTGATCGCGTTGCCGATCAGGTTGCCGACGACGCGCTCCATCTGCGATTCGTCCGCGACGATCGACGGCAGTGCGCCGGAGTGGATCGAGAGCGCCAGGCCCTTGCGGCGCGCGCTCCACGCGTGCTGGTCGACGGCCTGCGCCACCAACCCGCGGAGATCCATGACGCGGCGGTCGAGCACGAGGCCCCCCGCCTCGATGCGCGAGACGTCGAGGAAGTTGGAGACCAGGGCATGGATCTTCTCCCCGCTCTCGCGGATGTGCTCCAGGACGTCGGGCGGCATGTCGGTCGATCGCGAATCGGTGTCGGTCAGGAGCTCCGTGTACCCGAGGATGACCGTCAGCGGGGCCTTGATGTCGTGCGTGATCATCGAGAGAAAGTCCGCACGGGCCTGCTCGGCGGCCTGTTGCGCACTGCAGTCTCGGAAGACCCCGATCAGCGCGTCGGCCTCCGTCACCCAGCTGAACGTGACGTCCCACGCCCCGCGCGTCGACTCGACGTCCGCCCGGCCGAGCTCGCCGTGCCAGCCGCCCTGCTCGGCGGCCGCGAGCACCGTGTCGAGGGTCGCGGTGCCGCTCGGGAGCCGAACGAAGTCGGCGGCCCGCCGGCCGACGATGGCCGAGGTAGGCGCTCCCCACGCCTCGGCAAGTGCCTGGTTCACGAATCGGATCCGGCCGGCTCGGTCGACGATGGCCACCCCGTCGGCCATGGCGCGCAGGGCAAGTGCCAGGACATCCGCCTCCCCTCCGCCGAGCACCCTCGCCGCCTCACCCATCGTGCGATCACCGAGCAAGGCGCATGCCGCCGCTCATGACGACAGCATGGACGCCAGCGAGCGCGGCCGCCCGCCGGGACGCGACGCTGCGCTACAGATTTGACGCCGCTAGGACGTGGTATGGGTTTTCATTACAATCGAAGGGGCCGATGGGAGCTCGTTTCTGTGCGCGTTGCGGGACGAACGCCCGCGCGGGCTCCAAGTTCTGCGCGGAGTGCGGCGAGCCGCTCGCGGGCGCGCCGGCGGGCGACGGCAGGTGGCGACTCACCGCGGCCGGCATGACCGTCCTTGGTCTCTTCCTGAGCGCCGGGCTCGCGATCTGGACGTTGATCCTGCTGCCGGCACGGACCCGACCGGTGGGCGGCCCACGGGCGGCTCAGACGCCGGCGGCGGAGGCCTCGCGCGAGCTGCCGCAGGGGCATCCGAACGTCCCGATCGCGCTGCCTGCCGAGGTGAAGACGTTCGTCGCGGACCTCGCGGCCAAGGCGAAGGAGAAGCCCGACGACGCGGAGACGTGGGCGAAGCTCGGACAGGTCGAGTACCGCGCGGCGCAGCTCGATCCGGCGTATTACGCCGACGCGCTGGGGGCGTTCGAGCACGTCCTCGCGCGCGACCCGAAACAGCCCGACGCGCTGCGTGGTGCGGCCAACGTGCACTACGACCGCGAGGAGCACAAGGAAGCGATTCCCCTGTTCGAACGTTACCTTGCGCTCCGCCCCGACGATCCGAGCGCGCGCACCGACCTCGGTACCATGTACCTGTACGCGGGCGACGCCGCGCGGGCCATCGAGACGTACAAGGCGGTCATCCAGCGGACCCCGTCCTTCGTGCAGGCGCACTACAACCTCGCCGTCACGTACCACCAGCAGGGCGACGACGCCGGTGCGCTCGGGGAGCTCCGTTCAGCGCGCAACGTCGCCACCGAGGACGCGGTCCGCGGCCAGATCGACGAGATGATCGCGCGCCTCTCGGGTGACAAGGCAGGGGGCGGATCCTCGCCCTTCCAGACGGCGGTCGAGCACGCCTTTCGCAACCACCCGATCGTCGGTCCGAAGATCGTCCGTTTCGAGTGGAGCGGTCCGGCCGCCGGCCGGGTGCTGGTCGAGAACTTCCCGATGGAGGCCATGCCGGCGGCGGTGCGCGAGAAGTTCACGACCCACATGGGCGACGAGCTGCGCACCGCCCAGAGCGCGAATCACATCGACGGCCCGGTGCGGGTCGAGATCGCCGACGCCTCGTCCGGGACCGTCATGGCGACGGTCACGCCCTGATTAGCATTGCCGGGCCTCCGGGCCAGGGTTAAGGTACACGCGAGGCGAATCAGATGCGCGACCGACTCCTGATGACATCCATCGTCGCGGCGGCGAGTGTGCTCTTCCTCGCCGGCGCGAGGGCGGCAGAGGCGCCGCTCTTCACCACCGAAGACGGCGGCCAGACTTTCGTGTACCACTCGCGTCCCGGCGACCGCCCGAGCGGCGTCGCGGCGATGTTCGGCATCTCGCCGAACGACTTGCCGGGCTTCCTCGCCGCCAACGGCATCAGCGATCCCACTCGGGTCTCGTCGAACTTCGTCTATCGCATCCCGAACGGTGCCGCGCGCGAGCTGAGCGACCGCGTCACCGCGCTCGAGCGCGACAACGCCCGCCTGACGCGCGCGCTCGGCGAAGCGGCCGATCGTGGCGATACGCTCACGAAGGAGGCGCACCGGGCCAGCGAGACGGCCGCAGCCGCCGAGGCTCGAGCCGCGCAGCTCGCGAACGCCGAGCGCTGGTGGCTCACCGCGCAGATCCTGATCGTCCTCCTGGTGCTCGCGCTCGCGGGGACGGGGGCGGTCACCGTCGCAGCGCTCCGCCGGCAGCGGCAAGCCGAACGGTTCGCGCGAACGCTCGCCCACGAGGCGGAGGAGAAGCGCAGGACGACGCTGGCCGAGCGGCAGGAGAGCGGCCGGCGCATTCTCGAGCTCGAGAGCAAGGTGAAGGAGCTCGAGTCGAAGCTCGGCCCGCGGGTCGTGGTCGGCGGTCGATCCGCCTGACCCGTCAGCTCGCCCACCCCCACTTCTGCTTGTTGGCCGACACCTGCTCGGCGGTGGGGTGCTCGATCTTCTTGTGCTGAGCGACCTTGAAGTCGCCCATGTTCTCCATGACTTTGTAGTTGAGCGGCGTATCGTCCTTGAAGACGTCGGGCACCGCGACCTCCTCGAAGATCGCCTGCCAGGGACACTCCGGCTCGCACGCGCCGCAGTCGATGCATTCGTCGGGATGGATGTAGAGCTGATTCGGCCACTGCTCGCGATCGGAGCCGGTGTACTCGTAGATGCAGTCCACCGGGCAGACGGCCACGCACCCGGTGTCGAGGCAGTCGCGGCAGAGCCGCGTGATGATGTACGCCATGCCGTCTCCTTGCGGGGAAGGAAATCGAGTCGGTCCTAGCGCCCGCTCGGAGCCTTTGCAACCGTTCCGTTTTTTCTTGACAAGTCTGACGCGTCCCGGCAAAGAAGCTCCGTCCGACGGCGACCGGCGCCTGCTCGCGTGGGGTTCGAGGGGAGGCGGGGATGATCAGCTTGCGGATCGTGGGAAACGAGGTCTCGGCGCTCGGCACGGCCGCGCTGGCGATGCCCTTGCGGTTCCTCCTGCGCGGCCAGCCCTTCGATCCGCACGCGCCGAACCCGACGCCGGTGGTCCTGGTCCACGGCTTCCTCGGGGACCCGACGAACTTCCTCGCGCTGCGCAGCCACCTCGCGGCGCGCGGCATCCGGAACTTCGTGAACTTCTCCTATCCCCCGCGCCTCGACTACCAGCGGCTCGCGTGCCGTCTCGGGCAGACGGTCGAGGCGGTCTGCCTGCACACCGGCGCATCACAGGTCGACCTCGTCGGCCACAGCCTCGGGGGACTGATCGCGCGCTATCTCACCGAGATGGACGGCAGCCGCGTCCGCCGGGTCGCGACGCTCGGCGCCCCGTACTTCGCGACGCGCATCCCGCCGCGCGAGCTGGCGGTGTTCGGCGCGTACGACCCCTTCATCGTCCCGCCCCATCCGATCTACGGACCGCATGGGCGCATCGTCCTCGTGGGCGACTGCGGGCACTGGAGTCTGCTGTACCACCCGGCGGTACTGGAGGAGGTCGCGCGGTTCCTGAGCTTCCCGCTCGGCCTCGTGTCACGGCCGAGGCCGCCGCTCGCCCTCCAGGCCAGCTGAGTTTACCGCGTCCGGACGACGCCGCGGCGCGGGCACGTTGCTGCGACCGGGCAGGCGCTGCACCGCGGTGATATTGGCCGGCAGATGGTCTGGCCGAACGCCACCAGCAGGGTATTGAGACCCCGCCACTCGCGCGCCGGCAGCGTGGCGCGCAGCGCCATCTCCGTCGCCGCCGGGGTACGCGTCGTGACGTAGCCCCAGCGGTTCGCGATGCGGTGGACGTGGGTATCGACGCAGATCCCGGGGAGGCCGAAGGCCTCGGTGATTACCAGGTTGGCCGTCTTCCGCCCTACGCCGGGCAAGGCGAGGAGCGCGTCGAGGTCGGCAGGCACGCGACCTCGGTGGCGGTCGAGCAGCGCGCGGGCCAGGGCGCGGAGGGTTCGCGCCTTCGTGCGATAGAATCCGACCGGGTAGATGGCGCGTTCGATCGTCCGCGGCGAGCACCGGAGGAGCGCTGCTGGCGTCCGCGCCAGCCGGAAGAGCCGCCGGCTCGCCGGCCCCGTCGTCTCGTCTCGCGTGCGCAGTGACAGCAGGCAAGAGACGAGGATCGCGAACGGTCCGCGGCGCTCGTGCGCGAAAGCCGCGACGACCGGCGCCTGCCAGCCGGGCATGGCGCGGCGCAGGGCGGCGAGCGCGCGCGTCACGTCGAACGCATCCGCCCGCCGCAATTAGGCCTTTTTCCAGTCAGACGTTTGGAGTAACGTGCCCGCCGTGTCCGCCCCCCCGCCGCTCCGATTTCCGTCGCGTGACTTCTTCGAGGCACTCCGCGAGGCGATGCGTGCGGAGCGGGAGCGATTCAGCCGCCTCGGCTTCTTCGACACCACGTTCGGGGTCCGGATTAGCTCGGATGACGGCGGCGAGCCAGCCGAGTTCGCGCTCCGCTTCGAGGTGTTCGACTGCGTGGGCGTCGAGAGTTTGGCCGGCGTCGAGACGGACTTCGTCGTCGAGGGACCTTTCGCGGCCTGGCGGGAAATGCTGGATACGATCCACGCACTCGGCGCCGCCGACACCGCGCACAGCCTGAACACGCTCACCCACTTCGGCGAGCAGCTCCGGGTGCGCTACGACGACCCGGACGGGCACGACAAGCTCTATCGCTTCGCCGAGAGCATCCAGGAGTTCTTCGACCTCTCCGCTCGCCTCGACTTCGCCTATCCCGACGGTTCGCGTCCACCCGCGGCGCGCGCCGAGCGCCAGAGGAGTGCCCGATGAGCTACCTCAGCACCACGGACTTCACCGAGGACCAGCCCTTCGTCGACCGGTTCGAGCGCATGCTGCGCGGCGACCTCGACCTGTCGTGGTTGGACGCGCCGCGCGAGCGCGTCACCTGCCGGCCCGAGAACGCGCGGCGCGGTCTCACGTTCCGCGATCTCGACGTCGGCTCCTACGGCTTCACCGACATGCCGGAGCTCATCCGCGAGAACCGCAGCTTCGCCCCGCGCGGCGCGGCCATGCCCGAGGGGCTCCCCGACCTCCAGGCCGAGGTGAACCGCAAGAGCGAGGTGTGGGCCTACAACATCGAGGGCTACTACGAGGAGGCGATGACCCGGCAGTGGAACGCCACCACCGACATCCCCTGGGCCGAGCTGCAGTCGGTCGAGCTGCCCGAGGACATCGGCAAGGCATACGCCCAGCTGCTCACGTTCCTCACCGAGGTCGAGATGATCGCCACCGACGTCCCGGCCAAGTGGATGGGGCGTCTCAACGCGGATTTCTTCGAGGTGAAGAACTTCATCGCGACGCAGGCGATGGACGAGGCGCGCCACGCCGAGATCTTCCGCAAGCGGGCGCTGTCGACGGGCTGGGGCCTCATGCGGGCGAGCGCGCAGAACGAGTTCAACCTGAAATTTCTGCGCGACGCCGACAGCTTCGCCGAGGCCTCTCTCGCGCTCCACCTCCAGGCCGAGGGCATGGTGCTCACGCTCTTCCGCTTCAGCGAGTACATCTCGCCCACCGAGGGCGACAAGAAGCTCTTCCGCCTCGTCATGCAGGACGAGGCTCGGCACGTCGGCTACGGGATGCAGCACTTGAAGTGGGTCCTCGACCACTTCCCCGAGCGGCGCGAGGCGATCCACCACCACCTCGACGAGGCCGAGAACTTCGTCTTCGGCGGCGGCTATGCCACCGAGGTGCTCGAGCCGTTCATCATCCTGTCGGGCAAGGGCCTCAAGAAGGAGAACATCGCCGAGGGCGTCCGCATCACCAACGCATTCCAGCTGAAGCAGGCCGACGAGTACTTCGAGCGGCTCGCGAAGTGCGGGTTGCCGGAGCGCCGCGAGCGGTCGCGCCTCTGGAAGATGATCGACCTGCGCAAGCAGACGATGGCCGCCTGAGCCCGGCGTGGCGTACTACGCCGAGAAGAACTTCTTCGAGGACCAGCAGCTCATCGAGCTGGTCACGAACATCCTGTCCGGCAATCTCACGCTCGAGTGGTACACCGCCGAGGGGGGCCGCGTGCGGGCGCGCCCGTCGGACCTCCGCCGCGGCCTCACGTATGAGGACTGCAACCTCGGCCCGTACGGCTACGACGCCATCCCCGAGTTCGTCCGCAACCGCTACAGCATGGCGGCGCGCGGGAGCGTGCTGGTCTCGAAGCTTCCCGACCTCGGCTACACCATCAACCGGCGGAGCGACGTCTGGTCGGACAACGTCGTCGCCCTCTACGAGGAAGCGAAGGCGCGGCGCTGGGCACCCGCGGTCGACGTGCCGTGGGCCGAGCTCACCGCCGGCGACTCGGTGCGCGAAGCCGCCATGGCCCAGCTCTGCACGTTCCTCGAGGAGGTGGCGCTCGTCGCGATGGAGATGCCGAGCAAGTGGGTGTTCTCCATCAACCAGGAGTTCCTCGAGCTGAAGAGCTTCCTCTGCGCGCAGATGATCGACGAGGCCCGCCACGTCGAGGCGTGGCGGAAGCGCGCGCTCACCAGCGGTCACGGCCTCGGCCGGGCGAGCGTGTCGGCCGAGCAGGCGCTCAAGGAGCTGCTCTCGGCGGAAACGTATCCGGAGGCGTCGCTCGGCACGAACCTGCTGCTCGGGAGCTTCGTCCTGGCGATGTGCCGGGCGATCGCAGCGCTCGCCGAGACGCGCGCCGATCGGCTTCTGGCCACGCTCGCCATGCAGGACGTCGCGCGCTCCGTCGCCTATGGCGTGGGCCACATGCGGTACCACCTCGCGCACCAGCCCGGGAAAGCGGTCGCGCTCGCCGAGTACCTCGACCGCACGGAGCACGTCGTGCTCGGAATCGCCGGCAGCCCGGAGTTCCTCGAACCCGTCGTGATTCTCGCCGCCGGCTCGGTCGACCGCGATCGGCTCGCCGCGGGGAGCCGCTTCGCCCGCCGCTGGTACACCTCCGCCGTCGAGGAGTACTTCGAGCGGGCGGCGGCGGTCGGCCTGCCCCGCCGCGAGCGGAGCCGCCTCCCCCGTCTCGACGTCTGACCGCGACCGCCATGCGGCGCGTGGCGGTGGGGGTCATCGGGGCCGGCAAGCACGGGCAACGCTATCTCGCGCACCTGCGCGAGGTCCCGGAGCTCGCCGCGGCGGCGGTCTCGCGGCGGGACGCGACCCGCGGACGCGAGGACGCGGCACGCCTCGGCTGCCGCTTCCACGCCGACTGGCGGTCGCTCGTCGCCGATCCCGCCGTCGAGGCGGTGGTCGCCGTCGTCCCGCCTGCCCTCCACCCGGCGGTGACGGACGCCGTGGCGGCCGCACGGAAGCCGCTGCTCATCGAGAAGCCGCTCGCCACCACGGGCGCCGCCGCGGCCGGCATCGTGCGCGTGCTACGCGCGGCGGCGGTCCCGTGCCTCATGGCACACACGCTCCGCTGGAACGCCGTGGTCCGCGCCATCCGGACGCACCTCCCGGCAATCGGCACGCTGCGCGCCGTCGTCCTGAATCAGCGCTTCGAGCCGTCGCCTCTGGCCTGGCTCGACGACCCGTCCATGTCGGGTGGCGGCATCCTGCTGCACACTGGCGTGCACTGCTTCGACCTCGTCCGGCTGCTCACGGGGTGCGAGGTGACGGACGTGTTCTGCCGCACGGCCCGCGTGCGGACCGTCCGCACGGAGGACAACTTCGCGGCGGTGCTCCGGCTCGCCGGCAGCGACACGGTCGTCGCGGTGAGCGGCTGCCGCGCGACGCGGGGCCGCTCGGGGC
>VBKG01000179.1 GCA_005879585.1 Deltaproteobacteria bacterium | reverse complement strand
GTAGCTCCGGCCGGGGCCGCCGTGGGCGACACGCCGGTCTATCGCGACTCCTCCGCTGCGCTCGACGCGCGCGTCGACGACCTGCTGCGACGCATGACGCTCGAGGAGAAGGTCGCGCAGCTCGGCGGCGTGTGGCTCGCCGAGCTCGTCACCAACGACCGCCTCGACGTCGCGCGGGCGCGTGCGCGTCTCCGGCACGGCACGGGACACGTCACCCGGATCGGCGCGGCCACGGACCTGCGCCCCGTCGCGCGGGCGGAGCTCGCCAACGACATCCAGCGCGTGCTCGTGGAGGACACGCGGCTCGGCATTCCGGCGATCGTCCATGAGGAATCCGTCGGCGGCCTCTGCGCCCGCGACGCCACCGTGTTTCCGCAGGCGATCGGCCTCGCGGCCACGTGGGATCCCGCGCTCGTCGAGGCCGTCGCGAGCGTGATCCGCGAGCAGATGCTCGCCACCGGCGCGCGCCAGACGCTCGCGCCGGTGCTCGACGTGGCGCGCGATCCGCGCTGGGGCCGCGTCGAGGAGACCTACGGCGAGGATCCCTACCTCGCGGGCGTCCTCGGGACGGCGTACGTGCGCGGCCTCCAGACCGACGCGCTCGCCGGCGGCGTCGTCTGCACGGGCAAGCACTTCCTCGCCTACGGCCTGCCCGAAGGCGGGATGAACCACGCGCCCGTGCAGCTCGGCCCGCGCGAGCTGCGCGAGGTGTTCGCCGAGCCGTTCGCGGCCGCGATCCGCGATGCCGGTCTCGCGAGCGTCATGAACTCCTACAGCTCGATCGACGGGCTGCCCTGCGCCGGCTCGGCCGAGATCTTGACCCGCCTGTTGCGCGACGAGCTCGCCTTCGATGGCGTCGTCGTGGCGGACTACTTCGCGGTCGCGCTGCTCGAGCAAGCGCACCGGACGGCGGCGAGCCGGCGCGACGCGGCCCGCCAGGCTCTCGCGGCTGGTCTCGACGTCGAGCTGCCGGCGTTCGACTGCTATCGGGAGCTTGCCGCACTGGTGGCGTCGGGGACGGTGCCCGAAGTGCTCGTCGACCGCTCTGTGCGTCGCGTGCTCCGCCAGAAGCTCGACCTCGGCCTCTTCGAGCGGCCGTACGTCGACGCGGCCGGCGCGGCGCAGGTGTACGACACCGCCGAGCAGCGGGCACTGGCGCGGACGGTGGCGGCGCGCGGATGCTGCCTGCTCACCAACTCCGGTGTGCTGCCGCTCGGCGCGGAGGCGAGGCGCATCGCGGTCGTCGGGCCGACCGCGGACGACCCGCGGCTCCTCCAGGGCGACTATCATTACCCCGCACACCTCGAGATCATGGGTGGCCCCGGCGAACCACACTTTACCCCGCACGTGACGCTGCTCGCCGGAATCCGCGCAGCGGCGCCCGGCGCCCGTGTCACGTACGCGCGGGGCTGCGACGTCCGCGACCCCGACCCGGCGGGAATCGCCGCGGCCGTCGCTGCCGCGCGCGAGGCGGACGTCGCGGTCGTCTGCGTCGGCGGCCGCTCGGGACTCACGCCCGACTGCACCGTCGGCGAAGCGCGCGACGCGACCAGCCTCGAGCTCACGGGCGCGCAGCCGGAGCTCGTCGCCCGCGTGGTGGCGACCGGCACGCCGACCGTCGTCGTGGTCATCGGCGGCCGCGTGCTGGCGCTGCCGTGGATCGCCGAGCACGCGGCGGCGCTCCTCTATGCCTGGCTCCCGGGCGAGGAAGGCGGCAACGCGGTCGCGGACGTGCTCTTCGGGACGGTGAATCCCTCCGGACGCCTGCCGGTGTCGCTGCCGCGCGCGGTCGGTCAGGTGCCCGTGTACTACCGGCATCGTGCCGGCGGCGGTCGCTCCGCCTTCCACGGCGACTACACCGACGCGCCGCCGACGCCGCTCTTCCCCTTCGGCCACGGCCTCGGCTACACGACGTTCGCCTACGATCGCTGCGCCGTGCGCGGCACGACGACCACCGACGTCGTCGAGGTGTCGGTGCGGATCACGAACGATGGCCGGTGCGCCGGCGACGAGGTGGTTCAGCTCTACGCGCGCGACGAGGTCGCCTCGGTGGCGCGCCCGAACCGGGCGCTCGTGGGCTTCGCGTGGGTCTCGCTGTTGCCCGGCGAGCGGCGCACCGTGCACTTCACCGTGCATCCGAGCCGCCTCGCGTTCTACGATCCGCAGATGCAGTTCGTGATGGAGCCCGGCACGCTGACGTTCATGGTCGGCGCGTCGTCAGCGGACATCCGGACGTCGGCAAGCGTCGAGCTCGGCGGACCGACCACCGAGCACCGTCAGGCGGCGATCGTCCCGACGGCCGTCCGCATCGAGTAGCCATGGACATGGCCGGACGAGCGGTCCTGATCACCGGCGGCGCCGGGGGTCTCGGCTCGGCCATGGCGAGACGCCTACGCGCCGCCGGCGCGGGCGTCGTCATCCACGACCGCGACGCGGAGCGCGGCGCCAGCGTCGCGGCGGCGCTGAACGCTGCCGGATCGGGCCCGCCGGTCCGCTTCGTCGCGGGCGATCTCGGCGACCTCCCCGCCGTCCGCCACCAGGCGCTCGCGCTCGACCGGGAGGCCGGCGGCTTCCACGGTCTCGTGAACAACGCCGCCGTCGTGCCGCTGAAGCCGATCGCGGACTACACGCTCGAGGAGTACGAGCGCATCCAGCGCGTGAACGCGCATGCGGCGTTTGCCCTCGTGCAGGCGCTCGCCCCCGCGATGCGGGCGCGCCGCAGCGGCGCGGTCGTCAACGTCTGCAGCATCACGCTCGGCGGCGAGTGGGCGAACTTCGTCCCGTACGTCGCCTCCAAGGGCGCGCTGCTCGGGATGACGCGCGCGCTCGCGCGCGAGCTCGGGCCGGACGGCATCCGGGTGAATGCGGTGAGTCCCGGGGCCATCCCCACCGACGCCGAGAAGGTGCATCCCGATCCGGACGGCTACGCGCGGTGGGTCCTCGAGCGACAGTCCCTCAAATATCGTGGCACTCCCGACGACATCGCCGCCGCCGTGCATTTCTTGCTCTCCGACGCCGCGCGCTTCATCACCGGCCAGAACCTCGACGTGAACGGCGGCTGGCTGATGGGCTGACCGTACGTGGCAAAGGGCAAAAGGATCGGCGTCGCAATGCCGACAGGGGCGCCGACGCGCCTACGCGGCGCGGCGGGCGGCGCTGCTCCAGCGCCGTGCGCGCCGCTCGATGTCGGCGCGCGACGCCATCGTGATGCCGTGCTTGGCGAAGAGCGCCTGGTAGCGCTCGAAGTCTGCGACGATCGTCTTCACCGTCGTCCGGTATCCGCGACGGATGATCTCGTGACAGTGGCGATACGTCATCAGATGATAGTCGAACAGCCGCATGTCGCGCTCGTAGGGCTCGAGTAGGACGAGGTCCGTATCGGCGTGCTCGCGGGCGTGGCGCCGCAGTCCCTCGCGTAGACGGCGGTGGAGGACGACGCGGAGCCCCTGGCCGGCGATCGCGAGCGGGCCGCCGTCGCGGATCGAGCCCCGCGCGGCGCTGTCGAGGACCAGCGGTCGGATCGGGTTCACGATGACCACGAGCCGTGCTCCCGCCTCGACCGCCAGGCCGGCGTGCGCCGTCTTCGTGACCGCGGCGTCGACGTAGTCCACGCCGTCGACACGGACGGGCTCGAACAGCAGCGGCACGGCTGCGGAGGCGGCGACCGCCACCGAGATCGGCGTGCGCTCGCGAGCCGTCGACCCGAAGACGTGTACCTCCCCCGTGTTGAGCACGGTCGCGGGGATGTAGAGCCGACGCCGCAGACGGCGGAAGTCGTTGGTGCGGCCGCTGCGCGCGAGCCTCTGGCGCACGTACGATTCGAGACCGTCGAGGCTGAAGATGCCGTGCGGCAGGAGCCCGACGAGGGACGCGAGCGTGTCGAGCACGAGCGCCTCGCGCCAGTTCGCGCAGAGCCCGATGGCGACGCGGGGAAGGGTGGTGAGGAGTCGCGGCAGGGTGGCGAAGTAGCTACGCCAGGGGAGGGTCAGGAACTGCGACCCGGTCAGCCTGGGCAGCGTACGACGGTCGTGCTCGAGGGTCTCCCGCAGGCGTTCGGGTGTCACCCGGTTCGCGAGGAGCGCGGCGACGAACGCCCCGGCGCTCGAGCCGACGTAGAGGTCGAAATCGCAGGCGGTGAACCCGTCAAACAGCGCGTCGAGCGCGAGAAGCGCGCCGACCTCGTAGAGCCCGCCGACCATGCCGCCGCCGGCGAGCACGAGCGCGTGGCGCGGCGGTCGCTTCGCATCGGCCCGCATGGGTTCCCGCGGGGATCTCGGCACGAGGCGGCTCGGACTTGAAAAACGGTATTGCCGCTGACCATCGCGCCGGTACAATGACGTGAATGTACGGGCGTTCCGCCTTGATCGCCGTGGCTGCTGCGGGGCTTGCCTGGGCTGCCGCGGACCCGGTCGAGGTGGAGGTGCGGGGTGTCCAACTCGATCCCACGACCGGGTCACCGGTCGTGCAGCTCGTCGAGAAGGGCAAGGCGGGCCGCGCGCTGCCTATCTGGATCGGGCCCTTCGAGGCGCAGGCGATCGCCGCCGAGATGCAGGGCATGCCGCTGCCGCGCCCGCTCACGCACGATCTGATGAAGCGCCTCGTCGAGAGCCTCGGCGGGCGACTCGACCACGTCGTCATCGGAGACCTGCGCGACAACACCTATATCGCCACGCTCCATCTCGCAGGTGCCGACGGCAAGGATATCGCGATCGACGCGCGCCCGAGCGACGCCATCGCGCTCGCGCTGCGCCTCCACGGCCCGATCCTCGTCGCCGACGAGGTGTTCGCCAAGTCGCGCGCAACGCACGTCTCGCCCGCCGCGGCGCATCTGTGGGGTCTCACGGTGCAGGACCTTACCCCGGACATCGCCGCGTTCTTCAAGGCGTCGGCGGCAAAGGGTGTCCTCGTCTCCGACGTCGGCGACGACGCCGACGCCCACGAAGCGCTGCGCGGCGACGTCATCACGGCGCTCGATGGCGAGCCCGTGCATTCCGTCCTGGAGCTCGCCGACCGCGCGGGGGCGCACGCGGCGACCAAGCCGGTGCGGCTGTCGGTGCGGCGCGGCGCGCGCGATCTGACGATCAGCTTCCCGCTGCGCTGAGGGCGGCCGGCGTCGCGCGTCGTTGGAGGTCACTCCACGATGCGCAAATTTCAATTGACGGCTCCGCGGACAACGGGGTAAAGCCTCTCGATCCTCGCTTGGCGCCCCGTCGAGCGAGCACCAAGAGGAGAACCCATTCATGCTCGATTCCCTGACTCGGCGGCTCGCGCTCGGGTTGACCATCGCCGCTTCTGTCGCGCTGACGGCCGGCCCGGCCGTCGCGGACAAGTGTACCGCCGCCAAGCTGAAGGCCATCGCCAAGAAGGAGTCAGGTCTCCTCAAGTGTCAGGCGAAGGTCGCGTTGAAGGGCGACCCGACGCTCCAATCGGCGTGCGACGGGAAGGTCATCAGCAAGTTCGGCACCGCGTTCGCCAAGGCGGGAATCTGCGGCGGCATGCAGGCGGATTGCGAGGCCATCGCCGACGACTGCCGCGATCAGGTACGGGCCGTGCTGCCCGACGGCACCACGCCGGCGACCCTGAGCAAATGCGAATCGGCGCGCCTGAAGGCATCGGGCAAGAAGGCGTCGGTCAAGCTCGGCTGCTACGCGAAGGCCGCCACCAAGAACGTCGCGGTCGACAGCGCCCCGGGCGGCTGCCTCGACAAGGCGAGCATCAATTTCTCGAAGGCGTTCGCCAAGGTGACCGGCTGCACCGGCGACGGGCAGGAGAGCGCCATCGAGACGAAGATCGACACCGAGTGCGTGGCGCAGCAGGTCGTCGTCAACGGCGGCGGCATCGTGACCGGGATCTGTCCGACCACTACGACGACGACAACCACAACCACGACCACGACGTCGACCACCCTCTGCGGCAACAACTCCGTCGACCCCGGCGAGCAGTGTGATCCGCCCGGCTCGTCGTGCGGCGGCAGCCAGGTCTGCCAGTCCGACTGCACGTGTCCCTGTGTTCCCGGCAACTGCCCGTGCGACTTCCTCGATCCGGCGGTGTGTCTGTATCCGTTCCCGAGCGACTTCTTCACGGTCGCCGACGGCACCACGGACAGCGGGAAGCGGGTCAATTTCACCACGGTCGCGATGCCGAAGAACAACTCGGGCGTGTTCATGAATCCGAGCGACTACAACTGGAACGACGGCTTCAGCCCCGGCGTCACCATCCTCACGCGCGTCCCCGGGGTCGACCTCGCCATGACGGGCGCGGCGCCCATCACGGACATCGCCCGCTCCCTCGACTCGACCGCGCCGGTGGTGCTGGTGAACTCGTCGACCCTCGTTCACCACCTGATGTTCGTCGAGCTCGACGCCAATGCCACCACCGAGGCCAAGCGCGCGATGATCATCCATCCCTCGGTCAACCTCGACGAGGGGACGACCTACATCGTGGCGCTCCGCGACATGAAGAACTCGAGCGGCACGATCCTCACACCCAACGCCGACTTCCTCGCCTACCGCGACAACATCCCGACGGGCGACCCGGTGAAGGAAGCGCGCCGCCCGCACATGGAGTCCATCTTCACGACGCTCGCGTCGGCCGGCGTGCCCCGCAACAACCTCTATCTCGCCTGGGACTTCACGGTGGCGAGCCGCCGGAGCCTCACGGAGCGCATGCTCTTCGTCCGCGACGACGGGTTCTCGCGCCTCGGCACGAACGCGCCGACGTTCACCGTGACGAACATTTTGGAGCATCCGTGCACCGCGGGCATGCCTGCGTTCGGCGCGTGTGCCACCGACGCCGACTGCGTCGGCGGCGGCGCGGGCTCGTGCAACACGGCGGCGGACGGCATCGATACGCGCATCTTCCGCCGCGTGGTCGGCACGTACGACGTGGAGCGCTACGTCGACAGCACGACGCCGCCCGCGAAGTTCGTGCTGGACAGCAACGGCATCCCCACGCACCAGTCGACGCCTCAGCCGGCGTCGTTCGTGTGCAACATCCCGCGCGCCGCGCTGCCGACCGGGGCCGGGCCCGCCGTCCCGGCGCGCGCGTCGATCTACGGGCACGGGCTCCTCGGGTCCAACACCGAGGTGAGCTCCGGTAACGTCGAGGACATGGCCAACGAGCACAACTTCGTCTTCTGTGCCACCAAATGGATCGGCATGTCGAACGAGGACGTCGGGAACGCCATCGGGATTCTCGGGAACCTCGCGCTGTTCCCGAGCCTGACGGATCGCCTGCAGCAGGCGATGCTCGATCAGCTGTTCCTCGCCCGGCTGATGATCCATTCAGCGGGCTTCGTCGCCAACGCCGCCTTCCAGGATTCCAGTAGCAATCCCGTCATCGACACGAGCGACGTGTTCTTCGACGGCAACAGCCAGGGCGGCATCTTCGGCGGCACGATCATGGCGATCGCGCAGGACATCACGCGCGGCGTGCTGGGCGTCCCCGCCATGAACTACTCCCTGCTGCTGACGCGCAGCAGCGACTTCGCCGCGTACTCCGCCTTCCTCTATCCGGCGTATCCGCAGCAGCTCCAGCGCCCGCTCGCCCTGGCGCTCATCCAGATGCTGTGGGACCGCTCCGATCCGAACGGCTACGCGCATCACATCACGAGCGACCCGCTGCCGGGGACGCCCGCGCACAAGGTGCTCCTGCACGAGGCCTTCGGCGACCACCAGGTGGCGAACGTCGGGACCGAGATCCAGGCGCGCACTCTCGGCCTCTTCATCCATCAGCCCGCGATCGCGGCGGGCCGGAGCTACGAGGTCACGCCCTATTACGGCATCCCGGCCATCCCGACCGATCCGTTCGACGGCTCGGCGCTGATCGTGTGGGACAGCGGCGCCACCACACCGCCAACGACCAACACGGCGCCGACGGGCCCTTTCGATCCGCACTCCGACCCGCGCAACTCGGCGACGGCCCGCACGCAGAAGTCGGACTTCCTGCAGACCGGCGGCATGGTCGTCGACGTGTGCTCCGGAGCGCCGTGCACGGCGACGCACTGACGCACGCGTAAGCCTCTCCTCCTGCGAGCAGGGCTCCGGCGTCGCGGACGCCGGAGCCCTCCCGTGCGGTCTCCGCGCCGTTCCTCGTTTGACAACGCCCCGCGGCACGTCCTAGAACGCGAAGGATTTTGACGGATGATCGGTCGACGCCGGACGCCGTCGAGGAGCGGCAGCGCGAGCTCGACGCCGAAGTCGAAGACCTCACGCGGCGCCTCGCGGAGGTGGTGAGCCGCGCGGGTCCCGAGCACCGGCAGGATCTTCGCGAATATGCGATCGGGCTGCTCAAAGACGAAACGGAATTCGCCGAGGCGCCGCCCGCTGAGATTCCCGGAAAGCGCGCGGCCCCGTTCAACCCCCTCGCCCTCGGCCTCCTGCTCGGCCTCGTCTCCTTTCCGTTGCTCCTCGTCTTCCCGCCCTTCGGCCTCGTCATGTTTCTCCTGGGCGGGGTGATGGTGGCATGGGGTGTCGTCGAGACATTGCTCCGCGGTCGGCGCCGGTGAAGTGTGCGGCGGGCCGCAGCCTCACGACTGGCGGTCACCCTCTCCGCCCTAATTTGTTGAGCAAGGCGAACTAATTTGGCTCGGCGGGCGCGCGGTGGCATGGTGAGCGCAAAGGGGAATCGCGACTGATGGCCAAGGGGGAGGCGCAGGCGGAGGATCAGGCGGCGCTCGCGGCGCGGCGGCGCGTCGAGCAGCAGCGCGAGCGGGAGAAGCGCGCGCGAGAGCGCGCGCAGCTCGGCGGTCTGTGGTCGCGGCGCGACGTGTTCGGGCGGTTCGGATGGAGCGTCTTCGCCGCGTTCTCGGGCGTGTCGCTGCTCGCCGCCATCCGCTCGGCATTCCCGCGCGTGCTGTTCACCCCGCCGTCGACGTTCAAGGCCGGCCTCCCGACGGACTATGCGATCGGCGAGGTGAGCGAGAAATTCAAGAAGGACCAGCGCGTGTGGATCATCCGCACCGAGGCGGGACTCTACGCGCTCTTCGCCAAGTGCACGCATCTCGGCTGCACGCCGCGGTGGCTCACCGCGGAGAACAAGTTCAAGTGTCCGTGTCACGGCAGCGGCTTCTACAAGACGGGTGTCAACTTCGAGGGGCCCGCGCCGCGGCCTCTCGAGCGGCTGCGGATCACGCGCGCCGAGGACGGGCAGCTCCTCATCGACAAGGGCGTCAAGTACCTCTACGAGAAGGGCGAGTGGACGAAGCCCGGCGCGTTCCTGAAGGCCTGAGCGAAGGACAACGGAATGTCGAAATGGGATGATGTCAAGGAGCAGATCACCGAGTCGGAAGTTTGGAAGTCGATCTTCCGCCACGGCTACGACGACACGCCGCGGAACCGCATCCTCATGGTGTCGGGCAACGTGTGGCTGCACCTCCATCCCTCCAAGGTGCGGCGCCACGCCACGCGGCTGCGCTTCACGTGGTGCATGGGCGGCATCACGTTCCTCATGTTCCTGGTCACGGTGATCACCGGCGTCTACCTGATGTTCTACTACCGCCCGACGGCGGAGTACGCCTACGCCGACATGAAGTATCTCGAGTTCGACATGCCGTTCGGGATGCTCATGCGGAACATGCACCGCTGGGCGGCGCACGCCATGGTGATCGCGGTCTGGCTGCACATGTTCCGCGTGTTCCTGACCGGCTCCTACAAGCCGCCGCGCGAGTTCAACTGGGTGGTCGGCGTGATCCTGCTCGTGCTGACGCTGCTGCTCTCGTTCACCGGCTACCTGCTGCCGTGGGACCAGCTGTCCATCTGGGCGGTGACCGTCGGCTCCAACATGGGCCGGGCGACGCCGATCCTCGGCCACGAGGGGCCCGGCCACGAGCTGATCCCGGGCCTCAACAACGTCTACGACGCGCGCGCCTTCCTCTTCGGCGGGGGCGAGATCGGTCCACACACGTTGCTCCGCTTCTACATCCTCCACTGCATCTTCATCCCGCTGGTCGCGAGTCTCTTCATGGCCGTCCACTTCTGGCGCATCCGGCGCGACGGCTTCTCGGGCCCGGCGCTCTAGCGACCCATGCCGAGCGAGTTGAAGGGCATCATCGGCACGACGGTCCTCATCATCCTCACGTTCGTGTTCCCCCGTGCCCGCGTCCTCACCGTTCCACTCGTCTTCGTGCTGATTCTGATCGCGCTCTTCTGGTCGGCGCGCCGGAGCGCCGAGCGCGAGGAGGGCTGACACCATGGCGACGCCGTTGAAGGCGATCCCGGGACCCGGCAAGCGGATCGAGGTCCCGATCAAGAAGGCGACCGGCCCGGGCGACGACAAGATCCACACCTGGCCGCATCTCGTGCGCAACGAGTTCCTGATCGCGTGCGCGATGATGATCCTGCTGATCGTCTGGTCGCTGCTCGTCGACGCGCCGCTCGAGGAGCCCGCCAACCCGACGCGGACGCCAAACCCGTCGAAGGCGCCGTGGTACTTCCTCGGCCTTCAGGAGATGCTCGTCTTCTTCGACCCCTGGCACGCCGGCGTGGTGCTGCCCACCTTCATCATCGTCGGCCTCATGGTGATCCCGTACCTCGACATCAACCCCAAGGGGAACGGCTACTACTGCTGGAAGGACCGGAAGTGGGAGATCACCACCTTCATCGTCGGCTTCCACATCCTCTGGGTGTCGCTGATCATCATCGGCACGTTCCTGCGCGGCCCGGGGTGGAACTGGTTCTGGTTCTGGGAGAAGTGGGACCCCCACAAGGTGGAGGCGCTCACCAACGTCGACCTGCCGTTCCTGCTCGGCGTGCGCGACGAGACCATGGCCACCATCGTCGGCGCGCTGATCGTCGGCGGCTACTTCGTGGTCGGGTACGCGGCGTTCTACGCGCTCTGCCGCGGCGTCAAGGGCGCCGAGTTCCCGGATTTCATCGAGCGCTGGGGGTGGGCGCGCTTCGGGCTCACGGGCTTCCTCTTCCTCAACATGTGGGCGGTTGTCGCCAAGATGATGATGCGCCACCTCTTGAACATCAAGTACATCATGGTGCTGAAGACTCCCTACTTCAGCATCAACATCTGACGGCGTGCGCGCGCCACGGATGGCGGGCCCCGGTGCTCCACTTCGCGAAGCTCCTCCAGGCGCTCGGTTTCGCCGACGTCGGGCTCGGGCTCTACGTCGGGGTGGTGTATGGCGATCAGTGGAAAGAGCTCTACATGGCGGTGACGGGCTGCGCCCTCTTCTGGGTGGGCCGTCTGCTCGAGCAGCGCGCGTGAGCCGGTAGCCGATGGCCCGCCGCACCACGCCGATCGACGACGAGAAGCGCTCCTACGGCGCGGTCTGGCTCGTCACCTCGCTGCTGCTCTTCGTCGGTGCGCTCTGGTGCATCGCCGACGACAACCTCTTCCGCCGGCCGTGGAAGAAGTTCCAGGCGGAGTTCAACCGCCTCGAGATCCAGCACCTGAAGGACGCGATCGCCGCCGAGCAGCAACGGCTCGACGCCGACCCTGCGTACCAGCAGGCGGTGAAGACGCTTGCCGACGCGCGCGTGAGCGCGTCCTCCGGAGAGATCGCACGGCAGATCGCCGATCTCCAGCGTGAGCTCCGCCGCGCGCAGCAGCAGGACCAGTCGAAGGACCTGAACCTGCGCTTCGTGAAGAGCGAGCTCGAGGAGCTGCGCTTCAAGTACGACGACGCGCTGCACGCGGGCCGGCCGACCGAGGAGCTCCTGAAGGAGATCGAGGCCAGGGGGCAGCTCCGCGCGGAGCGGCAGCAGGTCTACACCGAGTCGCAGCAGCACATCGAGGCGCTGCAGAACGAGATCACGCAGCTGGAGAGCGCGGTCAAGACCGCGGAGGACGAGATCGCCAAGCTCACCACGGCCCGCGACGACGTGCAGCAGAAGCTCGAGGGCGTGTCGCTCGGCTACCTCCCCGGTCCGAAGGCGACGGCGCCGTACTTCGGCTTCGACTGGCAGCCGAAGATCCCACGTATCCAGCAGATCGTGCTCGAGGAATTCGACCGCAACAACTTCGACAAGCCCGTGGCGCGCGTCGACCGCTGCATGTCGTGCCACGCGGGCATCAACAAGCCTGGTTTCGAGGACCAGCCGAACCCGTGGAAGACCCATCCCCATCGCGAGCTGCTGCTCACCAAGCATCCACCCGAGAAGTTCGGCTGCACGCCGTGTCACGGCGGCCAGGCACCGGCGGTCAACAGCCCCGAGACGGCGCACGGCAACTTCGTCGACGAGCACGGCCATCTCGAGAACGTCGAGTTCATCGAGCGTCCGCTCCTCCGCGGCGAGAAGACGACTGCGCAGTGCATCAAGTGCCATGCGGGCGTGCAGAACCTCGAGACGGCCGACGAGATCGGCCGCGGCGAGCGGCTCTTCGAGCAGCTCGGCTGTCACGGCTGTCACCTGACCGAAGGCTACGAAGACCTGGCGAAGAGCGGCGGCGTCACGTCGATCGCGCCGTCGCTCCGGCGGATCGGCGCCAAGGTGGACCACGGGTGGCTCATCCGCTGGATCACGAACCCGCACCAGTTCCGGCCGCGGACGCGCATGCCGAACTTCATGTTCGAGGAGGAGCAGGCGGTCCAGATTGCGGCGTTCCTCCTCTCCGACACGAAGCAGCCGAGCGAGGAGTGGCTGGCGGCGCATCCCGCGCCTGCCGCCGCGGCCGGCACCGAGCTCGCCGCCAAGGGGAAGGCGTTGGTCGAATCGATCGGGTGCCGCGGCTGTCACGCCATCACCGAGGACGAGGTGGCCGGCCAGCTCGGCGCCAACAAGGACATCGCGCCGAACCTGGCGAAGGTTGCCGAGAAGACCGACGCACGGTGGATCTACCACTGGTTGAAGAACCCGCGCGGCTACTCGCCGGTCGCCCGCATGCCGAGCCTCCGCCTCTCCGACGACGAGGCGCGCGCCATCACGGCCTATCTCGTGACCCTCGGCACGAAGCGGCCGGCACCCGATGCGCTCGAGACGCGGCTCACGGACGTGGCCAACGCCGCGGCCGGCGAGAAGCTCGTCCGCAAGTACGGCTGCGCCGGCTGCCACGACGTGCCCGGCATGGAGAACGAGTCGCGCATCGGCGTCGAGCTCTCCGCCTTCGGCTCGAAGACCCGGGAGGAGCTCTTCTTCGGCGACCGGACCGACGTCCCGGAGACGTGGGACGACTGGACGTACAACAAGCTCCTCACGCCGCGCACCTACGCCACCAAGTGGATCGAGCAGGTGATGCCGCAGTTCGACCTCGCCGAGGAGGACATCAAGGCCCTGCGCGCCTTCCTCTCGAGCCGGACCGACAGCAAGGTCCCGGTGAAGTACCTCTACCGCCCGCCCGGCGAGGACCGCGTCGTCGCCGGCCGGCGCCTCGTCGCGCGCTACAACTGCACGGGCTGCCACGTCGTCGAAGGGCGCGGCGGCGACATCCGCCGCCTCTACCAGGAGCAGCCCACCTTCGCGCCGCCGATGCTCAACGGCGAGGGCGAGAAGGTGCAGGCCGACTGGCTCTTCAACTTCGTGAAGGCGCCGGTACCGATCCGCCCGTGGCTCCAGCTTCGCATGCCTACCTTCGGTCTCGCGGACGAGGAAGCCAACACGGTGGTCGGCTACTTCGAGGCGCTCGACCGCGTGCAGGTGCCCTTCGTGCACCTCGAGCGCGCCGCACTGGCCACCGAGAACGTCGAGGCCGGAAAGCTCCTCACCTCCAAGGACTACTTCGACTGCTTCTCGTGTCACCAGCGCGGCGCGGTGAAGCCGCAGGGTCCGCCCGAGGGGTGGGCCCCCGACCTCGCACTCGCCCATGCGCGCCTCGGCCCCGAGTGGATCATCAAGTGGCTGCGCGACCCCCAGAAGGTGATGCCCGGCACGAAGATGCCGTCGTTCTTCCCCGGCGGGCCGCCCGACGTGCTCGGCGGGGACGACGAGGCGCAGATTCGCGCGCTGCGCGACTACATCCTGTCGCTGGGAATGCCCGAGCCGTCACCGCAGCAGGCGGCACACGTTGTCACGGGCGGACCCGGCACCAGCCAGTAGGGAGGAAATCACACGATGAGACGCACCCTCGTTCCGTCCGCGCTCGCTCTGATCCTCGTGGCGGGGCTCGCCACGCGCGCCGCGGCCTATGAGGCGATGGCCGTGACCGACGGCGGCACGCTCTCGGGCACCGTCAAGTTCCAGGGCACGGCGCCGCCACCGGCGAAGCTCGAGGTGACCAAGGACCCCGAGGTGTGCGGCAAGGAGAAGACGTCGCCGGACCTGGTGGTCGGCTCGGACGGCGCACTCGCGAACGTGGTCGTGACCGTGAAGGCCCAGAAGGGCAAGAAGCTCGAGCCACCGGCGCAGAACCCGACGTTCGACCAGAAGACGTGCGAGTACAAGCCGCACGTGCTGGCATTCCCCGCCGGGAGCACCGTCGACGTCCTCAACAGCGACGGCATCCTGCACAACATCCACACCTTCGGCACCGCCAACCCTCCGAGCAACCAGGCCCAGCCAAAGTTCAAGCCGAAGATCCAGGTCAAGGTCGAGAAGCCCGAGACGATCCAGGTGAAGTGCGACGTGCACGGCTGGATGAGCGCCTGGTGGGTCTCCACCGACCAGCCCTACGTCGCGGTCACCGATGCGAGCGGCGCGTTCAAGATCACCGACCTGCCACCGGGCGACTACGAGGTCGAGCTCTGGCAGGAGAAGCTCGGGAAGAAGACCGAGAAGGTGTCGATCAAGCCGAAGGAAGACACGAAGGTCGCGTGGTCGATGACGAAGTCGTAGCTGCTCCGTCCGATCCTTTCGCGAATCCCGGTCCGCGGCATGCCACGGGCCGGGATTTTTTTCGCCCGTTAGATCCGCGTCCGCCCCGGCGTGTCCGCTGCCGCGTCGCGATACAATCGTGAGGTCCGTTCGCTCGGAATGCGAGCGTGCAAACGCGCGCGCACGGGCGCGATCGATAGATCGGACGCCTTCGAGAAGCTCCGAAGCCGTGATCGCCGCAAGGACAAATGGCTCGCCCGCATAGCGCCGGAGCACGGTCTCGAGGTCGACCTGGCCTCACTCCACGGCGGCCGCACGCGGCGTCGTTAGGATGCACAGCCTGCCCGTGCGTCACGTGCGTTGCGCCGTCAGCGTCCCACGTGCCGGCGCCGGACGGTCGTCGGGATGAATCAGCCCGAGGCGGCGCCAACCGATCGCCGCAAGCCACGTCCGTGCGGGCACTACGGGTGACGTCCCCTTCATCAACCGGATCGGAGTCCTCCACCCTTCGAACCAGAGCGCGGACGAGCGCCAATCGAGCCCCCGCGCGCCGCGCACGTGCTTTTTCCAGTTCTGAAGCACATAGACGAGACCATTCCTGACCTCGCGCGGCGTTCGCAGGGCTCGCGCGTGGAAACGGTCCGCCCAGACCCGACCGCACCGTCCGATGGCCCGGTTCACTCCCTTCGCAATGCGAATGGCCAGTCCCTGAAGGCCGCGTGAGAGGACGCGAACATCCAGCGCCTCGACGAGGAGATGGACGTGATCGTGCTGGACCGAGAAGTGTAAGACGCGCAGGCCGCCGCGCGACGCTTGCGCCAGTCCTCGCCGGATGGCTGGGAAGATCGGCTCTGTTCGGAGTGACGGAATGCCAACGCACGCCCGCAGCGTCACGTGC
>VBKG01000625.1 GCA_005879585.1 Deltaproteobacteria bacterium | reverse complement strand
CAGACCACCGAGGCCCCACGTCTCGAAGATCGGCGTGTGATGACCGCGCGGCGCGACGAAGTACCGTTGTGCGACGTTCACCACGAAGTCGTCGCGGACGACGTAGTCGATCGTCCAGAACGGCTCCGTGCTGAACTGGTTGATGGGGTCGACGGCGAAGCCGAAGATGGGGATGATGCTGCCGCCGCGGTAGAAGCTGATCGCGGCGAAGGTGGCGAGGGCTTCCCAGTCCCGGATCTTGTCGCGGAAGACGGGCGTGTTGGTCGGAATGCGAACGCTCGAGGGAAGGTCGAGCCCGCCGGCGAGACACGACCCGCGTCTTGTTCACCGTCTTGATCCAGGTGGGCCGGTCGAAGCCGATCATCCCCTTCCACATGTTCTTCTTGGTCACGCCCGGCACGGCGGGGACGTCGATCACCGTGATCTTGCCCAGATCGAAGAAGGGGATGCCGACGTCGTAGACGGTCTCGGCGCGGAACACGGTCTGCGTGTAGGCCTCGTCGGAGTAGTTGGCCGACAAGCCGAGCGTGTGCACGTAGGGCGCGATGAACTCGGCGGGGAAGATCCCCTGGGTGTAGAGCTTCACGGCGCGGCCGTTGTTCACGTCGTTCTTGGGGAGCCCCTGGATGGGGGCGTAGTTCGTGCCGTCGTCGCCGCCCCAGCGCTGATAGAAATAGTTGAGGGTGAACTCGAGGCCGAACGGCGACATGGCGTGGTAGCGGATTCCGACCTGGCTGTTCTCCATCGGGTTGCGCGCGTAGTGGCCCTTCTCGAAGAGCTTGGTGCCGTTCATGAGCGCGACGCAGCGCGCCTCGCCCTTGCGAGGACCCGACGTCTGTTTGACCCGTGACAGCGCGACGCAGCTGCCGTCGAAGAACGCGCCGTCGACCACGTTCGTCAGCGGGTCGTAGAAGCGCAGCCCCCACGGCCGCGGCAGGAACGCCTGCTTGGCGGGGAACCAGTCGCCGGGGTTCCAGTACCACTCGAGGAAGCTCTGCGAGAGCTTCCAGACGTCGCCCAGGTCGTAGAGGAACTTGAACATCCACATGGGACGCCGGATCTGGTCCCAGCCGAAGGGCGGCGCCGGGATCTCCTGCACGAAGTGCCAGGTGAGGTCGAGCGTATTGGCGCGGTCGAGCATCCGGAAGTTGTCGGCCTCGCCCCAGACGATCTGCTGCCGGCCCGCGCGGATCGTGAGTGGGATCGTCCGGAATTTGACGTCGGCGTAGGCCTCACGGAGCTGGTTGTCGAACTTGAGCGCGTCGCGCTCGCCGTGGGTGAGACCGCTGATCGACATCTGGTCGTGCGTCAGCTTCGTGAAGCCGCCGGTGGCATTGGGAACGCCGACCTTCGTCGCGCGGTCGAAGACGTCGAGGAATTGACCGGTCTTGAGGCCCGGATACGCGCGGCCGTGGATGTCTTCCTTCTCGATGAAGCCCGGCGTCGTATCGTAGATGCTGTCGTAGACGCCGCGATACACGAGGAACAGATGCGAGCTCTCGATGAACGGGATGTTGTACTTGTTGTAGAAGAGCCCGCCCTGGAGCCAGTCGTAATCGAGCTGGATGCGCGCCGTGTTTCGGTTCTGAATGAACTCGTAGTGCGCGTAGTCTGGGTGACGGACGAGGTTCTGGGTCTGCAGGTTTCCCGAGAGCTGGATCGGACCCCACTTCTGCGTCGCGGCGGCGTGTCGGGGCACGGTCGCGACGGCGATCACGAGCGCGGCAGAACAGAGCAAACGAAGGCGGTGATGCGACATATCCCCTCCTTCTGTGCTGCGGTTCCGGGTGTGAAGCCGCGCTTAGCTAGCGCGAAAGCCAGCCGTTTGCAATGGAGTTAGGGTGGCGCCGCCCCGAGCGTCGGCCGGCGCCACCGTCGATGTCACTGCTGTTGTTTGTCCACGACCACGGTGCCGGGCAGGATGAGCGCGCCCGGCCCGGGCAGACCGCTCGTCGTATTGACCGTGTTCGACGTGGTCGCGGGGATGCAGAAGAGTGACACTACCGTGCCGGTCGACGTCTTCGGGAACGTCGGATCGTTCCACGCCGGGCTCACCGGCATGGGCACGCCGGTGCGATCGATCTTTCCCGCATTGGCGGGAT
>VBKG01000200.1 GCA_005879585.1 Deltaproteobacteria bacterium | reverse complement strand
GCCGTCGCAGCTCTCGGCCGTGTCGCACGGGCCTGCGGCGGACCGGCACTCGGCCGTGCTCTTGGCATCGGCGGGGCAGCCGGGGCCCGTGCCGGTGCAGAAGTCGTCCACGTCGCACACGCCGGCCGCGGGCCGGCAGAGCATGCTGCTCGGCGCGAAGGTGTCCGTCGGACAGTCGTCCTGGACGCCGTCGCAGCTCTCGGCCGTGTCGCACGGGCCTGCGGCGGGCCGGCACGCGGCCGTGCTCTTGGCGTCGGCGGGGCAGCCGGGGCCCGTGCCGGTGCAGAAGTCGTCCACGTCGCACGCGCCGGCCGCGGGCCGGCAGAGCGTGCTGCTCGGCGCGAAGGCGTCCGCCGGACAGTCGTCCTGGACCCCATCACAGCTCTCGGCCACGTCGCAGGCGCCCGCCGCGGGGCGACACACGTCTGTGCTCTTCTGATCCGCGGGGCAGAGGTTGGACATGCCGTTGCACACCTCGGCCAGATCGCAGCCGCCCGCGGCGGCGCGGCAGGTGACGCCTTGTGGCGCCGGCGGGAAAGTGCAGAAGCCATTGCTGCAGGTGTTCATAGTGCAGGGGTTGTCGTCGTCGCACTGTGCCGCGGTGGAGCACTGCTTGGTGATGATGCAGTCGGAGGGATCCGAGTTCGGCTGCTGCGACGGGTACGAGCATGCGTCGAGGAGATTCGCGACCTCCGCGCCACCGAAGTCGTCGAGGTCGACGGAACATGTGGCCACCGTATCGGATCCGCCGTCGAAGGGGTTTGAATTGCTCACCGCTGCGGCGGTGCACGTCGAGCTGCCGGTTGGCAGCAGCACCGAGCTCGTGCAGCGGTCCGGTCGGTCGTTCGCGCAGCTGAACCTCCGAACGGAGTCCAGGGCCGACGGGTCACCTTTCACCGTGACGCAGAGTGCGAAGTTGGCGTTGCCGTCCATGTCGGTGTCGAAGAGGGCGCAGGCATCGCCACTGTTGTTTCCCGCGAAGGTGGCGTTGTCCCAGTTCCAGCTGACGACGAAGTCGAAGGGGGCGGAAGCAACGGGATCGAAGCAAAACCTCGTCAGGTCCTTCTGGCCGGGCTCGTCCATCGCACCCTGGAGGTCGGGGGTGCACTGGACGGCCGCCAACGACGGTGTCGGGCTCGCCGCCACTCCGAGGAGAATCGCTGCGGCCGCGCACCAGATGCCGAATGTGAGCGCCAAGCGGGCAGACACCCGGCGACGGTGGACGTGTACGATCGTCAACATTTGCTCCCCCCTTGCTTAGGTTCCTCGCACGCCCCACGACCGGGTGGGCCGGTCGGCGCGCGCGACGTGCTTACAGATCCCGGTGCGAACCTGTGACCGGGTGTGCTCGCCATCAGCCGCATCACGAGCCTGGGCGACGAGCAAAGGTCACGCCACGGCAAAGCCGCAGCCGCACGGCAAGGCGCGACGGGTACCGTTGCACGATCTGCCGCCATGCGACGTTTTCGTTGCGTATGCTTTGCGGTTTTACGTGCGTTCTGCGGTGCAGGCGCAGGCCATCAGCTAGCTAGACATCAAAATGTGACAGTCGTTGATCGCAGTGGAGGATAAACCCCTACGTGGCCCGGAGCTGGCGGGTGGGCGGCCCCGACGGTCCTCGCCGCCGCCCGGGCACATGCGCCGGCCACCTCGATGCGCGAGACGTACGAAGAACGGAGGAGTGGCGGGCGGGACCGTACCGTCTGGCCGCGACACGGCATTGCGCGGGAAACTGGTACCCCACCTCATCAGAACCACCGGCGCGACGGGATGGTTCCCCGCAACGGCTGGGTCTTCCGTGCCGGCCACACGATCCGGCTCGAAGCGGTCCAGAACGATGCGCCGTACCTGCGAGCCGACAACCTCGCGTCGGCGATCACCTACCAGAGCGTCGCGCTGGACCTGCCCGTCCGCTGATCAGGCTATAACTGCTCGGCCGCGCGCCTCCATCCGAAGAGGTAGCAGTCATGCGCGAGGACCGCGCGGATGCCGCTTGCGGCGCGCGCTATATGCGGGCTCCGGAGCGAACTTGAATCCCGCTAGGGCGGCGTGGAGCGGCCGCCCGCCCTGCGATCGCTCACCCTCGCTCCCGGCGGCAGGTGTTTGCGCTTCTCCTGTGAGCCGCGGCCCAGACACTCCTCACCCTCGGACACGATCCGAAGCGGCTCGGCGCCGAGCTCGGCATCACGGCCGTGCTCCACACCTGGGGATTCGTGAAAATCCGCCACAGCGGCCTGTTCGCCCCACGTCAGGTGTCGGCTGCGTCAGCGAAAGCACTTCCGCCCGTGGCAGGGGCGCGTCGTCGTGGTGGTGCTCGTCGTCGAGGTCGTCACCGTGGTGGTGCTCGTCGTCGAGGAGGTCGTCGTGGTCGTCGTCGTCACCGTAGTCGTCGTGCTGCCGGACGCCGGCACGCTCGCCGCGTTCGCCGGGTCCGAGCCCGCGTCCAGCTCCGTCCGGTCGAGGAAGCCGTCCTCGTCGCGGTCGACCCCGATCCGCGCGCCGCTTCCGGGCGGCACCGCGGTGTACGTCAGCTCCTGGCCGGCGGTCGCAGCCTGCCCGCGCAGGGTTGCCTCGGTGAGCAGAGGCTCGCTCGCGCGGTCGCTCTCGAACTGTCCCGCGCTCGGCTGGTAGAGCCAGCCGCGCGCCTCCCCGGCGCGGATGCCCTTCACGACCAGGTCGCAGTCGCCCGCGTTGGCGCGCGCGATCATGAGGTTGACGCGCGCGGTCACCGTCGGATCGGCGAAGGTCGTCGGCGTCGCCGATATCTGCTGGCCGACGATCGGCGCGAGGCCCGTGTCGAAGGCCATCAGGAACGCCTCGACCTGCCGGCGCTTCGTGTCGGGGTTGCTGCCGAAGTTGAAGACGCTCGCGTGCAGAAAGTCGAAGACCGTGTCGACGCTGCCGTCGTGGAGGAAGCCGAAGCCGCGCACCTGGTCGCCGAGGAAGCCAGTCGCCGGTGCCTGGGCGCCCGGGGGGACACCGAACATGCCGACCTTCTGATAGAGGTTTCGCAGGTGGGCGATCTTGAACTCCTGCGGCTCGCCCTCGAACGACGAGAAGCCGTCGGTACCGATCGCCGTCCGGTGACAGAACGCGCACTGCAGCACCGACGCGTCGATGGGTGAGTTCAGGAAGATGCTCTGGCCGCTCGCCTGGGTCGCGTTCAGGCTGCCGTCGAGGGCGCGGATCGGGTTGGGCGGGTAGCGGACGGTGAGGATGAAGTCGGTGAACGCCTGCATGTCGCTCGCCGAGAGCTGGCTCGCCGCGCCGAGGAGGCCGACGAACGCCGGGTTGAACTTCTTGAAGGCCTGGTCCTCGGCGAGCGCGTCCCCCCCGGGGTCGCTCCCGCCCGTGCGGTCGCCGCGCCAGTGCATGGGGCCGGCCGGATCGGCGAGCCCGCGGAGGCTCTGTGTCGTCATCGGGCCCTTCATCGGGTGAAAGCTCGGGTTCCCGCCCGGGGGCGGGACGCGGAAGGGGTTCGGATTGCTCACCACGGTCCCGAACGGGTCGCCGAGATCCCAGGCCAGGCCGTCGAAATCGCCGAAGATGTGGCAGCTCGCGCAGGCCGAATCACCATGCGCCGAGCGCCGCGCATCGTAGAGGAAGACGCGTCCGGTGCGCGCCGCGGGCGGCGACGGGTCGAAGCGCAGCGGCACGGTCCCGGTCACCGCGCGCGTCGCGGCGTTGCTCGCGTTCGCGACGATCGAGATCGTGCCGTCGATCCGGTTCATGACGTAGAGCCGGTCGCGAGCCGCGTCGAGGACGATGCCGCTCGGCCCCTGGCCGACGGGTAGCTGCGCTGCCGTGATGACCCCCGCCTCGAGGTCGTCCGCCCGGAGCGCCCCGACCTTCGCCGAGCCGAACGCGACCACGAAGAGCGTCTGCCCGTCGGCGGAGAACGCCATGTCCATCGGGAAGGCGAGGCTCCGGTCGATCTCGGACTGCGGTCCCGGGACGGTCGCATAGTCGATGTGCGGGTTCAGGTGATGTGGGGTTGCCAGGGTTCCGCTCACGACGGTGATCCGGCTCTCCGCGAGATGCCCGCGCACCATCGGCTCGAAGCGGACGTCGTTGCGCGCGTCGGTGTTCGCGACGTAGAGCTTGCCGTTGGTCGGGCGGACGGCCATGTTGAAGAGCACGGTCCCGACGCCAGTCACGACCCCCGTCGATGCGGGCGGCGTGGCATCGGCGTCGAGCACGAACACGTCGTCGTCCGGCAACGCG
>VBKG01000178.1 GCA_005879585.1 Deltaproteobacteria bacterium | reverse complement strand
AAGTGCCTGCACCTCTACCCCGGCATGGTGGGCGCGCCGGGCTACATGAGCGAGGCGTCGATGCGCGCGGGCATCGTGTCGCAGATCGGCAACACGAGCCTGAACCTCGGGCGCGACAAGACGTGGAAGGAGCTCTGCGACGAGCGCTACATCGTCGCCGGCTCGCCCGCGACGGTCCGCCAGCAGCTCGAGGAGCTCGGGCGCTCGCTGCGCGTCGGCCACCTCCTCCTCGGGCTCCACATCGGCTCGGCGCCGATCGAGCTCGTGAACCACGCAACCGAGCTGTGCGCCACGCAGGTTCTGCCGCATCTCCGGCCGATGTGGAACGAGTGGGAGGACCGCTGGTGGCCGAAGGCGCTGCCCAAGGCCCGGCGCGCGCGGCCCGGCAGCCGGAATGCGGCGGCCGAGCAGGTGCGACCATGACCGCGCCGCTGTCGCGCGTGATCGAGCTCGGCACGGCACGGCCGCGAATCGAGGTCCTGGAGGCCGGCGACGGCCCTCCCCTCCTCTTTCTCCATGGCGCCGGCGGCATTCCGGCCTGGGAAGGTGTCCTGCCGCTCCTCGCGCGCACGTACCGAGTCCACGCGCCGCTCCTCCCCGGCTTCGGCCAGTCGACCGGGCTCGAGTACCTCGAGGACGAGCACGACCTCTTCCTCCATGGCTTCGACGTGCTGGAGGCGCTCGGAATCGAGCGCCCCTACGTCGTCGGCGAGTCGATGGGCGGCTGGATGGCCGCCGAGATGGCCGCGCTCCGCCCGAAGGAGGTCGGCCGCCTCGCGCTCGCGGCCCCCGTCGGCCTCTGGCGCGACGAGGCGCCGCTGCCCGACATGTTCGGCATGATGGTGCACGAGCTCGTGCCCTACCTCTTCCACGACCAGCACTGCCCTGCCGCGGAGCGCATGCTCGCCGTGACGCAGCTCTTCGGCGCGCGCGACGACCGCACCGAGGAGCAGGTGGAGCTGCTCCTGTCGCTCGTGCGAGGCTTCCGCACCGCCGCCAAGTTTCTCTTCCCGATCCCCGAGCGCGGCCTCGAGCGCCGGCTCTGGCGCATCACGGCGCCGACCCTCGTCGTCTGGGGGGCCGAGGACCGCTTCGCGGCGCCGCTCTACGGCCGCATCTTCGCCGAGAAGATCCGCGGCGCGCGGCTCGAGACCATTTCCGATGCCGGCCACCTGATCGGCCTCGAGCGGCCCGAGCCCTACGCGCAGGCCGTGGTCCGCTGGGGGCGGTAGCGCGCTCTGCTTGAATCCGCCGAGGCTCGCGCCGTACCTTTGACCGCGATGGCGACGGGCACCGTCAACGCCTTCTCCGTCGACGTCGAGGACTGGTACCAGGTCGCGGACTTCGACGCCGTCGTGGGGTTCGCCGACTGGGACCGCTACGAGTCCCGCGTCGCGCGTAACACCGACCGGATCCTCGCCCTCTGCGACGAGGCGGGCGTGCACGGCACGTTCTTCGTGCTCACGTGGAACGCCGAGCGGCACCCGGACATCGTGCGGCGGATCGTGGCGGCCGGTCACGAGATCGCGAGCCACGGCTACGCGCACCGGTTGATCTACGAGCAGACGCCCGAGACGTTCCGCGACGACATCACCCGCGCCAAGGCGACGCTCGAGGACATCACGGGGACGGCCGTCCTCGGCTACCGCGCGCCGAGCGCCTCGGTCACGCCGCGCTCGCTCTGGGCGCTCGACGTGCTGCTCGACGTCGGCCTGCGCTACGACTCGAGCATCTTCCCGATCCGGGACACGCTCTACGGCCTCCCCGACGCCGACCGCTTCCCGCACGTCATCCGCCGGCGCGACGGTCGCGAGCTCCTCGAGTTTCCGCTCGCGACGACGCGGCTCTTCGGGCGGAACGTCCCGCTCGCCGGCGGCGGCTGGCTCCGCGTCTTCCCCTACCGGTACACGCGCTGGGCCATGCGCCGCGTGAATCGCGAGGGACACCCGGCGGTCGCCTTCGTCCACCCGTGGGAGCTCGACCCGGAGCAGCCGCGCATGCGCACCGCGGGCCGCCGCGGCTTCAGCACCCACTACGTGGGGCTCCGCGGCACCTACGGGAAGCTCCGGCGACTCTTCCGCGACTTTCGCTTCGCGCCGCTGCGCGACGTCCTCGGGCTCTAGATCAGCGAGGGGCGTCCCGCCCCTCGCCGCCCGCCGGGCAAAGCCCGTCGGGCTCCACTCCCCGCTCGCTCACGCTCGGCCGCGCGCTTCGCGCGCGGAGAATCGTGGGTCGGCTTGCTAGCTTAGGAGAATGACCGGACGAGCTCCGCGCGCGAAGCGCGCGGCCGAGCGAAGCGAGCTGGGGAGTGGGCCCCGTCGGGCTTTGCCCGACGGGCGAGGGGACAGGGTCCCCTCGTGAGCTAGAGGACGTCCCAGTCGGCGAGCGTCACGAGCCAGCTCGCGGGGTCGAGCAGGTCGGCGCCGATGGCCGGCGTCAGGCCGCGGGCCATGAAGTGGAAGCGGCGTGGGTTCCAGCGGTCCGGCACGCGCACGAAGCCGAGCTGCTCGAGGCGGTGCATGAAGGGATGGAGCCCCATCACGACGCACGCCTCGGCGCCGGCCGCGCGCTCCGCGTCGAGGCGTGCGGCGACGAGGCCGAGGAGCGCGTCCTCCTCGCCCGCTCGGCAGCCGAAGTCCATCAGCGCGAGGCAGCCGACGCCGAAGAGCGGCGCGTGGCGCGTCACGAGGTAGGCGCACGGGCGTCCGGCGCGGTGGACGCTCCAGGCGGTGTATTCCCGCGTCGGCTTGTCGAGGAAGCGCCAGTTGAGATAGCGGGCGCTCCGCTCGAGGTGGAGATGCACCGCCGCACCGAACTCACGGCTCACGAGGTCGATCGCATCGTCGAAACGCTCGATCGGGCCCATCTCCTGCGCGCGGATGGGCGCGGGCCGTCGCACGCGCAGCGCACGGTAGACCGGCCCCGCGACCGCACCGAGCATCGTCGCGAGCGGACCCAGGGGTAGACGCGACGCGATGACCCGTCCGAAATCGAGCGGGCGGACGTAAACCGGCACGCGGGTGACGACCCGATAGGCGCCGTGGCCGGTGAAGCCGTGCAGGCTCCGATCGTTCGGGATGCCGAGCACGAGCTCCACGCCACGCGCCGCGAGCCGCTCGCGCATGTAGTCGTCCATCGCGCGGAGGACGCCCTGCTTCCGATAGGCGGGCTGGGTGGCCCCGTCGTTGAGCATCGCGCCGAGCACGGGGCGGCCGCCGTACCGCATGTCGAGCAGGACGGCGTGAAGATGGCCAGCCAGAGTCCCGCCGTCGTCCGCGACGACGATCAACGAGGGATGCGCGGGCCGCAGATACTGCCATTCCCACAGCTCTCGCCCGAACCCCGCCGACTTCTGCCCTTCAGTCTCGCGCAGGATGACCCCCATCCCGGCGCGCACCGCCGCGTGGTCGCCCGGGGTCGCCTCCCGCACCCGCCAGGACGGTGTGCGTCGTTCGGGCGTCGCCACGGGCGCGGGGTTATAGCGGAGCACCCGTGCGGCCGCCACTCGCGGCTGCTATGAGATGACGGCGATGGCGGTGGTGCTCTGGGGCGCGGTGGCGACCGTGGTCTACGTCTACCTCGGCTACCCCTGCGTCATCTTCGTCCTGGCCCAGCTCCGGCCGCGCCCGGTCCGGAAAGAGCCGATCGTTCCGACAGTCTCCTTCATCATCGCCGCCTACAACGAGGAGGCGGCGATCGGAGCGAAGCTCGCGAACACGCTCGCCCTCGACTATCCCGCGGAGCGGCTCGAGATCCTGGTCGCGTCGGACGGCTCGACCGACCGCACCGACGCGATCGTCCGCTCCTTCGCGCCGCGCGTCCGGCTCGTGCCCGTCGGCGGACGGCACGGGAAGACCATCGCGCAGAATCGCGCCGTCGAGGTCGCGACCGGCGAGATCCTCGTCTTCTCCGACGCCACCACGGTCTACCCGGCCGGGAGCGTGCGGGCGATGGTCGCGGACTTCGCGGATCCGGCCGTCGGCGCGGTCGCGGCGCGGGTCGTCATGGGCGCGGAGACGGACGAGACGATCGTCAAGGGACGCTCCATCTACGCCGACTACGAGTTCTTCCTCCGTCGCTACGAAAGCCGCTTGCACTCGCTCCTCGGCGCGGCGGGCGCCGCCTATGCCGTCCGCCGGCGGCTCTATACGCCGCTCGAGGCGCACGTGATCAGCGACTTCGTCCAGGTCGTCAAGGTGGTCGAGCAGGGCTACCGCGCCGTGCTCGAGGACGACGCGATCTGCTTCGAGCCGAGCGAGTCGCGCTCGATCGGCGACGAGCTCGAGCGGCGCGCCCGCGTCATCACGCGCGGCATCCGTGGACAGCTCTATCTCGCGAGCTTCTTCCACCCGCTTCGCCACCCGTGGTTCTGCTTCCAGATGCTGTCGCACCGGCTGCTGCGCTGGGCCGTCCCGCTCTTCCTCGCGGTCGCTCTGGCGGCCAACGCGCTGCTGGTGACGCGACCGTTCTACCGGGCACTGTTCGTCGGCCAGGCGGCGTTCTACCTGGCGGCCGCGCTCGCGTACGCGCTCGAGCGGCGCAACATCCGCCTGCCCGGCCTCTTCATCCCGCTCTACTTCTTCGTCGTGAACCTGGCGCCGCTGCTCGCCCTGCGCGCGTTGCTGCGCGGCGAGCAGAAGGCCACCTGGGAGACGGGCCGGACCTAGCGCGCGTCAGTCGTCGTCGTGGTGATGGTGCTTGAACCAGCCGCGATGCTCGCCGTGCTCGCGGCGACACGGCGGGTGAACGCGGTCGTAGAACGGATAGTAGTGGTGATGTACGCGGTAGATGTGCTCGTTCTCGACGACGTAGTGGTGCTCCACCTCGTAGTGCGGCCACGCGCCCCACTGCCAGTGGTAGACCGGGGGCTGCACCACCACCGCCGGAGGCGTCACGACGACGCCGCCGGGCACCGTCCCTTGCACGGCGCAGCCGGCGATCAGCGCCGACAGCACTACCATCCACCAACCCTTCATCATCATCCCAACCCCCTCGGACGGCCTCGCCCGTCCCCGCCAGAATTAACGACGGGGCGCTGAGCGTCAAGCACAGCAGCGTCGTCGCGCGGCCGCGCGATGCGCGCCTTGCCGTTCTGCGTGGTCGCCGAATCTTTCGTGCGCGCGTGCGACCATGCCTCCGGCGCCCGCCACGACTGGCGGCGCGCTCGCCGCAGCGCCCCACACAGGGGTGCAAGCCGCAGCGGATTGCGGACCGCGCACAGCGACCCCTCAGAGGCCGTCGCGGACCAAGGACTTTCGCGGTGGCGCCCCGCGCCGACGGCACACACGTGTCGCTGGCGACACACCGTGGCACACAACTTGGACAAGCCGCCCTCGCGCCGACGGCAAACTGAACAGCCGTCGCGCGCAGGAGGGGAAATCGAGATGGATCAGAAGCTAGTTGATCGACTGCGGCGCCTGGCCGTGGTTGGGATGGTGAGCGTGCTCTGTGTGGGCAGCCCGATGTGGGCCGCCAGCAACGGGCATGGCAACCCGAACTGTCCCGGCAAGAGCTGCGAGGACCACGGCAACGCCAAGGGCCACGGGCGGCCGAACTGCCCCGGGAAGAGCTGCGACAGCAACGGCAACCCCGGTGGCCCGATCGCCTGCACCGCCGACGCGGACTGCCCCGCCGACTGGGGCTGCCGCCACGGCCAGTGCCACAAGGACATCTGCACCACCGACGCCGATTGCGACGCCGATCAGGGCTGCCGCCACGGCAAGTGCCACAAGGACGTTTGCACCACCGACGCCGACTGCGACGCCCTCGAGCAGTGCCGCAACGACAAGTGCCACAAGGGTGGCAACGACACCCCGAAGAGCACCGATGATGGCGGTCTGCCGACGCCCGCCGAGATTTGCGGCGATTGCATCGACAACGACGGCAACGGCCTCACCGACCTCGAAGACGCTGCGTGCTGCAGCGAGACGCAGGAGTTCGCCATGACCCTCTCGCGCGGTGTCATCGTGCCGCGCGGCGAGACCAGCAAGGTGCGGCTCCGAACCGTTCTCATGGGCAACGGCATGACGCACATCACACCGACGACGCAGGACGTCCTGCTGCAGGTCCGTCCGACGGACGGCAAGGACATCTTCTGCGCCCGGATCCCGGCGAGCGCGTTCGTCCAGCATCACAACATCTTCAAGTTCACCGCAAAGAAGACGCCGACCGCGGCCGCCAAGGGTCTCGACGGTGTCATGGTCAAGATGAAGCGTGACGGTACCGTGCGCTTCCGCACGCTTGGCAAGCGCGTGCAGATCAGCCCCGAGCAGGGCTCGATGGAGCTGACGCTCGGCTTCATCAACAACGCCAACCCCGCCGCTACCCGCTGCTCCTCGACCACCACCTCGTTTCAAAGCGTTCGTCAGACGACGCTGATCGCGCGCTGACGGATTTTCCCACCCTCCCCATCCGCCCTGGGCGGCCATCGGGGCAACCCGATGGCCGCCCCCCTTCTCTCCCCCGCACTCCTCGTTTCCCGATGCCCCCGGCGCGAATCGAACGCGCGACCCCCTGCTTAGGAGGCAGGTGCTCTATCCACTGAGCTACGAGGGCGGGATGAAACGGGAATTAGCGGTTTTGACCGAGCGTGAAAAGTGAAGCGAGCGCATCGAATGTGCACTACCGCGAGGCCGTCGTTGCCGCAACGCGTCAGAAAGAAAATCTTGCGCTTCACCTGTTGAGGGGATTCACCGCCGCATGGGGCGTGCTACAAACAGTTTCCTCATCCACCAGGTTCCTCATCCACCAAGCCCCGTTCCGAGCGACCCGATCGATAAGCGCGTCAGGGGAGGTTGGGTATGTCCGAGTTCGCGGAGCCGCGCATTCGACGACTCGTCGCCGACTATCTCGGGGTGAGCGCCGACGATCTGACACCCGAGGTCTCGCTCACCGACGATCTTGCGGCCGACTCGCTGGATCTCATGGAGCTCGCACTCGTGCTCGAAGGCGAGTTCGGCATCGAGGTGCCCGAGCGGGCGATCGACGAGGTGCGCACCTACGGCGACCTCGTGGCGACGGCAGCCGCGCTCACGCGGGGTCGACAGGCGCGCGAGACGTCCCTCGCGAGCGCGCCCTCGACCATCCGCTCGCGCGTCGTCGCGACCATGCTCGACAACGGCGCGGGCCTCGAGCGCGCCGGCGCGCTGACGCCGTACACCGCCGAGGAGATCGCCGACGATGCGCTGCGAGCGGGGCGCGGGGCGCGTCTCGAGGTGACCGTGCCCGCCGCCACCACCGACGCGGGCGTCGACTGGGTGCGGGACCAGTTCGCCTGGCTCGCCGAGCGCGGCGTCCAGGTGAGCGTCGGTCGCGAGCACGACCGCCCGCCGAGCGCCGGTCAGCAACCTCCCGCGGCAGCCTGATCGTGACCGGCGCCCTCTTCGTCTACGGGACGCTCATGAGCGAAGCCGTCATGCGCTCGCTCACGGGCCGCGGATTTCCCCGGCGGCGTGCCACGCTCCTCGGCTACGGGTGCGGCGTCTCGGACGCGGGATATCCTTTCATCACCCCGAGGACGGGCGGCCACGTCGAGGGGCTCCTCGTCGAGGGTCTCGACGCCGAGTCGCTCCGGCGACTCGACCGGTACGAGGACGAGGGGCGGCTGTACCTCCGCCGATCCGTCGAGGTGCTCGCCGATGGCGGGCGCATCGCCTGCGACACGTACGTCGGCAACCTCGCGGTGCTGCGGCCGGTGGCGACCGCGGGTTAGCCCGGTTCCACGAGCGAGCGGGCGCGCGCGAAGACCCGGTCGAGCATCGGCCTCGTCAGCTTGCCGGTGAACGTGTTCTGCTGGCTCGGGTGGTATGACGAGAGGAGGACGAGGCCCGACGGCAGGCGCTGCTCCGCGCCGTGGCCGAACGGCGGCGCCGGACGCGGCACGATCTGGCCACGCGCGCGCTCGACGGCGAGGAAGCCGTCGTGCGCGATCTTGCCGAGCGCAACGACGACGCGCAGGCGGGCGAGCCATCCGAGCTCGGCGATCAGGTACCGGCGGCAGGTCTCGATCTCGGTCGGCGTCGGCCGGTTCGCCGGCGGCGCACAGCGCGCGATCGCGGAGATGAAGGCGTCGCATAGACGAAGCCCGTCGTCGCGGTCCACCGACGTCGGCTGGTTCGCAAAGCCGGCGCGGTAGAGCGCCCCGTAGAGCCAGTTCCCGCTCTCGTCGCCCGTGAAGATGCGGCCGGTGCGGTTCCCGCCGTGCGCGGCCGGGGCAAGACCGACGACGAGCACTCGCGCGCGGGGGTCGCCGAAACCGGGAACCGGCCGCCCCCAGTACGTCCAGTCGCGGAAGCGGGCGACCTTCTCGCGCGCCACGCGCTCGCGGTGCTCGACGAGTCGCGGGCAGAGCCGACACCGGGTGAGCCGCGCCTCGAACCGATCGAGCGCGGTCACTCTCCGCAGAGGACGCCGGCGGTGACGAAGAGCGCGTGCGTCTCGTGCACGGTGCCGGTGAAGACCGCGCCCTCGCCCGCGGGCTCGACGGCGCGCACGGTGATCGCCGGACCGGCCGCGTCGGGAGCAGCACCGCCCGGCGCGTAGCCCGCCGGATAGTGCCAGGCCGTCTCGAGCATGTCCCCCGCGCTCAGCCCGGCGGCAGGAACGGGCTCCATGCCCGTGCGGTAGAACAAATGCCCGCGCGCGGCGAGCACGCTGTGACCCGTCGTCAGCACCACCCGCACGAGCGGCACCGGTCCGCTCGCATTCACACGGAGCAGCTGGCGGAAGCCGAGACGACCCGAGGGCAGCCGCGTGAGCACGGGGAAGCCCTTGCCGGGCGTTTCGGCGATCGGCACGGGGCCCTCGGCGGTCTCGACCATGCAGCTCGCAGCGAGACCGCGCGGTGCGTCCATGCGGCGGGACGATAGACCGCGCTCCGCGCGCCGCGCAAGACGACGCCGTCAGCGCGCGATCGGGAGGGAGAGCTGCCGGCGGTCGCGCGTGCCCGTGGCTCGTCGCAGGCGCGCGCGACCGCCCGCGCGGCCGGAGCGCACCAGACGGAGGGCGTCCTCGAGCGCCACGCCCGTCGTACGGCAGTAGCGCTGCAGCGCCGCACCGAGCGCGAGCAGGACCGCGTCGCCGCCCCAGAGGGCGGTCATCGCCTTCATCCGGCGCCAGCCCGGCACGAGTGTTCCCGCGAGCCACCGACGCACGACCGACGGTGAGACGTGCAGGCCGCGCGCGATCTCTCGCACGCCGAGGCCGTGCAGGCTGCGCACCGCGCGCAGGTACACGGGGACGGTAAGGATGGGCGGCGGCTCACGGCGTGCCATGCTACGCGCGCCCGGCCCGCCGCCGGCGCGCGAGGCGGCTGGCCGCCTGCTCGACGAGCGCATCGGCGCGCGCGAGCAACGCCTCGTTCCGCGTGTGCCGCTCGATCATGTACGACAGATCCCCGAGATCGTGGATCAGCAGCTGGATCGCGCGCCGTCGCCATTCCGCGTCCTTCACCACGCTCAGCATGTCGATCACGACGTCCTCGAGCTCCGATGCCTCGAGATCGATCGCCATCTCGAACGCCCGCTCGAGGTTCACGCCGGCCCGCGCTTCGCGGCCGTACGCCCCGAGCAACGATCGCAGACGCGTTACCGTGGTCGGATCGAACCACACGCGCGTCCGCGCCGCCACGCGCGGGTCGGACTCGAGGACCGTCTCGACCAGCGCCAGCGCGCCGCAGTGGGCGGCTTCGTGCCGCGCCATGCCGAACCAGAAGTTGCGGACCTCGTCCGGGCGCGCGAATGCCTTCGCGAAGAGCACGTACAGCGCCATCGTCTTCTTCTCGAGCTCGATGGCGGTGTCGAGGATCTCCCGGATGGTGGTGCGGCGGGCGCGCTGCCGGGCCGCGGGCATGCGACCTGCTCTCTTAGCAAAGCCGTCGACGAATTGTAAAAAGGCATCCATGGACAACGCCGTCGTCGGCGAGCTCGAGGCCGCGGTCGCCGACGTCGGCGCGCTCTTGGTGCGCGCCCGGAAGTATCGGCGGCGCGACGGGGTCGAAACCGCTCCGCTCCTCGCGGAAGCGCTCGCGCTCGGCGATCGCGCGCGGGGCCTCCATCGCCATGGGGCGCTCGACGCGGCGGCGGCGCGCCGGCTGCTCGGCGAGGCGCATGCGCTCGCGGCACGCGTCCACGCGGTCATCTCGGCGGCGCATGCCGCGCCGGCATACCGGGCGGCGGTCGCGGCGTTCGCCGCGGGCGACCGGGCGGCACTCGCGGCCGCGGTGCCCGCGGTCTTCGCCGACCTCGAAGCGGTCCCGACGCCGCCAGCGCTGTTCTACCCGCTTGCCTGGCAACGGCGCGGCCGGCCGCGTCCGGTGGCCGACGTCGTCGCCGACGTGGCGCGCTGCCGCGATGCGGGCATCGACGCCGAGGGAGACGACGTCGTCGCGGGCACGGACCCGGACCTTCCCGCCGTCGTGCTGGCGGGCGATGTCGCCGGGGACGAGCCCGTCACCCTCCGCTTCGGTGCGGGGACCGTCGGCGAGCCGGTCTATCGCATCGCGGACACCGGCGAGTTCCTCGTCTACGTGCCGCGGCTCCGCGCGCCCTTCACGGTCGTCCTCCGTCGCACGCTCGAAGCCGAGGACGACGAGGGCGCGGCCGACTTCCCGGCGTGGCGCGCCGCCCTCGCGGCCGCGCTTACAACGGCCGGCATCGCGATCGACGACGCCTGATCACCCCTGCAGCCGCGCCTGCAGGGCAGCGACCGACTGCCGGAGCGCCATATCGTGTTGCAGGCGGCGTTCGATCGCCTTCAGCGCGTGCGCGACGGTCGAGTGGTCTCGGCCGCCGAGGTCCGCGCCGATCGTGGCCAGCGGGGCATCGGTATGGTGGCGACAGAGATACATCGCCACCTGCCGCGGGACCGCCACGCGTGCCGTCCGCCGCGGCGAGGCGATCTCGTCGCGGGACAACCGATACTCCCGGCAGACCTCGTTGACGATGCGCGCGACCGTCAGCCCCTGGCCGTCGCCGTTGCCGTGCGCGGCCAGCGCCTCCTCGACCGCGGCGCGGGTCACCGGCCGCCCGCTGAGGGTGGCCGAGGCGTACAGCCGCGTGAGCGCGCCCTCGAGGACGCGGACGTTGGTGCACCAGTGCTCCGCCATGTAGCCCACGAGCTCCGGGGTCAGCGGAAGCCCGATAGCGGCCGCTTTCCGCTCGACGAGCGCGCGACGGAGATCCGCGTCCGGCGGCTGCACGTCGGCCAGCAGCCCGGACGCGAACCGATCGCGGAGCTTCTCGTCGAGACCGAGCATGTCGCGCGGCGGCCGATCGGACGCGAGCACGATCTGCCGGGATGCGCGATGCAGCGTCTTGAACGTATAGAGGAACTCCTGCTGCGAACGCTGCTTACCGATGAGGAACTGGACGTCGTCGACGACCAGCATCTCGGTCCCCCGGAAGCGCGCATGGAACTCGTTCATCCGCTTGGACTGGATGGCGACGATCATCTCGTTGACGAAGTTCTCCGCCGACAAGAAGAGCACCTGTCCCGACGGCCGCTCGTGGTTCATCGCGTCGGTGACGGCGGTGAGCAGGTGGGTCTTACCGAGCCCGCAGCCTCCGTAGACGAAGAGCGGGTTGAACCTTACGCCGGGCGAGGCCACGACGTCCTGCGCGGCCGCAAACGCCACCTGGTTGCTGGCCCCCACGACGAACGTATCGAAGGTGTAGCCGCGCGGCGACGCCGGCGGTCGCTTCGGCCGAACGGCCGGCGCCGCCTGGACCACGGCCGCGTGACGCGCCGGCACGTCGAGCGCCCGGTTGACCTGCAGCAGCACCGTCGCCGGGGTGCCCGTGGCCTGCTCCAGGGCGCGCTCGAGCCGGCGCACGAGGTGGCGTTCTTTCAGCCGCTCGCGAAAGAAGCCACTCGGCACCTCGACCGTGAGCTCGCCGTCGGACCACCCCGTCGCCCGCAGCGGCTCCACCCAGGTCTCGAAATCCTTCGCGGACAGCTCGGCGCCGAGCAGGCGCCGCGCCTCGCCCCAGATGGTGTCGACCATCCACCGCCCCCTCTTCGTCCCGCCCGCTCGTCGGGTGCCCGAAGATTCCCCCGCGCGACGCTGTCCACAGCTCTGAAGAAGTTCCCCAACTTCCCGGACTCACGCGCCGACGCGGTTGCGGCCGCCGCACCCACACCACCACCCAGCGCCGCCTCCCTCGTTGCAGGGGGCGGCCGCCTCCGACCCTCCACCGATCCTAGATAGCTTACTGCGAGAGCGAAGTGTGGTTGTACTCCCCCGCCGAGGGGATTGCAAGCACAAAACACATGAACGCCAAACTTTTTCCATAATCGCGCGAGATCCCTCGCGCTTCGCGCCAGGCTCAGCGCGCGGCGGTGGTGGCTTGCGGAGAGAGCGGCTCGACGGGCGCGTGCGGCGCAGCCTCGTAGTACGGCAGCGCTTCGGGAAGCCACGCGCGGAGCTGCTGCTCGCGCGTGCCGTGGCTCGGGTGGGTCGAGAGAAATTGGGGCGGGCCGCCACTGCCGGCGCGCTGCTCCATGCGTTGCCAGAACGCGACCGCGCCGCGCGGATCGTAACCCGCGCGCGCCATGAGGAGGAGGCCGATGTGGTCCGCCTCCGACTCCTGCGCTCGGCTGTACGGCAGCAGCACGCCGACCTGCGCGCCGAGTCCGTACGCGACGAGGATGGCCTGCGTCCCCGGCCCACCGCCGAAGAGCGCGCCGATGACGGACTCGCCGGCCTGCGCGGCCATCGTCTGGCTCATGCGTTCGGCGCCGTGGCGCGCGACGGCATGACCGATCTCGTGACCGAGGACGACCGCGAGGCCGTTGGTGTCGACCGCCACCGGCAGGATGCCGGTGTACACGGCCACCTTCCCGCCCGGCAGCGCAAAGGCGTTCTCCTGCTTCGGATCGTCGATGACCGTGAAGCGCCACTGGTAGTTCGGCTGATTCGCCGCTGCCGCGAGCCGCCGGCCGACGGCCTCCACCGGCGCAACGACTCCGGAGCGCGAGTCGACGCGGCTCTTGGCGAGCACCTGCTGGTACGCCTGGGCACCGAGCTTCGTCTCTTGCTCGGGCGAGACCAGCATCAGCTGGGAACGGCGCGTGTAGGGCGCGGTCGTGCAGCCGGCGAGGACGACGAGCGTCGCGAGCACGGCACCGCCGCGCATGGGGCCCCGATAACAGGGGCCCCATGGGGCGGCAATGCCGGGCTGGCGTCGGGGCGTCTACCCCTTCGCCTTGAGCGCGTCGTCGATCATCTGCTTGAAGCCTTCGAGCGAGCGGTTGGCGACCCGTTTGCCGTTGACGAAGAAGGTGGGCGTGCCCTGCACGTCCGCGGCCCGACCGTCGGCCAGCTCCTTGTCGATCGCCTGCTGGACGTCCGGGCTATTGTAGTCCTTCTCCCAACGGGCCACGTCGAGCCCGACCTGCCCGGCATACTCCTTCAGCTTGTCGTAGCTCAGCTCGCGGTTGTTCTTGAAGATGATGTCGTGCATCTCCCAGAACTTTCCCTGCTTGCCCGCCGCGACCGCCGCCTTGGACGAGGGCAGCGCATTCGGATGCATGGTGGCCGGGAGGGGGAACTGCTTGTAGACGAAGTTGACGTCGCTCGGGTACGCCTGCAGCACCTGGTCGACCAGACTGGCCGACTGCGCGCAGAACGGTCATTGGAAGTCCGAGAACTCGACGATCGTCACCTTGGCGGTCTTCGGCCCGCGGACGGGCGAATCGGCGACGGGGATGGTGTAGACCTTGTTCGGGTCCTGACCCGGCGGCCGCGCCGCCGGAGCGGCCGCCTTCACCTGCTGGACGGACTTGTCGAGGCTGTCCAGCTTGGCGAGGATATCCTTCTGGCCCTTCTTCAGCTCTTCGATGTCACCGCCCTGGCACGCCGCCAGCGCGGCCAATCCAGCGACCGAGACGACAGGTTTCAACCGCATCGGCACCTCCGTGGGTCGGGATTAAAGGCAGGCGCCCTTTCACTGTCAAGGGCGCGGGAGGACGGCGAAATCGGCGTCGCACCCCCGTTGACAACGCGTTATTGACACCTCGCTTTGGCGCGCGTTACGTCCAAGCGCGTTTGCGAGCCAGCTTGGTTTCATATGCACGAAAGGAGGACAGCATGCGTACGCTGAAGGTCATGGCGCTCGCCACGGTCGTCCTCACGGCGACAGCGTGCGGCATGAGCGACCGACGCTGGGGGCCGTGCGCCCTCGGCGGCGCTTTCCTCGGCGGCGCCCTCGGCGGCGTCGGCGGCGGACTCGGCGTCGACGAGGCCGAGAAGTCACCCGTCAGCAAGCACGACATCGTCGCCGGCGTCGGCGCCGGAACGGCCGGCGGCGCGCTGCTCGGCGCCCTGCTCGGCCACCTGATCTGCGATCCGAAGGAGGAGCCGCCGCCGCCCCCGCCGATCGCGCAGGCTCCACCGCCCCCTCCGCCTCCAGCGCCGCCGGCGAAGGGCACCAAGATCGCCACCGTCGGTTCCGCCAACTTCGACTTCAACCGGGCCGAAGTGAATCCGAGCGGCCGCGACATCCTCGACCACGCCGTCAAGGTCCTGCGCGACAACCCGAATCTCCGCGTCACCGTCGAAGGCCACACGGATTCCGTCGGCAGCGCCGCCTACAATCAGAAGCTCTCGGAGCGGCGTGCGCAGGCCGTCAAGCGCTACCTGGTCCGGCAGGGCATCGACCCGAGCCGGATCATGACCGAGGGTTATGGCAAGTCGCGCCCGATCGCTAGCAACGAGACCGAGGAAGGACGCGCGCAGAACCGGCGCGCCGACATCATCGCCGACTGAGCCCGGTGGAGAGCGACCGGTATCCGCGCCGGTCGCTCTCGTCCCGTTGACTAGCTTGCAGCTTTCCGTTACGCCCAGCCATTCTTTTTTCACGGAGCCGGGGGAGGAAAGCGATGCGCGAGCTCAAGATCGTGGCTGCGGGCGTGGCCGTCGTGTCTTGCCTCACGGGATGCAGCGTCCAGGAACGGCAGTGGAGCACGTGCGCCGTCGCCGGCGCCCTCATCGGTGGCACCGTCGGGGGCATCACGGGCGGCGCCGCCGTCAACAACGGCAAGCGTAACCCGTCGAGCGAAGAGCGCGGCGCCGGTATCGGTGGCGGCATCGCCGCCGGCGCGCTGATCGGCGGTCTTCTCGGCCACGTGATCTGCGACCCGGTGAAGCCTGCACCCGCACCGCCGCCGGTCGCCCAGGCGCCACCTCCGCCGCCCCCGCCTCCGGCCAAGGGCACGACGCTCGCAACGCTCGGCGGCGCGAACTTCGACTTCAACAAGGCCGAGGTGAGGCCGGAGGGGCGTACCGTGCTCGACGGCACCGTCAAGACGCTCAAGGACAACCCCGGCACCAAGGTGGTGATCGAGGGGCACACGGACTCCATCGGCGGCGACGCGTACAACAAGAAGCTCTCCGAGCGCCGGGCCGAGGCCGTCAAGCGATACCTGGTCCGCCAGGGCATCGACGCGGGCCGGATCCGCACCGTCGGCTACGGGAAGACGAAACCGGTCGCCGACAACACTACGGAGGAAGGCCGCGCAAAGAACCGCCGCGCCGAGGTCGTCGTCGAGTAGGACGGTCGCCCGCTTTCACTTGCGACTCCCGGCGCGCTCGTCTAGGAGGCCGACCCGAGATACATCTCGGGTCGGGACCGGACGCGAGAGTGGAACGCTCGGTGACCCGCGCGCGCCGCATGTCGCGGCCGGCGAAAGCCGGCGCGACAGACGAGGTACGCCCGCCCCGCCGACGCCTCTGTGCCAGGCCTGTCCAGCACGCCGAAGGCTGGCGGCTTCACCGCTGCGGCGGCATCCGCCGATCGAGCGATGCGCGCCGGGCGCGTACCCCGCATGCCGCGCTGGCTTCGCCAGCCGCGGCACGGCAGTCGCGCGTGGTATTGTCCCTTCACGCTCGCGTCTGGCTCCGACCCGAGGAATGAGTCTCGGGTCGCGCTCCTAGCTAGGACGCCGTCGGGTCTGCAGGTGTCCGATTTCAGTGACTGCTTCC
>VBKG01000199.1 GCA_005879585.1 Deltaproteobacteria bacterium | reverse complement strand
CGAGAGCATCTCGGGGTTCCGCATCATGCTGTAGATCTGCAGGCTCGTGTTGAACGCCGTGAGCAGCGCGTAGAAGAAGTAGCCGGCGAGCGCCACGTACGCGGCGATCAGCACGTAGGCGACCGGCGAGGCGAAGTAGGAGCGGACCTCCTTGCCGGCGATGGTGAGGGCATTCCGCATCAGGGCTGCTCCTCGGCGGCGGCGGCCGCCCGCGCCCCGTCGCTCGTGTCGCGCGAGATCGCCTCGATGAAGACCTCTTCGAGCGTGCGCGTCCGGGTGAGGTTCGCGAGCTGGTCCTCGAGGACCACGCATCCCTCGTTGATGACCACCACCTTGTCACAGACCTGCGACACCTCGGGCAGGATGTGCGTCGAGAGCACCACCGTCCGCTGGACGCGGAGCGTCTTGATGAGGCTCCGGATCTCGATGATCTGCCGCGGGTCGAGGCCGATGGTCGGCTCGTCGAGGATCAGCACCGGCGGATCGTGGATCAGCGCCTGCGCGAGCCCTACGCGCTGCCGGAAGCCCTTGGAGAGGTGGCCGAGGAGGCGGTGCCTCACCTCGGTGAGGCCGCAGGTGTGCAGCACGCGCTCGATCGCGTCCTCGATCGCAGCACGGTTCATGCCCTTCAGCTTGGCGGCGAAGCGGAGATACGGCACCGCCGCCATGTCGTTGTAGAGGGGCGGGTTCTCCGGCAGGTAGCCGATGCGCCGGCGCACCTCGCTCGATTGCTCGAAGACGTCGAAGCCGTCGACGCGCACCGTGCCGCTCGTCGCCGGCATGAACCCGGTGATGATGCGCATCGTGGTCGTCTTGCCCGCGCCGTTCGGCCCGAGGAAGCCGAGGATCTGACCGGTCTGCGCCGTGAACGACACGTCGCGGATCGCCGCCCGGTCGCCGTACCGTTTGCTCAGGTTCGCGACTTCGATCATGTAGTGGAATAAGACGTTGGGATCGCGGCGAAAATTCGGGGAGCGTATCTAGCGGCCCGCTCCCGGGAAGTCAAGATTTGGGGAAGTCGAAGACGGACCCGGCTGCCGGGCCACGCCTGTATCTAGTCGACGGCAGCGGCTACGTCTACCGCGCGTTCCACGCGCTCCCGCGCCTCAGCACCTCGCGCGGATTGCCGACCAACGCCGCTCTCGGCTTCGCTAACATGCTTGCGAAGCTGCTCCGGGAAGAGCGCCCGCGCTACACGGCGGTGGTCTTCGACGCCCCGGGTGAGACATTTCGCGACAACCTCTACGCGGCCTACAAGCAGAACCGGCCCGGCGTGCCGGACGAGCTGCGGCCGCAGATGGGCTACATCCGCCGGATCGTCGACGCGTTTCGCTTGCCCGTGATCCAGGTCTCGGGCGTGGAGGCCGACGACGTGATCGGCACGCTCGCCGCGCAGGCCTCCGCCGCCGGACGCGAGACCGTCGTCGTCACCGGGGACAAGGACATGATGCAGCTGGTCGACGGACGCACGACGCTGCTCGACACGATGCGCGACCGCCGCTTCGGCCCCGACGACGTGCGCGCGCGCTTCGGGGTCGACCCGGCGCTCGTGCCGGACGTCATGGGCCTCATGGGAGATCCGATCGACAACATTCCCGGCGTCGCCGGCATCGGCGAGAAGACCGCGAGCGCGCTCGTTTCCCGGCTCGGGCCGGTCGAGCAGATACTCGAGCGGCTCGACGAGGTCGAGACGATCGGCCTCCGCGGCGCCAAGAAGGTTCGCGAGACGCTGGCGCGCGAGGCCGAGAGCGCCCGCCTCTCGAAGGCGCTGGCGACGATCCGCTGCGACGTGCCGATCACGCTCGACCTCGAGGCCCTCCGCTGGGACGGGCCCGACCCGGCGCGGCTGCGGCCACTCTTCGTCGAGCTCGAGTTCCACTCGCTCCTGCGCGAGCTCGTGCCGAGCGGTGAGGCGCCGGAGGTCGAGCGCTGCGCGCTGCGGACGGCGGCCGAGGTGGCGGCCGCGCTGCCGGCGCTGTGCGCGACCGGGACGCTGGCCGTCGCGTGTGCGCTCGACTCGGGCCGGGCGACGGCCGGCCGGCTGACGGCGCTCGCGGTCGCTGCGCCGAGCGGGCCCGTGAACGCCGTCGCGACTCCCGAGGAGCCGGCGGTGCTCGCGGCGCTCGGCCCCGCGCTCGGCGACCTCGCCGTCGCGAAGCTCGGCGGCGATCTGAAGACGCTCCGGGTGGCGCTCGCGCGCCGCGGCATTGCGCTCGCGGGTCCCACCTTCGACGTCTCGCTCGCCTCGTACTGCCTGAACCCCACCCGGGCCGATCACGGCGTCGCGGCGCTCGCCGAGGAGCTGCTCGGTGAGGCCCGTGCGCCCGACGGCGATCCGGCCGAGACGGCGTGCCGGGCCGCGCGTGCCGCCCATCGCCTGAAGCCGGCGCTCGAGGAGCTCCTGCGCGCGCACGAGATGGAGCGCCTGTTCCGCGACCTCGAGATGCCGCTCGCGTCGGTCCTCGCCGACATGGAGCTCGCGGGGGTCGCGCTCGACGTCGCCGCGCTCGGGCGCCTGTCCGCGGAGATGGGCGCCGAGCTCGAGCGGCTCATGCGGGAGATCTACGAGCTCGCCGGCGGCGAGTTCAACATCCACTCGCCGCCGCAGCTGCGCGTCGTCCTCTTCGAGAAGCTCAAGATCTCGACGCGCGGCATCCGGCGCGGCAAGACGGGCCTCTCGACCGATGTCGACGTGCTGACGCGACTCGCCCGCGAGCATCCGCTGCCGGCGAAGATCCTCGAGTACCGGATGCTCTCGAAGCTCAAGTCGACGTACGTCGACGCGCTGCCGGCGCTGGTCGACCCGAGGACCGGCCGCCTGCACACCTCGTTCAACCAGACGGTCGCCGCGACCGGCCGCCTCTCGAGCTCCGAGCCGAACCTGCAGAACATCCCGATCCGGACGGAGGAGGGGCGCCGCATCCGTGCCGCCTTCGTGGCGCCGCCCGGCCACCGGCTCATCTCGGCGGACTACTCGCAGATCGAGCTCCGCGTGCTGGCGCACCTCTCGGGCGACCCGGCGCTCATCGAGGCGTTCACGCGTGGCGACGACGTCCACGCCCGCACCGCGGCCGACGTCTTCGGGAGCCTGCCCGCCGCGGACGGGCGGCGGCTCGCCAAGGTCATCAACTACGGGATTGCCTACGGGATGGGCGCGGCGCGGGCAGCGCGCGAGCTCGGCGTGGCCCTCGCCGAGGCGCAGGCCTACATCGAGGGCTATTTCGCCCGCTACGCCGGCGTGCGGGCGTTCATCGCCTCGACGATCGCCGAGGCGCGGACGCGAGGCTACGTGACCACCGTGCTCGGCCGGCGGCGCTACCTGCCCGAGCTCGGCGCCTTCGACCCCGCGGTGCGGCAGTTCGCCGAGCGGGCCGCCACGAACACCCCCATCCAGGGCTCGGCGGCCGACCTCATCAAGCTCGCCATGCTCGCGGTTCCGCGCCGCCTCGCCGAGGCGGGCCTCGGCGGCCGCCTGCTCCTCCAGGTGCACGACGAGCTCCTGCTCGAGGTGCCCGAAGCGAGTGTCGAGCAGGCCATCGAGTGTGTTCGGTCGGCCATGGAGACCGTCTGGCCGCTCCGGGTCCCCCTCCGGGTGGACGTCCGCCACGGCGCCAGCTGGGCGGAGGCTCACTGAGCCGATGCCCGGTCGCGGTGCCTTGAATACGGCCTGCCCGGGGCTCGTCTGAGGGGTGGCGGGCGGTGCCCCCTAACGACTGGGAGCTGGTCCAGCGCACCCGCGAGGGTGATCGGGACGCGTTCCGCGAGCTGGTCGAGCGCTATCAGCGCCGGGTGGCATCGCTCGCGGTTGGTATGCTCCGGAGCCGGGAAGACGCGCTCGACGTCGTGCAGGAGACCTTCACGAAGGCCTACCAGCACCTCGATCGGTTCAAGGGCGACTCCGGCTTCTATACGTGGCTCTACCGCATCGCGTTCAACGTCTGCGTCGATCACCAGCGGCGCGAGGGCAAGCTCGCCAACCTCCGTCCCGAGTCCGAGGAGAGCGGCGACCTCGGTGCGCCGCTCGGTGCCGACGGGCCGCTCCCCGACGAGCCCTTCCAGCGCCTGCGCAGCGCGGAGATCGGCCGGCGCTTCGAGCAAGCGATTCGTGAGTTGACCCCTGATCACCGGGCCGTCATACTCCTCCGCGAGGTGGAGGGCCTCTCCTACGAGGAGATCAGCCGAGTCCTGGAGTGTCCGAAGGGCACGGTGATGAGCCGGCTCCACTACGCGCGCCGCCAGCTGCAATCGCGCCTCCGAGAGCTCCTGTGACCTGCGCGGACATCGAGCGGCTCG
>VBKG01000198.1 GCA_005879585.1 Deltaproteobacteria bacterium | reverse complement strand
CCCAAGATTGCAACGAGCGCATGCCCAACCAGCCGTTGCAGCACCGTTCGCCATACTTCCAGCTGACCAACGCAGCGGACGCGGGTTCTCCGCCAGAGGCACGAGGCTGTATCGTGGTCTTCGTTCCACTTCGCACCCTGGGAACCGGCGTGCCGCACTTCGTCCGCGTATCGGACGAATGGCCGTTGCAGTCGCACATCCGGCGCGTGAGTGGCGTCGAATTCGAGGGGCCGCTCCCCGGTCCGGAAGTGCGACTGCGCGACGAGCACCAGTCGACCGGCTCGATGGAGATTGAAGTGACACGTCCCGGACCGGACCGCGACCGATGGGAACTCTTACGCCTCATCGAGGTCACGCAGGCAAATGAGCACTTGCTCGAGCCGTTTCGCGAAGGCCGTGTGACGTCGTGGTGACGCAATCGCCGAATCGTGCCGCGTTGCGCGCCGCGGGTGGGCGATCTACCGTCCCCGACGCGATGCCCCCGCAGACCCACGCGGAGTTTCGGGTCACTGCAGCGTCTGCGCGAATCGTGCTCGTCGTCGCGATCGGTGTCTTCCTCGCACAAGGCTGGTATCTTGCAGGCACGCAGGTTGGATACAACGAAGAGGTGGTCGGCCACGCTGCGCCTCCGGCCACCGAGATCGTCGTCGAGGATCATGTCGCGCGCGCGATCAACATCTGCGACGGTCACTCGTGGATCGCGTTCAGCCGCGGCGGCGACCCGCATCTCGTGCTCTGCGCTGGGGGACTGGCGTGGCCCATCCTCGTCAACTCGTACATTGGGGGTGTGCTCTACTGGCCGCTCCAAGTGCTGCGGCCGCTTCACCACGGTGACCTGATTGCGTTGCGGCGGACGGCGCTGCCGATCGGCGCATTGGCCCTTCTCGTGCTGTTCCTTCTGGTTGAGCGTTTGGGGGGCGCGCTGTGCGCCGCCCTCACGGTGCTCGTCACGGCGGTGTTTCCGGCCGTCGTCATCATGCATTCCGTCCTGAGCTTTTTCGAACTCGTACCCGCGCTGCTCATTGCGTGTGCGGCACTGGTGGTGGCGCAGCGCGCCGATCCGGGCCTACCACCCACCGCCCGACGAGCGGCTGTGGCGGGCGGGCTCGTCGGACTGGCAGTGTTTGCCAGCGTGAAGGCGGTGTTTATCGGCGCGCCGCTGCTGGCCTTCGCGCTGTTCGAGAGCTCGGTGCTGCGCCGTACCTCTGCGCGGGCCTGGTTCGCCGCCGGTCTGGCGGCGATATTGATGACCTTGCCAATGACAATTGCCGCGGTAGCCGATCCGTACTCCGGCTTCGGCCACCAGGTCGGGTTCCATCTCGCAGCGGCTGCCTCGAAGCTGAATCCGCATGCCTTAGCGGACGCGATCGTCAGTGCGCTGATCTGCGCGGCGGACCTGGGCATCTATCTGGCCAGGGCGGACGGGAGCGACGGCAACCTATGGCCGGCGACGCTCGTCCTGCCGGCGATTGCTCTCGCGTACTCGACGGCGGCTTTCGTGCGTGCACTGTGGCGCTTGCCGCACGACCGGATCGCCGGCGCGTGCGGTGCCGTGCAGCTCTTCTATCTGCTCTTTGTTTGGCTCGCATATACTCAGGAGGGCGGTAACTACTTGGCGATCTGCTACGCGCAATCGATATCAGCCGCCTGCGTGATCGCGGCGGTTGGACGTACGGTTGCCAAGCGCGGTGGCAACCCGATTGTCGCTGTGGCCTTGGCCACGGCGATCACGATTGCGCCGCTCGTCGCGAATACCTACCGTCGAGGCGATCCGCGGAATTTGGCGATTTCGATCAACCTGGAAGCGGAACGGGCACTTGGGGAGCACTTGCAGCGCACGCCGGGCGGGCCCGTCGTGGTGACGAGCTCCAATCTCGTCGGGATTCCGGAGGCCGTCAGTGGACATCCCGAGATGCGGCTGGATGACACGCTGGGTCGGGCGATGAGCGATTGTGCCGAACAGCCGGACGATCACGAGTGCGGGAGGGACGTGGCAGTTGCAGTCATCAATGCCGTTCCAGGAGCACGTTTCCTGGTGCCACTACGGACCTCACACTACGACAAGAGTTGGGAAGATCGAATCTCGGACACGATTGCGAGTGCGGCGCGTGCTCTCGGGGCGCAGGTGCGCGAGGAAGCGCACTTCGAGACCCGACAAGGTGTGCCCGTGCTCGCACTGCTTGTCGTCGGGGACGGGAGCGAATCGACCGGATCGAAGGACCGAGAGGCCCAGCAACCGGGCGCGAATGAGAAGATGGATGGAGGTTAGCTTACGCACGTGGCGCTCTATGCCGACGGCGATTCGAGCAACGGACCCGCCTCTGATCGCCCTGGGATAGGAAGCCGCATATCGTACACCAAGGACTTCGAGGCCGTAAGCATGAGACTCGCGCGGTCGTGGCACCGAATTGTTCGGCGGATCGGTGTTTCCGCCGTCGTATTGCTCGTGTTTCTGGAAATCTCGATCCGTGCGGTTACGAACACTCTCTTCGTGTTCGATGTGGAAGTGCGAGATCCGTTGGTGGGGGGAATCCCGAAGCCGGGTGTGTCGATTCGTCATCCAACCAAATGGTACCGGATGACGGCTGTCGAGAATGGAACGCGGTGGAATGGTTCGGGATCCATAGCCGGGGAGGCGGCCTTCGCGCTCGCTGTCGGGGATTCGTTTACGTTCGGAGCAGACGTCAGCGATGAGGAGACATGGCCAGCAGCCCTCGAGCGCGAGACGGGCAGGCGTGTGGTCAACGCTGGGGTGGCTGGCTTCGGCCTGGATCAAACCGTCCTGCGTGCCGAGCAACTAGTCGGAATGTACCGGCCCGAATTCGTCATCGTGTCGTTCATCGCCGACGATATCGGCCCGACGGAATGGGCACGGCAGGTGGGATCAAAGCCGTATTTTGTGATCGACGAACAAGGAAACCTCGAATTCCATGCGATGCCGGTGGTCGAGCGCTCAATCCTCCAACGCATTCTGGCCGTCAGCATGCGCTTGCGCGCGCTGGGGGTGTCGAATTCGACGAGGATACTCGTCGTCGGGCAGCCGCAAGTTCCAGACGAGACTCCGGATAACCTCGAAACGAACCACGGCATATTAGAATGCGCCAAACGCAATAACCTCGATGCGCTTAACCTTTGTCTCGTATTGCAGGCGCTGCCGGACGCTGCACGCCGCGATCTCTATTTTCCGAACCACGGTCACATGACGCCCGCCGGGAATGCGCTTGTCGCAAAGGAGATCGCGCGCGTTCTCCGCTGATATCCGAGCACAAGTCATCACAGGGTGCGAAGAGGCGAGTCCAGTCGATGCTGCGAATTCTCGCTGTTCTGCTGGCGACGTTGTGTCTGCCGGCGTGCGACGCGCCCTCTTCTCGCGTCGAGCAAGAAAATACTCCACCCGTGGATGAGGCGGCCGACAGAGCCCGCCTGGGACAACCACGACGCGAGCTTTCCGCCGCTGACCTCGCAGCATTTGAGCGTGGCAAGCGGATTTTTGTACAAAGACTGCCGACGCTCGGTCCTCTCTACAACGATGAATCTTGTGCTGCGTGTCATTTCATCCCCGCAGTGGGGGGGAGCGGGGACCTCGAGCACGCGGAATACATGGGTCCAAGAAACGCCGCGGGACCCCCACGTCCCGACGGCCGCCCCCGCGGCGACACCGCGCTCTATCACCGACGGGCCTTGCCCGGGTGGGCCGTGCCGGCGCGACCGCCCAACGTCAGCCGGCGTATCCCGCCGCCTCTTTACGGCGTGGGATTGATCGAGCGGATCCCGGACGCAACCATTCGCGCCCACTGCGGCGAGGGACACATTGATTCGGCGAAGCTCCAAGGCGCCGAGCCGCGCAACCAGGTTGCTCGCTTCGGGCATAAACCGTACCTCGGGACGGTGATGGATTTCGTCGCTTCGGAGCTCTTCACTCAGGGCATCAGCAATGCGCTTGAGGGCCCGGGTAGCAAAGACGACGACAGCTTCCCCGATCCGGAGGTCGATTCGAAATTCGTCGCCGACCTGGCGGCATTCGTTCGTGGCCTGCAACCGCCCGGGCGCAACGGCACCGACGCTGGCGGTGAGGCTGCGTTTCGATCATTCGGCTGTTCTGTCTGCCATGTTCCGGACATGCCACCCGCGACCAACGTGTTCAGCGACTTCTGCGTTCATCGCATGGGCGAGGCGCTCGCCGACGGCATTTTTGACCACGAGGCAGAAGGCGATGAGTTCGGCACGACCCCCCTTCAGGGATTGCGGTTCAAGACGGTTCTCTTGCACGACGGCCGAGCCACCACGGTAGACGCTGCAATTCGCGCCCATGGCGGCGAGAGTCAGCGCGCGGCGGACGCGTACCGCGACGCGCCTGCTGATCAGCGAGAGGCGCTGCTGAGGTTCTTGAAAACGCTTTGAGGACGCGCCCGTGCATCGCTGCCCACTCTGTTGGGGCGCCGATTACGATATCGCCGACGACCTGCCGACGACGCACACTATGGAGAATCGTCCTTCATCCGCTGGCTGCCTCTCCGCCGCTTGTTCATTTCAGTAGCATTCATCGAAGACGGGCTTGCAGTTGCGGAGGTCGTCATCGCCCCACGCCAGCTCTGCGTTGGCGCGTGTGCCGCCTGTCCTCGTCAACAGGTCCGATCGCGTCGCGGCCCAAAAGCCATTCATGGGAGGCTCGACGAGGGGACAGCGCGGCCGCGCCAAGCCTTCGGCGGAAACGAGGCGTGTGTAGATGTCGCCATAGAGCAGACACTCCGTCTGCACGGCGCCGACGCACATTGCCATGAGGTCGGGGCTGCGAAAGTCGCTACAGGCGTCGCTCTTTCCCTTGCGATGCGTCCCGTAGTCGTATGCGTACGCACGACCTTCGGCGGCGCTCAGCTCGGCAGGTGGCGCACCGTCGACCTTGCCCTGGTGCCGCCAGTGCAGCTCCCGGGCGATTCCGCCGATACAGTCGAGAATTTGGTCCGCCTCCGAGAGCGACCGGCAGCGCTGAATGGCGTGCTGCTCGCGCGACGGGCCGAGCGAGGCGAGGTGATAGTCGTACTCTCGCTCGAAGCCTTCGGCGAACCGCCAGGAGCATGCGGCACCCGCGTGGTTCCGCCAGAGCGCGATGACCTTCGGGAATCCCCAGGTGAGCGCGTCGGGCCGATAGAGAACGAGAGTCACCAGGATCGCCGCGATACCCGCCCAGATTTCCGTGCGCTCGCCCCGGTGGGCTCCTGCGAACGCGCAGACCCGGGCAACCAGCAGGGAAAAAAGTATAGCGATGCTCGGGTATCCGTAAATGACGTACGCATCGAGGCCGCTCCGCGCCATCACGCTCAACAATATCAGGTGGAGTAGTGCGACGGCCGTCACGATGCCGATGGTGAAAGGTCGGCCTCCCGTGGAGGGGGCGGCCACTTCCGGGATGCTGCGGGCGTCGGCGGAGTGGGGTTGCTCGGGGGATCGGACGAACCATGCGATCCCAGCGGCGAGAGCAAGGCCCCACGCGGCGAGCAGCTCAACACGATATTCGCCAAGGAGCAGTAACGTCCGGAAGAAGGCGTACGGGAAACCTTGCACGTTGCGCTCCCCCTTGACCAGCATCGTGGCCCAGCCCATCGCATAACGTTGCGCGATGACGAGGAGTTCCGGAATCGCGCCCAGAATGAAACAAGCGAGGGGCGCGATGAGGCGCCGCGGCGATCGCCACGCGAAGGCGATTTCGGCGACCGCGAGTACGGGGATCACCAGGAATGTGCCTTTGTTGAGATACAGTGCGAGCCCCACCAGCACCCATACGGGTGCGGTACGCGCGCGGGCGTGAACGCGGCTCGAGAAGAGCGCCAGCAGGATGGTATCGATCGCTGACCCTTCGGCGTGATTACCGACCGCGATCAAGGAAAACATGGTAACCGGGCGCGGAGCCACGGCCAGCGCGACGACCAGCACCGCCGTGGCTATCCAGCGAATGCGCCGACTTGTCAGTACCATTTCCGCCAACGCATCGCGCAGCAACGAGAGCGTCGCGACGGCACCGGCCGCCGAAATGAGGTGGGTGACGAGCTTCAACGCCAGGACATTGCGTCCGAGGAGCGTGAAGGACACGGCTGCCAGCAGACCACTGAAGAACGAGCCATTGTCGTACTCGTTCGGTGCGTAGACCAACAACGGAAAGCGGATTCCGTGCGCGAGGACCTCAGCCGCGATGCCCCCGATGAAGCACTCTTGGTCCATCTGCTGAATAAGATGGGCGCGCGCAACAAATCGGGTGATGAAAAGCAGAAGGGCAAAGCCCGCGAACTCCGCTACCCGGCGCACTACGGTCGACGCGAATGAGCGATTCCGTTCAGTAGTGGCCACAATCCAACCGCTGCTTCCTAACCCTCAAGGCGCCCACGACGGCGGGACGCTAGGGCCTGAGCCCCGTGTCGCCGGAACGCGCGGTACAGACGCCGGATCTGGCGTTCGCTCAGCCATAGCAACGTGGCCGCCCGGCGGCGCGTCAGCCGCCGCACGGCCAGCTCGGACATGACCTGCAGCCGAACTATTGAGAATCTCCTAATATCGTGACATTCCCGAGGTATCGTGGTATACGACCGGCATGGGGAATCCGGCGGGGGTGCGGCGGGATTTTGCAGCGCTCGAAGCGCGGCGGATGTGCGCGGCGACGTTGCTGCGACAGGGACTGAGCGAAGCGGAAGTCGCGCGCCGCGTCGGCGTGCATCGCCAGTCGGTGAATCGCTGGGCGCGGCAGCTGCTGGTGAGTGGCCGGGCGAGCCTGAAGTTTCCGGGCCGAGCCGGGCGGAAGCCGAAGCTCACGGCGGCGCAGTTGCGTCGCATCGAGCGCGGGCTCGAGCGGGGTCCCGAGGCGCTCGGCTTCGACACGAAGCTCTGGACGGCGTGGCGGGTGGGCAAGCTCATCGAGGAGACGTGCGGCGTGCGCTACCATCCGAGCCACGTCTGGCGCCTGCTCAAGCGGCTCGGGTGGAGCTGCCAGCGGCCGACGGGCCGCGCGCTGGAGCGCGACGAGGCGGCGATCCGCCACTGGAAGCGCGTGCGGTGGCCGGCACTAAAAAAAACGCTGCCGCCCAAGGGCAAACGATCGTCTTCGTCGACGAGAGCGGACTGACCGAGCGGCCCCACCGCTGCCGGACCTGGGCGCCGCGGGGACAGACGCCGGTCCTCCAGTACCACTTCAACTGGAACCTGCTGTCGGCGATCGCCGGCATCACGTGGTGGAGCTTCTATTTCCGGCTCTTCCCCGGACCCATCAAGGGACCGCAGATCGTCGAGTTTCTCACGCACCTCCAGCGCCATCTCCGGGGCAAGTTGCTCGTCATCTGGGACGGCCTGCCCGCGCACCGGAGCCGCGTCGTCCGTGACTACGTCGCCGCGCGGCGGCGGCGGATCACTCTCGAGTATCTCCCGGGCTACGCACCGGAGCTCAATCCCGTCGAGTACGTGTGGGGGTACTGGAAGCACCATGAATTGCCGAATCTTTGCCCGAAGACGTTCGGCCAGCTCAGCCAGCATGCGCGGGCGGCGCTCCGTCGCATGCGACGCCGCCCGACCCTCGTGGCCGCGTTCTGGCAGCAGGCGGAGTTGTTCGCGTAGTCACAATATTATGAGATACTCAATAGGGTGAACGCCCAGCACTGGTTTACGGCAGTCGCCGCCAACCAGCCAGCGGCCGCCACGATGCTCACCGTGACGGTCGGCCAGCACTGCTACACTCACACCGCGACGAAGAAGACCGACTGAGCGGCTA
>VBKG01000197.1 GCA_005879585.1 Deltaproteobacteria bacterium | reverse complement strand
CGTCGGAGCTGGCCACTGCCGCCCGGATCTCTCGGGCGCGCTCGGTGGCGAAGGCGCGCAAGTCCTCGTTGGTCTCGCCCTGTGCCAGGCCGTCGAGCCGCTCGGGGTCTTCGAGCTTCTTGATGGCGATCCGCCGAACCCGCGCATCCGGATCGCTCCGCGCGATCGTTTCCAGGCGCGCCTGGTCACGGACGCCCATCTCCCGTACCGCCGCGGCCCGGACCTCAGGGTCGGATCGACGCCAGCGGGGCCGTAGACGGTCGAGGATATCCATCGCTCTGGTCCTGGACAGCGTCTACTACGGCGTAGGTCGAGTGCACAGCATGGGCACCTTCGAGTGCAGCACCCTGATTGCCCCGCTTTCCTGAACCGCAGTACTCTCGACCGCCGCACGCACCATCACGAAGGAGGGGATCAAATGGGGAGCCGGGTCGAAACCTTCATGATCGCGGGCTCGGTCCTGTTGCTCACCGGGCAGAGCTTCGCGCAATGCACCTCCACCAAGGACGCCAGCCTCCTGCAGCGCAGCACACGCAGCGCCGTCGCCTGCAACTACAGGCGCCTGCGCCAAGGGCCCACGGCAACCTGCCACCCGGTGACTCCTCCCCCGTGTTCCGGGACCCTCGCCAGCGATGCGGTGGCGCTTGCCTTCGGCGCCAACAACCCGCCCGCCGCGGCCGTCGATCGGGTGGCGCTGAGAGCGCAGCTCACGTGTCAGAACGCGATCGGGACGGCGGTCGCGAGCTTCGTCGGGACGAAGCTCCGCTATCTCATCCGCGGCCTGACGCCCGCCGACGCCGAGGCCAAGGCCCGCCGGGGAATCGACCGGATTCCCAGGCGGTGCACCCTCAACGTCCTCCAGGACGTGAGCGGCATGATCCTGCCCGACGTCGGCAAGCAGTGCGATGCCGCCGTCGGTGCGCCGGGCACGGCCGTCGACACCGCGAGCCTCGACGGTGCGCTCGTGACGCTCCTCGAAACCTGGGTCGACCGGGTCGGGCCAAACCCCGCGCCGCTCAGGCCCAACATCCTGTTCATCCTGACCGACGACCAGCGCTTCGACACGATCGGGCTCACGCATTCGATCGACGGCGTGACGCCGGTGATGCCGACCATCGCCAGCGAGATCGTGAACAAGGGTGTGACGTTCCAGAACAGCTACGTCACCACCGATCTCTGCGCGCCGAGCCGCTCGAGCCTGCTCGCGGCCAAGTACTCGCACACGACCGGCGTCCACGACAACGGCGGCACGGACGGCGGCTTCGCGGCCTTCAACGACGCCTCGACGCTGCCCGTGTGGCTGAAGGCCGCCGGCTATCACACGGGCATCTACGGCAAGTACATCAATGGATACGCCTCGGCCGCACCCTACCAGGCGCCGGGCTGGGACGAGTGGCACGTTTTCAAGGACGTCGCCTACTTCAACTACACGCTGGTCGAGAACGGCGCGCAGAACGCGTTCGGCAGCGCCGACACGGACTACTCGACCGACGTGCTGTGCGCGAAGGCGGTCCAGTTCATCCACGACTCCGCCGGCGGCCCGCCCTTCTTCCTCTACTTCGCGCCGAAGGCGCCGCACGCGCCGGCCACCCCCGCGCCGCGGCACGCCGGCAGCTTCAGCGGCATCCCGCCCTGGCGCCCGCCGAACTACAACGAGGCCGACGTCACCGACAAGCCGGCGTGGGTGCAGGCGATCGCGTCCTGGGGCGCGACCAAGCAGGCGAACACCGACGCGTTCGATCAGCACCAGCTCGAGACGCTGCAGGCGGTGGACGAGGCGGTCGGCGCGCTCATCCAGGCGCTCCGCGACATCGGTCAGGACGACAATACGATGATCGTGTTCGCCTCCGACAACGGCTACTCCTGGGGCTCGCACCGCTGGGAGCCGAAGCAGTGTCCGTACGAGGAGTGCATGCGTGTCCCGCTCGTGATTCGCTACGCGCCGCTCGCGCCGCTGCCCCGCGTCGAGACCGGCGTCGGCCTGAACATCGACCACGGGGAGACGATCGCCGAGCTCGCCGGCGCGACCGCCGATCCCGGAGTCGAGGGGATGAGCCTCCTCCATCTGCTCGACGGGACGGCGCCGAGCTGGCGCACCGACTTCCTCGAGGAGCACTGGGACTCGACGCCGGGCGACGAGACCGACGTCGGCTCGATCCCGACCTACGCCGAGGTGCGGGGCCCGCAGTGGAAGTACAACGAGTACGTCACCAACGAGAGCGAGCTCTACGACGAGACGGTCGATCCGTTCGAGCTGTCGAACGGGGTGACCGACCCGGGGAACGCGAGCGTGGTGACGAGCATGGCGGCGCGGCTGCGCGAGCTCCGGCCCGGGTGGCCGTCGCCGTAGGGCGCGTCGCTCCGTCCGTGACATGTCCAGGCGGGCAGCAGCGGCGCTCGCGATACTGACCGGTGCCTGCGTGGGGCTCGCGACGGGCGCCGACGTCCCCGCGCGGCGCGCCGGGGTTCCGCCCGGCATGGTTTCCATCCCCGGCGGGCGGACGCGGATCGGCTCCGACGACGGCGAGCCGTCGGAGCGGCCGACGTTCTACGCCGACGTCGCACCCTTCTGGCTCGACGTGCACCCGGTCACCGTCGCCGAGTTCCGCCGCTTCGTCGAGGCGACGGGATACGCGACGCAGGCGGAGCGCGCCGGCGAATCAGGCGTGTTCGACACGAAGACGGGAAAGTGGGGGCTCGTTCGCGGCGTCAGCTGGCGTTACCCCTTCGATCCGTCCAAGGCGGCCGCCGACGATCATCCCGTGACGCAGGTGTCGTGGAACGATGCGGTGGCGTACTGCGCGTCGAGAAAGAAGCGGCTCCCGTCGGAGATCGAATGGGAACACGCGGCGCGCCACGGGCACCGCGCGGGCGACCACTATGCATGGGGCGACGCGCTCGTCGATCGGGGTCGCTATCGCGCCAACACGTGGCAGGGGCATTTCCCTACCGAGAACACGGTCGCGGACGGTTACCTGACGACGTCGCCCGTCGGGACGTTCGGCGCGAGCGCGAGCGGGCTCACGGACATGGGCGGAAACGTGTGGCAGTGGTGCGCGGACTGGTACCGCCCGTATGTCGCGCGCGACGCGCCGTTCACGCCGGGGCCGAAGAGCGAGAAGGTGATCCGCGGTGGATCGTTCCTCTGCGATCCCGAGGTGTGCCATGGATTCCGGGTTTCCGCCCGCGGGCACCAAGCGCCGGATACCGGGCTCGTTCACATCGGGTTCCGATGTGCCCTCAGCCTCGTCGACAAAGCACCTGCAATCGGGGGCGACAAGGGGGCCGCTAAGCGTGACTGATGCGCGGGCCGCACGTACAACGGATGAATGCGTCGCATCGCGGGCTTCGGCATCATCCTGAGCGTTCTCTGCGTCGTGTTCGCGCTGGGGACGCGATCCAAGCCGGTTCCCTGTCCCGCCGGGACTTTCGTCGTCAAAGGCGCGACCCCGGTTCCCGCGCGCGTCGTGTTCACGAGCACCCAGGTGTGGCTCGTCGGCCTGTGCAACGAGCCCGCCGCAGCGAACATCAAGGCGCAACGGAAGGTCACGAACCTGAGCGCCGCGTGGACGTCGTGCAGCGGCGTTGCCGGGCCGGTGGCGCTGAAGGCGAAACTCCGCGCTCCGGCATGCAGCGCCATGACCGGCGGCATCAAGACGAAGAAAGCGAAGCCCCGGCGCCGGACCGTCGTGGCGTCGCGTCTCGCACCGGGCGACGTCGCCGCCGTCCTGCGCGACGTCGGCGTCCAGGCGCGGATGTCGAACGAGAACCTGCCGAAGCTCATCCGCGGCGCCGCGGAGCTCTACAATCCCGAGCTCGCGGCGCTGATCGCCCAGGGCCCCGCCGCGGTCGACGGTATCCTCGACGCGTTCCGCCAGCCCGCGACGCTCGCCGACGACATGCCGCTCTGCCTGCTCGCGTATGCGCTCGAGCGGATCGGCGACCCGCGCGCCGTCCCTGTGCTCGTCAGCTGGCTCCAGCAGAACCTCTTCGGCCCCTTCATCTGGGCGACCGACTTCGTCACCCACACGATCAAGGTGCTGGACGGTCAGGGCGGCCTCGACACCGACAGCTACTCGTACCTGATCGACGACAAGCTCGACGCGCTCATGCAGGCGCACGCCGGACAGGCCGCAGCGGCGAGCGCACGCGCGCGGGCGATCGGGCCGCTCGCGGCGCCGCCACCGGACAAGAACAACTGCGCGAAGACGATCACCGTGACCGGCATCAACGTGCAGGGCCAGCAGGAGACGGTGAAGCTCGGCTACACGAGCGTTTTCTACGACATCCAGGAGCAGATCGATGCGACGGTGACCGCCGATCCTGGCAAGCGCGCGCAGCTCGATCGCCTGCGCCAGCAGTACGAGAAGTCGGATGAGGAGTTCTACGGCGCGACGGACTACCGGCCCATCGGCGACGTGAGCGTCGCATCCAATTGCGGAGGAACGGTGACCGAGCGGATGCTGAACGAGGTGGCCGCGCAGAAGGGGCTGCCGCTCCGGCTCGGGTCGGGGAACGGCACGGGCGGTACGGTCGACGGCAAGAACCTGTCCGCCGCGGACATCATCCGCGAGGTGGCAAAGAAGTTCGGTAGCGAGGTCCCGGTGACGCAGCTCGATCCGCTCACCGTGGTCGCGCACGAGCGGGAGAGCGGCGAGTCCGCGCACGT
>VBKG01000196.1 GCA_005879585.1 Deltaproteobacteria bacterium | reverse complement strand
CCCAGGTCGCCGAACCCGTGCCAGCCCTGCCCGGGCCGCAGGAGCCATGCGTCGCTCGAGGTCGCGAGCAGCTCGGGGTCTGCTTCGAGGAACGCCTTGCCTGCCACCTCGTCGGCCTGCCAGCTCTGGAACCACCAATCTCCAGATTTGCGATGGTCGAGATCCCGGCCGATGCGCAGCATCGCCTTCCGGAAATCGACGGCTTCGCGGATGCACTCGGCCGTGAGCGCCGGGCCAGCGTCGTCCATCATCTTCGCGGAGACGTCCGTGGACGCGATGATGCTGTACTGCGGCGACGTGGAGGTGTGCATCATGAACGCTTCGTTGAAGAGCGCGGGCTCGACCGGGATCCGTCCCGATCGGATGTGGATCATCGAGGCCTGCGAGAGTGCGGCGAGGAGCTTGTGCGTCGAGTGCGTCACCGTCACAGTCGCGTCGTCCGGCGACCGTCGGCCGCGGTGCATCCCGTAGCGGCCCTCGTAGAGGGGATTGAACCGCGCATACGCGTACCACGCCTCGTCGTAGTGGATGCGGTCGACGCTCTGGCTCAAGAGCCGCGTCGTGTGCTCGACGTCGTAGCAGAGGCCGTCGTAGGTGGAATTCGTGAGCACCGCGAGCACGGGCTTGCGCGACCCGCCCTTGACGAGCGGGCTCTCGGCGATCTTGCGTCGCAGCATCTCGGGCTCGATCTCACTGGCGGGCACCGGGCCGATCACACCGCGCGCGTTGCGCCGCGGCTTCAGGTACACCGGGATGGCGCCGCTCATGTTGAGCGCGTAGTTGAGGGACTTGTGGCAGTTGCGGTCGACCAGGACGATGTCGCCGTCCGCCACCGCCGAGTGCAGGATCATCTCGTTGCTCGCCGAGCTGCCTCCCATCGAGAAGAAGGTGTGGTCGGCCCCGAAGACCCGCGCCGCGTAGCGCTCCGCCTCGGCCACCGGCCCGGAGTGGTCATTCAAGGAACCGAGCTCACCCACCGAGACGGAGAGGTCGGATCGCAGCATCTGCTCGCCGTAGAAGGCGAGAAAGGCGCGGCCGACGGCCGTCTTCATGAAGGCCGTACCGCCCGTGTGTCCGGGCGTGTGCCACGAGTACTCGTGCGTGTCGGCGAAGTTCGCGAGCTTCCCGAAGAACGGCGGCAGCACGGTGTCGAGATAGCGCCGCGCCGCCGCGTCGATGCGTCCGGCGATGAAAGCAGCGCTGTCCTCGGGCACCCAGATGTAGCCCGCGACCTGCTCCACGATCTCGAGCGGCACCTGGCGGGTGGCCCCCCGGCGTGCCCCGATGAGGACGGGCAGGGAGGCCGCCTGCTGCCGGATCCGCCGTAGGATCCGCGTCGTCTGCGCGAGTGCCTCGTCGCTCGCCGCCGCCATCCCCCAGCCGAGCACCACGCAGGAGAGCGCCGGATGCGACTCGACGGCGGCCTCGGCATCGTCCAGCGAGTCGGCGAGCACGACGGGGCGTCCGAGCGCCTCGAGCGCCGCCCTGATCTCCACCACGCTGCGCCCGATCGCCGAGTCCTCGTCGACGTGAGCGCCAACGACGAGCACGGGAAAGCCGGAGGCGAGTGCCGCCGGCATCGGGGTATCGCTGTACGACACGGTTGTCGCTCCCTCGGATCCGCCGTTCGCCCTCAGCCCCCGCTACGGCGTCGACCGGCTCCCGCCCACGGACCGCCGGGGGCCGACATCAGAAGGTGAAGCTCATGTAGAGATAGCCGTTGATCCAAGTCGACGATCCGTTGACGGCCTCGCGAAAGCCCTTGTTGGGATTGGCCACCGAACAGGCGGCGGTGACCGACCACCAGTTCGCCAGCGCAAGATCGAAAATCAGATCCACCTCGTCGGCGAGGGAGCGATCCACGCGCGACGGGGTGAGGCCGAAGTCCTGGTTCCGGTTGTTGAGCAGGAACTTGTAGTAGATCAGGTTGACGCTCAGGAGTTCGTTCGGCTTGAGCAGCAGACGCACCTGGTGGGAGTTCAGGTTGCTGTTGGAGAGGACGTATTCTCCCAGGAGCTCTCCCTGGAACCAGGAGCCCCACTCCGGGAGCCCGGTGAAGAGGGAGTCGAATCCCCGCGTCCCGCCGCCGCTGAACGACGCATACCGGTAGCTGAGCTGAGGCTTCCAGGGCAGGGTCGACAGCTGGTACGCCGGTGTGACGTACCAGCCGTTGGCCTCCGAGAGGCCGGACGACTTCGAGTTGTTCTCGTGGACGAAGGACGTCTTGTAGCTGAGGTCGGGAAGCGCCGGCAGCGGAGCTGCTTCGTGATAGACCTGGATGCCGTCCATGCCGTCGCGAGAAGGTGTGTCCGAGTGGTAGATGTCGAAGTACATGACGCCGACCCTCAGGTGCTTCATGATCAGGTCATCGATCGTGTAGTCGACCCGCCCCGCGCCGAGCCGGGTATTGGTATCCGGGTCGTCGTTGTACTTGAGGTGGACTCCCTCGACCGTGAGGCCCTTGTAGTTGAGCCTGACGATCCCCGTTTCGCGGAACGCCTTGCGCGGGGAGATCCAGTTCGCGCCGCGGTGGGTGCTGTCCTGGCCTCCATCCCAGAAGAGCAGGCCGTCGAAGACCTGGTAGTTCTGGTTCCCGGTACTGATCTCGATGAAGTCGGACCCGAGCTTCGGGAAGAGATCGCCGGATTTCCACGCGAGGTAGGCGCTCTCCAGCGTGTACTTGCTGACGGTGTCCTTCGAGCCGTTCGTCACCGGCCCATCGGGCCCGCTCGTCGTGAGCGAGTAGACGCCGCTGACCCTCCCCTGCAGGGTTCCGTAGTCCCCGAGCGGGTAGCGGGCGTTGAGGCCCACCTCGTTCGAGTGCTCCAGCCAGCTGTCGGCCTTCTCCACGGGCCCGAACGACCACCGGCCGTTGAAGCCGGCGTTGTGCGAGGCGGCGGCATACATCTGGAGGTTCAGGGTGGGACGGAGAAAGAGCGGGCCGGTCTTCACCTCCCCGAAGCCGAGCGTCTTCGGAAGTCGAGCGCTCGCGTCGGCCGGCGGTCCGCCCATCTCGCCGACGCTGAGCGTGATCCCGCGCGGGCCGATGCCGACCCCGAAGCCCGCGGCCTTCGCGTCGATGACGATGCGCACGCCCTTGTCGTTGCGCATGACGATCGTCCCCGTGCCCTGGCCGAAGGCCGCTCCCGAGGCGAGGGCCGTGTAGTCGCCGCTCAGGTCCTCTATCTTGGCGAGGCCGAAGATCCGGCCGGTCCCTTCGAGCGAACTGGTCCCGAGGCCGCCGAGCACGAAGCCGTCGACGCGTACGGGGTAGGTCCTGCTCTGGAACTCCACCGTCGATGCGCCCCACAAGAAGCCGATGCCGACTGAGGCCGACCGCCCGCGGAAGGTGATCGTCGCGTCGGCGGCAGCGTGCTCACCGTCGGGCGCGGAGCGTTCCGCAGCCGGCGCCGACGCGGCGATGAGGCAGATCGCGGCGGCAGCCGCGCAGAGCACGGAGCGCGGCGAGGAGCCTCTCATTCGATCCCGGCCCCCGGCTGGCCGCCGGAAGACTTCGGACTCATCTGCCTCGACACCTCGATCTCGAGCCGACCCGCCACGAGCGGGAGCGGTGGTTCGAAGCGAATCGTCACACCGGAGGCGTTTCGCAGGGCCCCGTCGGAGGGCCGGAAGGTGCCCTCGATGTCGCCCGGGCGCAGGAGTCCACGGACGGACCCCACCGTGTTTACCGGCTCCGCGACGCCGCGTAGCGTCAGGAGATAGTCCTGACCCCGAAAGCTCATCACACCCTCGACGAGGCGACCGGCGAGACTCGAGCCCGACGTCGAGGACGAGACCGCGATCGTTGCCACGGGCGCTTCATCGGCGCGTCCGGCCGGGGTCAGCACGAGCGCGAGGAGAACGGCGCTCGCAAGCAATCGTCCTCTATCTCGTAGGCATGATCGTTGATGATGCCACCAACGCATTGGAGTCCTCTCCGCTTCCTGTGTCCCCGCATCATTCGTCATTCCCGCTCGACATGTCTTGCCTTTTTGCGCCAGCGTCGGAGCAGGCCCTCGGGCTGCGGGCATCATCGCGCAGGCCTCTTCCAGCGGCCCTGGACGGGTACCTCCTCGCCGGCTTTCTCTTCGGGGTCGCGTACAGGGCGCTGGATCAGCTCTGGCCCGGGTCGTTCGGGGGTGCGAAGCCCGTCGGCCTGGCACAGTCGATCTACTTCAGCTTCGTCACGCTCGCCACGCTGGGCTACGGTGACGTCGTGCCGGTGAGCGAGCCCGCGCGCGGGTTCGCGGTCGTCGAGGGAGTGAGCGGACAGATGTACCTGGCCGTCCTCGTCGCGCGGCTTGTGAGTCTATACTCGCAGGCGCGCGACGACTGACCGGGCTACATAGCGCAAGCTCAGGACACCTCGGCGTGCGCCTCGCGCGGCTCGGGCGCGTGCACCACCGGTGCCGCCTCGGCCTGCCGCCGCGCCGCCCGGCGGTCGGTCCGCCCGCGGATCACCTCGTAGAAGACCGGCGTGAAGAAGATGCCGAAGACGGTGACGCCGAGCATCCCGGAGAATACCGCGATGCCGAGGGCGAACCGCATCTCCGAGCCGGCGCCGGCGGTGCCGATCAGCGGCAACACGCCCAGGATGAAGGCGAACGAGGTCATGAGGATCGGCCGCAGTCGCGTCTTGCAGGCCGTGACGATCGCGTCGAAGCGCGCGGTGCCCTCGTCCTGGAGCTGCTTGGCGAACTCGACGATCAGGATCGCGTTCTTGGCGGCCAGGCCGATCAGGACGACGAGCCCCACCTTACTGGGCCGACAGGACCATGAAGACCAGCACGGCGCCAAGGATGAACACGAACACGGCCGTGTTGCCCGCGAGGATCTGCTGCAGCGTGAGCTCCGTCCACTCGAAGCTCATGGTGGCGGGCAGCTCCTTCGCCGCCAGCGCCTCCATCGTGGCGATCGCCTGGCCGGAGCTCACACCCGGCGCCGTGCCGCCGGCGATCTCGGCCGACGCGAACATGTTGTAGCGGTTCACGATCGCCGGGCCGGTGGTGTTGCGAACGGTCACGAGCGTCGAGAGCGGCACCATGCCGCCGTTGCGGTTGCGGACCTTCAGCTGGCCGATGTCGTCCGGGTCGACACGATAGGCCGCGTCGGCCTGCACGTTCACCTGCCAGTTGCGCCCGAAGCGGGTGAAGTCGTTGGCGTACGCCGAGCCGAGATAGATCTGCAGGGTCTGGAAGACGTCGTTCAGGGCGACCCCGAGCGCCTTCGCCTTCGCCCGATCGACGTCGAGGTAGAGCTGCGGCTGCGCCGCCCGATAGCTGCTGAAGAGGCCGACCAGCCCGGGCTGCGCGCTGCCGGCGCGGATCATGGTCTCGACCGCACCCTGGAGCGCCTCGGGACCGGCGTCGGCCCGGTCCTGTACCTGGAGCTTGAACCCGCCGGTGTTGCCGAGCCCGTCGACGGGTGGCGCGCCGAAGGTGACCACGATCGCGTCCTGGACCTGCTGGAACTGCGCGCGGAGATTCGCCGCCACGGTCGTGGCCGGCAGCTTCTTCGGGACCCGCTCCTCGAAGTCCTCGAGGATCACGAACATGCCGCCGACGTTCGAGATGTTGTTGCTGGTGAGGATCGAGTAGCCGGGCAGGCGGATGGTGTGCGCGACGCCGGGCGTGGCGCGCACCATCTCGTCGAGCCGGACCATCAGCTCGTTGGTCCGCTCGAGGCTCGCGCCGTCGGGCAGCATCGCATTCACGACCAGGTATCCCTTGTCCTGCTCCGGAATGAAGCCGACCGGCACGGTGCGGAAGCCGACCCAGGTGAGGACCATGAGTCCGCCGTACACGACGAGGAGAATCCCGGTCGCGCGCACGAGCCGGGCCACGATGCTCCCGTACCCTTCCGCCAGCCGCTCGAAGAACCGGTTGAACCCGCGGAAGAAGGAGAGCAGCGCACGGTTCACGCGCTCGTTCAGCCGATGGCCGACGAAGCCGCCCGCCCCGACGATGGCGAGACGGATCGCCCACCGCACTGCGGGGCTGCCGTGCGCCTCGTGCCCGTGCCCGCCGGCCGACAGGCCGAAGAGGTGGAGGACGCGTGCCGTCAGGAAGAAATCGGCGAGCACGGCGCCGAGAAGCACCACCGCCGTCAGCGGCAGCGCCTCGCGACGCTCCTCGCCGTGCGCGTGCGGCTTGATCAGGGTGACGGCCCGCGCGGGCGCCATCGTCATGGCATTGATGGCCGAGATGATGGTCGAGGCGGCGATGGTGAGCGCGAACTGCCGGTAGAACTGGCCGCTGATCCCGGCGATGAACGCCGTCGGGATGAAGACCGAGCTCAGGACGAGCGTGATCGCGATCACCGGGCCGGTGATCTCGTCGAGCGCCTTGATGGTCGCCTCGCGCGGCGGCAGGCCCTTCGCCATCCAGCGCTCGACGTTCTCGACGACGACGATCGCGTCGTCGACCACGATGCCGATGGCGAGCACCAGACCGAAGAGCGAGAGGTTGTTCAGCGAGAAGCCGAGCATCGCCATGACGAAGAACGTCCCGATCAGCGACACCGGGACGTCGATCATGGGCAGCAGCGTGGCGCGCCAGTCCTGCAGGAACACCAGGACGACGATGAAGACGAGCACGAACGCCTCGAACAGCGTCTTGTAGACCTCGTGGATCGACTCGTCGACGAAGACCGTCGTGTCGTAGACGATCTTGTACTCCATGCCCGCGGGGAAGCGCGCCTTGAGGCGCTCCATCTCGGCGCGCACGCTCTCCGCCGTCGCGAGCGCGTTGGC
>VBKG01000195.1 GCA_005879585.1 Deltaproteobacteria bacterium | reverse complement strand
AAGTTCAACGCGTCAAACGAATGAACTTGAGCAGCGACTCTCGGACCACGCGTTCTCTCGCCCTGTTGAGAGCACCGCGCCTCGTTGCATGGCGTCCCCCGTGCGTCGCTACCCAACCTACGCCCGCACCGCCGCCGATGCCCCGCGATGCCGCCGATACGTGTCGAGCACCCACTGAAACGCCGGGTGTTCCGAGAGCGACGACCGCGCCTCGAGGACCGGCTCCGGCATCGGCGGCGGCGGGTAGGGAAATTCGGGCGGCGCCACCAGCGGGGAGAGGAGGGCGGCGGCGGTGAGGTCCGCGACCGTGAACCGATCGCCGACGAGGTAGCCCGCAGGTCCGAGCTCCTTCGCGATCCGATCGAGGGCCGCGACGGTCTTGGCCCGGCCGAGCTCCGCGCCCTGCCGGTCGATCCGCATCGCCTTCTTCATCATCGGGCGCACCATCGGGAATGCGGCCCGGAACGCTGCCCGCGCCGCCCACCCACTTTCCTGGGAGAACATCGCGACCACCGTGTCCGGAAACGGCAGGAGCAGGTAAAACGCCAGCCGCCGGATGTGCGGGCCGAGCTCGACGTCGAAGAAATCCTCGAGCTCGAGCGCACGCCGGCGCTCGGCCTCGTCACGCGGATACAGCGGCGGGTCCGGAAATGCCTCCTCCAGCGCCGCGATGATGCGGCTCGAGTCGTGGATCACCCGTCCATCGAGCTCCAGCACTGGTACGGCCGTCTGACCCGTCATCCTGCGGATTTTCACGCCGTGCGGGCCCGGGAGCAGCGAGCGACGCACGTGGGGTACCCGCTTGAAGTCGAGGGCCCAGCGCGCCTTCTCGTTGAAGTGCGAGTACGTGAACTGCCAGAGGACCGGGCGGTCCATGTCAACCGTCGAGCCAGTCGGCGATCGCCCGCCGTAAGTCTGCCTTGACCTCCTCGGGCGCGAACGTACTCTCCACCGAGTTCAGCGCGAGCCGCGCATACCCCGCGCGGTCGAGCCCGAGCAGCCGCCCCGCAATCACATACTCGCCGACCAGGTCGCAGCCGAAGAACCCCGGGTCGTCGGTGTTGACCGACACCCGCACGCCCGACGCCCACAGGTCCCGCAGCGGATGATCGTCGAGCGACCGGACGACGCCGAGGCGCAGGTTCGACGTCGGGCAGATCGCGAGGGGAATGCCGCGCGCAGCAAGCTCAGCGACCAGCGCCGGGTCCTCGACTGCACGCACCCCGTGCTGGATCCGCTCGGCGCCGAGCGCCGCGAGCGCGCCGCGGACCGACACCGCGCCGGCGTCTTCGCCCGCATGCGGCGCCGAGTGGAGCCCCCAACGTCGCGCCTCCGCGAACAACGCGGCGAAGGGCTCGGGCGGGAAGCCATCCTCGGCGCCACCGAGGCCGACGGCGACGACCTCCGGCACGCCCTTCGTCGCCTCGAGCATCATCCAGGCGAGCTCGAGCGGCAGGTCCCGGTTCAGGCCGGCGACGAACCGCACGGCGACGTCGCGCTGTCGCGACGCGGCCTCGACGGCCTCTCCGAGACAGTCGTACGGCCGCCCGCCGGGCACGAGCTCGACCTCCGCGTATCGGATGCCCGCGCGGGCGGCGTCCTCGCAGTACTCGCGCACGAGTCGCGCGTAATCGCCGGGCTGCATCATCGTCGTCCAGGCCGCCGAGACCGCGTGGATGAAGCCGTTCAGGTCGTGGAAGGTGCGCGGCACGACATAGCGACCGCGGTGACAGAGCTCGTCGAGCGTCGCGGGGCGGACGCTGCCCTCGAGGTGCACGTGGACCTCGGCCTTCGGCAGCGCCGCGAGGTCGGTCGGGACCCGCCTGTCGTCCATGGAGGCCGGACGCTACCATGCCGCACGCGATGACGGCGAGCGAGCGTGCGAATCTGCCGCGCTGGCACGGCGGCGCGGGCTTCGTCGAGATCTGGTTCCTGGTCGTCTTCCACCCGGCCACCGCTAGCGCCCTCTGGCTCCGCTACACCACGTTCGCGCCCGTTCGCGGTGCGCAGGCCGCGTCCCGCGCGATCGTGTGGGCCGCATGGTTCGACGCGACGGCGGCCGAACCGGCCGTCGCGATGAAGGCGATTCACCCGGCGGAGGCGTACGGTCCCGGTACCGCGGACCGCTTCCGGATCCGGATCGGCGCGTGCGTCCTCGGAGAAGGCCACGCGTCCGGGACCGTGTCGCAGGGCGGCCGCCGGCTCGCGTGGGACCTCGCGTTCATCCCGGCGGAGCGTCCCGCCGACGCGGAGCCGTGGCTTCTCCGCCGGCTGCCGCTCCCCGTGCACGTCTCGCGGCCGCACGCCGACACCGTCTTCTCCGGGACGATCACCGTCGACGGCGTCACCCGCCGGCTCCTGGCGGCGCCGGGGCTCCAGGCGCATCTGTGGGGAACGCGGCACGTGGAGGAGCTCTGCTGGCTCTACTGCCCGGCGTTTGCCGAGGACCCGAGCGCCCGGCTCGAAGCGGCGTCGGCTCGCCTCGACCGGAAGATCGCCGGCGGCATTCCCGGGCCGTGGCTCACGCCGGTCGCGTGGCGGAGCGCCGGCGGCGACGTCGCATCCACTGGCCTCGTGGCGTCGCTGCGGAACCGCCTTGCGATGTCGGGGCCGGCCGCGCTGGAGCTGCGGGCCGCGTCCGGCTCGATCACCGCCCGAGCGTGGTGTGCCCCCGAGAGCCTCGTCGGCTACGTCTATCGCGATCCCGACGGCCGCGAGCTGCACGTCGCGCAGAGCGACGTCGCCTCGTGCGACGTGGAGATCGTGACGCGCCGCGGCCGCCAGCGCTTCACGTCGCGACACACGACTGCCGTCGAGTTCCACGCGCCCGAGCCCCTGCCCGGCGTCCGGTACATCGGCTGGGATGCCGAGGCCCTGGCCGGCGCCTGACGAAAAAAAAGCTGGGCCGCGAGCCTGCCGGCGTGGTATGCGTCGACCCTTCCAGGGGGTCTCCATGTCGCCACGCCGGCTCGCCCGCGGTCTGCCCGTGCTCGTCGCGCTGCTCGTCGCGAGCCCGCCGCCGGCCGGTGCCTCCTTCGTCACGTTCGAGAGCGGTCAGGTCCGGCCGCTCGCGCTCTCGCCGGACGGCACGCGCCTGTTCGCGGTCGACACGCCGGACGATCGGCTCGAGATCTTCGACGTCTCCGCCGGCGGGCTGACGCATGCGGACTCCGTTCCCGTCGGCCTCGAGCCGGTCGCGGTCGCGGCGCGCACCAACGGCGAGGTGTGGGTGGTGAACCACCTCTCCGACAGCGTGAGCATCGTCGACGTCGGCTCCGTACCGCCGCGGGTCACGCGCACGCTCCTCGTCGGGGACGAGCCGCGCGACATCGTGTTCGCCGGCTCCGGCGGCAACCGGGCCTTCATCACGACCGCGCACCGCGGGCAGAACAGCGGCGTGCCGCTCAGCGACCTCACGACGGCGGGGATCGGACGTGCCGACGTCTGGGTGTTCGACGCGAACAACCTCGGCAGCTCGCTCGGCGGCACACGGCTCGCGCTCCTGACGCTGTTCGGCGACACGCCGCGCGCGCTCGCCGTCACGCCCGACGGCGGCACGGTGTACGCGGCCGTTTTTCAGTCGGGCAACCAGACGGCCAGCCTCTCCGAAGGGCTCGTCTGCAACGGCGGCGCGACGGCCGCGCCCTGCACGCTGTCCGACGGGAGCGTCATGCCGGGCGGTCTGCCGCGACCGAACACCAACTTTCAGGGAACTCAGGGGCCGGAGACCGGCCTCATCGTCAAGTTCAATGCCTCGAGCGGCCACTGGGAGGACCGGGCCGGCCGCGACTGGAGCGCCGCCGTTCGCTTCTCGCTGCCGGACGACGACGTCTTCGCCATCGACGCCAATGCAACGCCGCCGGTAGAGACCGCGGCCTTCGCCGGCGTGGGCACGGTCCTCTTCAACATGGCCGTCAACCCGGCCACGGGGAAGGTCTACGTCAGCAACACCGACGCGCGGAACGAGGTCCGGTTCGAAGGGCCCGGGAGCTTCGCCGCGACCGTTCCGGGCGCGCCGTCGCCGACGACGGTCCGCGGACACCTCCACGAGACGCGCATCACGGTGCTCGACGGCGCGGCCGTCGAGCCGCGCCACCTGAACAAGCACATCGACTACGCCGTCGTCCCGAGCCCGGCGGGCGTGAAGGAGCGGAGCCTGGCGACGCCGCTCGGCCTGGCCGTCAGCGGCGACGGTGCGACGCTCTACGCCTGCGCCTTCGGCTCGAGCGCAATCGGCGTGTTCGCGACGGCCGAGCTCGAGAACGACACCTTCGTCCCCGACGCCGCGGATCACATCGCCGTCACCGGCGGCGGCCCGACCGGCCTCGTCCTCGATGAACCGCGCGGGCGCCTCTACGTGATGACGCGCTTCGACA